>NZ_CP027666.1:1787500-2089430 GCF_003008535.1 Ottowia oryzae
GATCGAAGTCCCAGTAAACGGCGGCCGTAACTATAACGGTCCTAAGGTAGCGAAATTCCTTGTCGGGTAAGTTCCGACCTGCACGAATGGCGTAACGATGGCCACACTGTCTCCTCCAGAGACTCAGCGAAGTTGAAATGTTTGTGATGATGCAATCTCCCCGCGGAAAGACGGAAAGACCCCATGAACCTTTACTGTAGCTTTGTATTGGACTTTGAACAGATCTGTGTAGGATAGGTGGGAGGCTTTGAAGTGTGGTCGCTAGATCGCATGGAGCCAACGTTGAAATACCACCCTGGTGTGTTTGAGGTTCTAACCTAGGTCCCTTATCGGGATCGGGGACAGTGCATGGTAGGCAGTTTGACTGGGGCGGTCTCCTCCCAAAGTGTAACGGAGGAGTTCGAAGGTACGCTAGTTACGGTCGGACATCGTGACGATAGTGCAATGGCATAAGCGTGCTTAACTGCGAGACTGACAAGTCGAGCAGATGCGAAAGCAGGACATAGTGATCCGGTGGTTCTGTATGGAAGGGCCATCGCTCAACGGATAAAAGGTACTCTGGGGATAACAGGCTGATACCGCCCAAGAGTTCATATCGACGGCGGTGTTTGGCACCTCGATGTCGGCTCATCTCATCCTGGGGCTGTAGCCGGTCCCAAGGGTATGGCTGTTCGCCATTTAAAGAGGTACGTGAGCTGGGTTCAAAACGTCGTGAGACAGTTTGGTCCCTATCTTCCGTGGGCGCTGCAGATTTGAGAAAGCCTGCTCCTAGTACGAGAGGACCGGAGTGGACGCACCTCTGGTGTACCTGTTGTCACGCCCGTGGCATCGCAGGGTAGCTAAGTGCGGAAGAGATAACCGCTGAAAGCATCTAAGCGGGAAACTCGTTTCAAGATGAGATCTGCCGGGGCCTTGAGCCCCCTAAAGAGTCGTTCAAGACCAGGACGTTGATAGGCTGGGTGTGGAAGTGCAGTAATGCATTAAGCTAACCAGTACTAATTGCTCGTGCGGCTTGACCCTATAACTTTGATCAATCGATCAGGTGTTATGCCAAGTGACGCCAATCAAAACAAACTGATTCACTCTATGAATTCGTCGCCCTGACCTAGTCAGGCCGGCAAAAAGTTATGCCTGATGACCATAGCAAGGTGGTACCACTCCTTCCCATCCCGAACAGGACAGTGAAACGCCTTAGCGCCAATGATAGTGCGGATTCCCGTGTGAAAGTAGGACATCGTCAGGCTATTACAGCAGCAAACGCCCAGTCAGCAATGACTGGGCGTTTTGCTTTTGGGGGTGAAAATCCGCCGTCTGATGCCCGTGTTCAATGTTTCAATTGTGACCGGCTGCGAATTGATTGCGTTTTGGCCAGTCGCTCTACGACACAGGTCGTCTTGGTGCTCGTCGTCTCGTCGCGCGGTGAACACCCCTGAGCGCTATGATGCTGAGTACCTTCAACTCTGCATGTAGGAGCATCCGTGATTCTTCAAGGAAAAACCGCCCTGGTGACTGGGTCTACCAGCGGCATCGGCTTGGGCATCGCTATTGAGCTGGCCAAACAGGGCGCAAACATCGTCATGAATGGGTTTGGTGACGTGGACGGTGCCAAGGCGCAGATCTCCGCGCAGGGTGTCAAGGTCGAGTACCACGGCGCTGACATGTCCAAACCGGCCGAGATCGAGGACATGATGAACTCGGCTACGGCCGCTTTCGGCGGTGTCGATGTGCTGGTGAACAATGCCGGCATCCAGTTCGTGTCCAACGTTGAGGATTTTCCGACGGAGCGCTGGGACGCGATTATTGCCATCAACCTCTCTTCAGCCTTTCACACGACGCGCTTGGCGCTTCCCCACATGCAGCGGCAGAAGTGGGGACGGATCATCAACATCGCGTCCGTCCACGGGCTGGTGGCGTCAGCGGGTAAGTCCGCTTATGTTGCAGCCAAGCATGGTTTGGTCGGACTGACGAAAACCGTGGCACTCGAGACGGCCAAGACCGGGGTGACCTGCAATGCCATTTGTCCGGGCTGGGTGTTGACCCCTTTGGTGCAAAAGCAGATCGACGATCGCGCTGCGCGGGAGAAGATCAGCGCGGAAGACGCCACGCGTGAGTTGCTTCAGGAGAAGGAGCCGTCCTTGAAGTTCACCACGCCAGAGCAGCTGGGTGGACTGGCGGTGTTCTTCTGCTCGCCTGCCACGGACAACGTGACGGGGCAGTCCTGGGCGTCCGATGGCGGCTGGAGCGCTCAGTAAACCGGATCAATTGATAGAAATCCCGGCTGGCGCAGTCGGGATGTGCGCTTCCTGCTGCGTAATATATAGCGTTACCGGTTGGCATTGCACGCGCGGTGGCACAACCGAACGCTATGAATAGCGCTGTCGCGCGGCACGCAACGCCGGTCGACTAAATGTCACGGCTTGGCCGGGCGTTATGGTTTTCCTGGGCCTCAGAAGATAGCCAGGCGAGGCGCGTCTTATTTACAATCCGCGACTCACTTGACGTTCCCTATGTTCTATCAGAAGACCCACGAAGGTAAAGCTGCGTTGCGTGAGCGCGCGGCGCTGAGCCTGCGTGAACGTCAGGTCATGGTGCTGTTCAACGGCAATCGGTCGATGGCGGACCTGGTCGATCTGTTCGGCGAAAGCGTGGGTGTCGATGTCGAACACCTGAGACGCCGCGGTTTGATCGTGTTGCAACCCGGCCCGGCGCGACCGCCCGCAGCGGCAGCCTTCAGCGACTTGGCCGAGCCCGATTTGCCACCGCCGACGCAGTTTCTGGCCAGTACGATCGACGCGACTCTACCGTCGCTGGACATACCCGCCTCCGTGCCACGCATGTCCCTGGATCAGCTGACGGCACTGGCCGATGTGCCTCCGCCAAACTTCGCCGCACTGGCCGGCCACAAGGACGATGAGCTTGCGGCGGATGAGCCGCCCCGTCGCGGTTTCAAGAAGGGGCAGCTGGCTGCGGTGGTCAACGGGATCGACGCCGAGCACATGCCCCAGCGGTCCGCCCTGGCGGCGCAGATCTACATGACGCAGGTGTTGATGGCGCTCGCCACCGACGCGGCCACCCAGCTGATCGAGACCAGCGGCGACGTGCGCCACGACGTTGATGTGCTCCTTTACCTGGCGCAAGGCCTGGGCCACACCTATGCGGTGGCGGGTGAGGACGTGACGCTGCGTGTGGCCATGCGTGTCAGCCGCTTGTTGCCCGAGCGCGAGGTACCGATGCTGCTGGATTGCACGCTGGATTACACGCCCAGCGGTTTCAGCGTGCTGCTGTATGAATTCGTTCTGGCGGGCCGTGAAACCAGTTTTTGACCTGCGGCGGGTCCCAAGCGGCGCGCATCATTCCTCAGCTGACGCCCCATCTGTCGACCGGCGCCGCCTCAATGCGTTGGCAGCTCAGCGCCATGTCTGAAGCCTAAGCTCCGTCCACTCGGGCCGCATTCCAGCGCTGCCACTCTGGCCCGCAGGCAGCATCGATCTCAATAATCTCGGCGCGCCACGGATGAGGCAGTTGCAGCGATTGCGCGTGCAGCCACAGGCGCTGCATGCCCACCCAATTGGCGACGTCGCGGTTGAGTGGCCCTTTGCCGTGGGTGGCATCGCCCAGGATGGGGTGCGACAGGTGCTTGCAATGCCGCCGCAGCTGGTGACGGCGCCCGGTGTCGGGCATCAGCGCGACCAGGGCGCACCGCGTCTGGCTGAAAGCGCCATAGGGGATGGGCAGGGCGTACGTCGATAAACGCTGGAAATGCGTGACGGCATCCTGCACCTCGGTGGCGCTGCTGGTGCGGCGAGCATCGTCCAGCATCCGTTTCAGCGGATGGTCGATGCGCCCAGCTTCGGGCGGCCAGCCGCGCACCATGGCCAGGTAGCGCTTGCGGATCCCGTTGCTAGCAAAAAGAGAGCTGGTGGCGCTGGCTGTATCTGCGTCAAGCGCGAAAAGCAGCACGCCGCTGGTGCCTTTGTCCAGTCGGTGAACGGGCCAGACCGGCTGGCCGATCTGGTCGCGCAGCAGTTGAACGGCAAAGCGCGTCTCACCCGCGTCCAGGCCGGTGCGGTGCACCAACAGGCCGGCTGGCTTGTCGATGGCGATCAGGTGCGCGTCTTGGTACAAAATCGGCAGCATGCTCTTTGTATTGTCTCCGGCCAAAGCGCTGGACTATGAAAGCCCGCTGCCCGAAGCGGTGCCGCACACCAGCCCGGAGTTTGCCAAGCCCGCGGCCGAACTGATCGACGTGCTGCGCGCCTATTCGCCGCAGCAGGTGGCGCAGTTGATGCACCTGAGCGACCCGCTGTCGGCGCTTAACGTGGCGCGTTATGCGGCCTGGCGCCCGCGCTTCACGGCCAGCAATTCGCGCCAGGCGGTGCTGGCCTTCAACGGCGACGTGTACGGCGGCTTGCAGGCGCGCAGCCTGTCGCCCGCTGAGCTGGAATGGCTGCAGGCGCACCTTTGCATCTTGAGCGGCCTGTACGGCGTGCTGCGCCCGCTGGACTGGATGCAGCCCTACCGGCTGGAGATGGGCACGGCGCTCAAGACCGACCGCGGCGCCAACCTCTACGAATTCTGGGGCGACCGGCTGACCGCGTATTTCAACCGCCGCCTGGCCGCAGAAACCACCCCGGTCTTGGTCAACCTGGCGTCGCAAGAGTATTTCAAGGCGGTGCAGCGCAAGGCCATCAAGGCGCGGGTGATCGATTGCGTGTTCGAGAATGAAAAAGACGGCCAGTACAAGGTGATTGGCATCTACGCCAAGCGCGCGCGCGGCCTGATGGCGCGTTACGCGGCGCAGCACCGCATCACCCACCCGGGCGGGCTGGAAGGCTTCGACCTGGAAGGCTACGCACTGGCCCCCGCCGTTTCCACCCCCGAGCGCCTGGTCTTCCGGCGCAAGCAGTGACGCCATGAGCCAACAAATCACCCCCGAACTCCGCAGCTGGATCATTGCGCAGGCCCAGGCCGGGCACAGCGCCGAATCGGTGTTGCAATCCATGAAGGCCTCAGGCTGGGACGAAGACGTGGCCGTCGACGCGATGGAAACCACCCTGCGCGGCCACCTGGAGGCGCAGTCGGCCCAGCCCAACCTGCCGCCCGCTGTGCCGGTGCCCGAGCCCGATGTGGCCAACGCACCCTTGTACCTGGACGGTGGCGATCGCCAGGTGGCGGTGCTCAGCGTGATGGCGGCGCCCCGCATCGTCGTGTTCGGCGGCTTGCTCAGCGACGAAGAATGCGATGCGCTGATGGAAGCTGCCCGCCCGCGCCTGCGCCGCTCGCTCACCGTGGCGACCAAGACCGGCGGCGAAGAAATCAACGCTGATCGCACCAGCCAGGGCATGTTCTTCCAGCGCGGCGAGAGCGACTTGGTGCGCCGCATCGACGCGCGCATCGCCAAGCTGGTCAACTGGCCCGAGGTGAACGGCGAAGGCATCCAGGTGCTGCAGTACGTGCCCGGCACCGAATACAAGCCGCACTACGACTACTTCGACCCGGCCGAGCCCGGCACGCCCACCATCCTGCAACGCGGCGGCCAGCGCGTGGGCACAGTGGTCATGTACCTCAGCGAGCCCGATAACGGCGGCGGCACGGTCTTCCCCGACGTGCAGCTCACCGTGGCGCCCAAGCGTGGCAACGCGGTGTTCTTCAGCTACGACCGGGCCGACCCGTCCACTCGCACGCTGCACGGCGGCGCGCCGGTGACGGCGGGCGAGAAGTGGATCGCCACCAAATGGCTGCGCGAGCGCGAGTTCGTTTGAAACCGCACGCGCATCCCATTCTGAGTGAATTGGCCCTCTGGCGCAGGTGCCACCAGCGCTGGAAGCTATGAAAATTGAAGCAAACGGCCTTCAAATTGAGGTGGAAGACACCGGCGGCAGCGGCACGCCCGTGCTGTTGGTGATGGGCCTGGGCGGCCAGCTGATCCACTGGCCCGCCGCGCTGGTGCAATCGCTGGTGGATGCGGGCTACCGCGTGATCCGCTTCGACAACCGCGACAGCGGGCTGTCCACGCACTTCACGCAGCACGGCGCGCCCGCCATTCCCTGGATTGCGTTGCGCGCCTGGCTGGGCGCCAAGCCGCGGGCGCCGTACGCGCTTGCCGACATGGCGGCCGACGCCTTGGGCGTGCTCGATGCGCTGGGCGTGCAGCGCGCGCACATCGTGGGCCTCAGCATGGGCGCCATGATCGCGCAGCGCGTGGCGCTGGCCGCGCCGCAGCGGGCGATCAGCCTCAGCTCGGTGATGGGCAGCAGCCGGGCGCGTGGGCTGTCGCGCCCGCAAGGCCACGTGCTGCGGCTGTTCATGGCCCGCCCCGGCGCCAAGGACGAAGCCGCGCTGATGGCCTTCTACACGCGCTTTCTCAGGGCGATCAGCAGCCAGCGCTTTGCGCCCACCGACGAATCGCTGCAGGCGGTGTTTCGCGCCACCGCGGCGCGCCACCCGCCCAATACGGCCGCCACAATGCGGCAATTGGCCGCCATCCTGACCGACACGGGCCGCGCCGAGCAGCTGGCGCACATCCGCACACCCACGCTGGTGCTGCACGGCGCCGACGATCCGCTGGTGCCGCTGGACGGCGCGCAAGACACGGCGCGCCGCATCCCCGGCGCGCAGCTGGCCGTGGTGCCCGACATGGCGCATGACCTGGCCCCCGCGCCCCACCCGGAAATCCTCCGCCGCGCGCTGGCGCACCTGCTGCCCTTCCTGCAGTCGGTCGATGCGCAGGCAGCTTGAAGGCGTTCGCATGACTTCACCGCACACCCCGCAAGATTCACTGCTGGGCAAAGCCAGCGGCTACGCCGACCAGTACGACGCGGCGCTGCTGTTCCCCATCCCCCGCGCGCCGCAGCGCGCCAGCCTGGGCATCGGCTCGCAGCCGCCGTTTTTTGGCGCCGACTTGTGGACGGCGTTTGAGCTGTCGTGGCTGAACGCGCGCGGCAAACCGCAGGTGGCCGTCGCCCACATCATGGTGCCGTGCGAAACCACGCACATCGTCGAAAGCAAGTCCTTCAAGCTGTACCTGAACAGCTTCAACGGCACCGCGTTCGCCAGTGAACAGGAAGTGCGCCAGCGCATTCAGGCCGACGTCAGCGCCGCCCTGTGGCAAGGCGGTGCCGTGCAGTCGTCGGCCAGCGTGCGCCTGGTGTTGCCGGCCGACTTTGACCGCGAGCCCATCCACGAGCTGGATGGCCTCAGCCTCGACCGTTTGGACGTCGATTGCGACCGCTACCAGCCCGCGCCCGATCTGCTGACCGCCGCTTTCGACGAGCAGCCCGTAGAAGAAACGCTGACCAGCCAGCTGCTGAAAAGCAATTGCCCGGTGACCGGCCAGCCCGACTGGGCCAGCGCGCAAATCCGCTACGCCGGCCCGCAGATCGACCAGGCTGGCCTGCTGCGCTACATCATCAGCTTTCGCAACCACAGCGATTTTCACGAGCACTGTGTGGAGCGCATGTTCACCGACATCTGGCAGCGCTGCCGGCCCACTAAGCTGACGGTGTACGCCCGCTACACACGCCGCGGCGGCCTGGACATCAACCCCTGGCGGACCAGCCACCCCGGCGCACTGCCGCCGAATGTGCGCACGGCGCGGCAGTAAGCGCGGCCGTTACGGCGCGCGCGGCTGACGCCCCGCCTTGGCCGCTTGCGCCGGGCGTTGAATCATTCGCCGAAGTACTTGAGATCAACCAGCGGCGGGAATTCACCCGCCCGCTTTTCCTTCATCGCCTTCACCGATTCCTGCACGTTGCGCGTGCTCCAAACCGCGCCCTGTAGCCAGCCCATCTGGCGCAGGCTGTCTTCCACGCTGTGGTCGCGCGCGTAGTGCAGCACCTGCTTGGTGCCCCAAATGGCCACGGGCGGCTTGGCGGCGATTTCCTGGGCGCATTGCAGCGCGGCAGCCAGGCAAGCCTCGGGCGTGTCGAACACGTCGTTGACCAGCCCGTGCGCCGCCGCCTTGGCGGCGCTCAGGCGGCGGCCGGTGTAGGCCAGCTCTTTGACCAGCGCCATCGGCAGCAGCTTGGGCAGGCGCTGCAGCGTGCCCACGTCGGCCACCATGCCGATGTTGATTTCCTGCACGCAGAAGAACGCGTCGGCCGTGGCGTAGCGGATGCAGCCGGCCGTCACCAGGTCCACCGCGCCGCCCACGCAGGCGCCCTGGATGGCGAAGATCACCGGCATGCGCAGCGATTCCAGCAGGGAGAAAGTGGCCTGCATGTCGCCCAGCAGGTCGAACACGGCGGCGCGGCCCTCGGCGGTCTGGTCGTCCAGCTGCAGGCTGCCCTGGAACACGGCCAGGTCCATGCCCGCGCAAAAGTGCTTGCCCTCGCCCGAGATGACCAGCGCGCGCGCTTCGCCGCTGCGGTGCAGGTGCTTGAGCGTGCGATCCAGCTCGCCCCAGAACACCGGGTCCATGCTGTTCATGCGCTCGGGGCGGTTCAGGCGAAGGTGCGCGACGTGCTTGTCCAGCGTCAGGGCAAAGCGCGTCAATGGGGGCAGGGCGGTGTCGGTCATGGCGCCAATGTAGGGCAACGGTGGCGCTGCGGGCAGGGTGCGCCGTCGCGCGGGTGACGGGGTGGGCGCAGCGTTGGTGCGGCGCTGGCGCGGTGCGGGCGACGTATCGTTATAGTTTTTGTAGCGGCTCGCGCAGATGGTGCGGGCGCCAAAGCCATAAATCTGCCATCAAAACAGGCTATATTGGGGTTTGGCGCTGCCCGATGCGGTGGCGCACAGAGCGGCCAGGCGCTGGCAACGCGGGCCACACCAACATGGTTTCCTTGAATTGGGGGCGTTGTGTGAAGGTGCTCAAGCTATCGGCACAGGGTTTGCCGCAATCGTGGATTTCGCTGGAACAGGCGGTTATTCATTACGCGGCGGAAGAAGTGCGCTGGGAAGTCGGCCAGACGGTGGCCACGTTCCGGGGTGGTCACAACGGGCGCACGGGCGAGCAGTCGATCATCACCGTCAACAGCATCATCGGCACCAAGGGCGTGCCCGGCATCAACCCCTTCGACCTGCGTCCGGGGTTGACCAACGCCAAGCTGTTTGCGCGCGACCGCAACATCTGCGCCTACTGCGGCGACGAGTTTGCCGAGGCCGATTTAACGCGCGAGCACATCATCCCTTTTGCGCAAAACGGCCGCGACGGCTGGATGAACGTGGTGACGGCCTGCCGCGCCTGCAACCACCGCAAGAGCGACCGCACGCCCGAGCAGGCGCACATGCCGCTGCTGTACACCCCGTACGTGCCCACGCTGTGGGAAGACTTCATCCTGCGCAACCGGCGCATCCTGGCCGACCAGATGGAGTTTCTGATGGCGCACCTGCCCAAATCCTCGCGCCTGTACGCCTAGCGCGTGCGGCGCATCACGCCGCAACTGGCCCCCGCCGAGCGCGCGCGCCGCCGCGGGCATACTGCGGCGCATGCCTCGACTCCTCTTTTTCTGCGGCCACGCGGGCACTGGCAAGACCACGCTGGCCAAGCAGCTCATTGCGCCGCTGATGGCGCGCACCGGTGAATCTTTCTGCCTGCTGGACAAAGACACGCTGTACGGCGGCTACAGCGCAGCGGTGATGCGCGCGCTGACGGGCGACCCGAACGACCGCGACAGCCCCACCTACCTGCAAAACCTGCGCGAGCCGGAATACGCCGGCCTGATGGCCACCGCGCGCGAAAACCTGGCCCTGGGCGTGAACGTGATCGTGGTGGGGCCGCTGTCGCGCGAGATTCGTGCCCACTTGCTGACCGACCGCGCCTGGCTGGGCGTGGAAGGCGACGTCACCGTGCGCGTGGTCTGGGTGCATCTGGACGAGGCCGAAGCGCGCCGCCGCATCACCGCCCGGGCCAACCCCAACGACGCATGGAAGCTGGCGCATTGGGGCGACTACCGCACCCGCCTGTTCATGCCAGATCCGGCGGACTACCCGGAGCTGACGCTGTTCGACAACACCGGCGCCACGCCCGCGCAGGTGGATGCGCTGCTGGCGGACCTGCTGGGTTCAAACTAAGCGCCAAGAGCCAAATCAGGCTCTGGCGCAGTTGCAGCCAGCGCTGGCAGCTATCAAAACAATAGTATTTGGCGCGTCCGGCACGTCGCGCGAATCAGCTCGCCTGGCCAGGGTCTGCCGTGTCGGCGCGCTCGGGCACGCGGTGGCTGTCGTCGGCCAGCTGCCAGAAGATGGCGGCCGAGGTCATCGTCAGCACGCCGATCGTGACCAGCGCCCCGCGAAACACCGACACGGCCTGCGGCCCCGCGTCCACCGCGCCAAACCAGCCTGAGAAAGTGCTCAGCAGCGCGGCGGCCACGCTCACGCCCAGGCTCATGCCCAGCATCTGCACCATCGACATCAGGCTGTTGCCGCTGGACGCGTGGCCGGGCCCCAAATCCTTGAGCGTGACGGTGTTCATCGCCGTGAACTGCATCGAATTGACGGCGCCAAACGCCGCCAGCTGCAGGATGCGCAGCCACAGCGGCTGCGAGGGCGTCATCAGCGCGAAGCTGGCGATCATCAGGCCCAGCGCCAGCGTGTTGAACACCAGCACGCGCCGGTAGCCCAGGCGCACCACGATGCGCGTCACCACCCGCTTCATGCCCATGCCCGCCAGCGCCATGGGCAGCATCAGCATGCCCGCGTGCGACGGGCTGTAGCCCATGGCCAGCTGCATGAGCAGGGGAATCATGTACGGCATGGCGCCTGAGCCGATGCGCGCAAACAGGTTGCCCAGCAGCCCCACGCGGAAGGTCTGGATCTTGAACAGGCTGGGCGGAAACAGCGGCGCCGGCGTGCGCAGCGCGTGCAGCCAATACGCCGCCAGCGCGGCCAGCCCCATCATCAGCAAGGCCACCACCACCGCGTGCTGCAGCCCGAGCGAGCCCACGCCATCCAGCGCGATGGAAATCGCCAGCATGGCCACCACCAGCATCACGTAACCCGAGAGGTCGAAGCGCGTCAGGTCGCTGCCGCGAAAGTCGGGCATGAAGCGCAGCGTGGTCCACAGGCCCACCGCGGCCACGGGAAGGTTGATCAGGAAGATCCAGTGCCAGGAGGCGTACTGCACCAACCAGCCGCCCAGCGTGGGCCCGACCAGCGGCCCAATCAGGCCCGGGATGGCAACGAAGCTCATCGCCTCCAGGAATTTTTCGCGCGGAAAGGCGCGCAGCACCGTCAGGCGCCCCACCGGCAGCAGCATGGCGCCGCCCGTGCCTTGCAGGATGCGCGAGGCGGTCAGCTCGGTCAGCGTGCGCGACATGGCGCAGGCGCCCGAGCCCAGGGCGAACAGCACGATGGCCAGCATGAAGACGCGCCGCGTGCCAAATCGGTCGGCCAGCCAGCCCGTGGCCGGAATCACCGTGGCCATCGCCAGTGCATACGACACCACCACCGCCTGCATGCGCAGCGGGCTTTTGCCCAGGCTGCGCGCCATCGCCGGCAAGGCGGTGTTGACGATGGTGGCGTCCAGCGTCTGCATGAAAAAGCCGATGGCGACCAGCCACAGCAGCAGTCGAGAAGAGGGGGCGCTGGTCTCAGTATTCATGCGTCAGAAGCGCCGGATAGCGCGCGGCCATGATAGCGGCGCACTCCGTTGGGCGCTCGGGCGCCCCCGGGCCGCTGCCAGCCCAGCGCGGTCTTTGGAGATGCCGGGCACGGGCCGGGCGCCGGCGCGCGCGGGCTGTCCTAGCCGCGCTGGGCCCAGCGCGTGGCATTCGCCTGACTTGTAGATTCGAACGACTGTGCTTTTATATCCACACTGGGGGTAGCATGCGTCGACACCGCGGCGGCCGCGCAGTATGCTGGCTTCGGTCATTGGACAAGCATTACCCACAAGGAGACATCGATGAAACGCACCACTTTCCAAGCCGGCCTGATCGCCGCCACCATGCTCGTTTGCGCCGGTTCGGCCCAGGCCCAGAAAGCTGGCGACTGGGTGTTCGGCGCAGGCGCGCTGGGCTACCTGCCGCAAGACAAGACAACGCCGCTGCGCTTCGTCAGCCCCGTTGATCGTGAGTTGCCCGGCTCTGGTGCCGACGTGAAAAACGCCGTCACGCTGGGCATGAACCTGCACTACTTCGTCACCGACAACTGGGCGGTGGAAGGCGTGCTGGGCGTGCCGCCACGCATCAAGCTGGACGGCGCCGGTACGTTGGCCCCGCTGGGCCAACTGGGCAGCGCCCGCCTGTACGCACCGACGTTGCTGGGCAAGTACTTCTTCGGCAACGCCGATGACAAGCTGCGCTTCTCAGCCGGTCTGGGGGTGACCTACTCCAAGTTCAGCAGCGTGCGCCTGGACAGCGGCCTGCAGAACGCCCTGGGCGGCGCGCTGGGCATGCCCCCCGGTATGTCCACTACAACGGCCAAGATCGGCAGCAAGTTTGCCCCGGTGCTGAACGTGGGTGTGAACTACGCGTTTACCAAAAACCTGGGCATGACGTTCTCGGTCTCCTACATCCCTATGAAGACCAAGGCTACGCTGACTACCAGTGTCGGTGGCAACACGGTGGCGGTTTCTCAGACCCGCGTGCGCCTCGACCCGATCGTGCCCTTCCTGTACCTGACCTACAAGTTCTGACGGCCCTTTCGGGGTGCGACCCACTCGGTGGGTTGCCCTCACAGGCATCAAAAAGCCCGCGCAGTGCGCGGGCTTTTTTGTGGCCGGCCGACAGCCGTTGCAGCCGGGTCAGGCGAACACGCCTGCGCTTTCGGTCATGCGCTCATTCACCTCGCCCAGGTGGTGCAAGGTGTCGCCGTAGGTCATTTCCAGCTGGGTCAGGTGCTTGAAGTAGTGGCTGCCGGCGTATTCGTCGGTTACGCCAATGCCGCCGTGCAGCTGCACGCCTTGCTGGCCGACGAAGCGCAGAGATTGACCCAGCTGCACCTTGGCGCGCGACAGCGCCTGGCGGCGTTCGGCTTCGTCCGCGCCCAGCTTCAGCGTGGCGTAGTAGCTCATGCTGCGGGCCAGCTCCAGCTGCATCTTCATGTCCGACACGCGGTGGCGCAGCGCCTGGAAGCTGGCGATGGTCACGCCGAACTGCTTGCGCTGGTTCATGTAATCCACCGTCATCGACAGAAAGCGCTCCATCGTGCCTACGCCATCAGCGCACACGCAGGCGATGCCCACGTCCACCGCGTAGCTCAGCGCGGCCAGGCCATTGGTGGTGACCAGGGTGGCAGGCGCGTTGTCCAGCTGCACGTCGGCGGCGCGGGATTCGTCCTGCGTGAGGTAGCCGCGCGTGTGCACGCCCGCCGCGCCGCGTTCCACCAGGAACAGGGCCAGCTGGCCTTCCAGCATGGCGGGCACCAGGAAGGCGTCGGCCTGGTCGCCAGCGGGAACTATGTTTTTGATAGCTGTTACCGCATAGCCGGCGCCGGCCTGGGTGGCTTTGGCTTCGCACACGTCCAGGCGGTAGCGCGCCTTGCGCTCTTGGTGGGCCAGCACCACCAGCGCCTCGCCGCTGGCGATCTTGGGCAGCCACTGGGCTTGGACGGCCTCGTTGCCATAGGCGCCGATGGCGGCGCTGGTCACGAAGGCCTGGATCAGCGGCTCCATCACGATGCCCTTGCCCAGCTCTTCGAGCACCACCATGGCTTCCACCGGGCCCATGCCCAGGCCGCCGTGGTCTTCGCTGATGTAGATGCCGGTCAGGCCCAGTTCGGCCAGTTCGTTGTACACCGCGCGGTCAAAGCCGCCTGCGGCCACGATGCGCTGGCGGCGCTCGAAGCCATAGCTTTTTTCAACCCACTTGGCCACCGCGTCGCGCAGGGCCTGCTGGTCGTCGGAGAAATCGAAATCCATGTTGTGTGTCTCCTGCGTTCAGCCCAGCACGGTTTGCGCAACGATGTTGCGCTGCACTTCGTTGCTGCCGCCGTAAATCGTCGTCTTGCGCATGTTGAAGTAGTTGGGCGCGAGTGTGGCGTTGGCGACTTCGCCGCCAGGAAAGCCCTTGAGTGCCGCCACCGCAGCCTGATCGCCTTGCCAGCCGGCTTCCATCGCCTCCCAGATGTAGGGCAGGCTGTAGGGGCCAGCGGCCAGCATCATCAGCTCGGTGTAGCGCTGCTGGATTTCGCTGCCCTTGATCTTGAGCAGGCCGGCGATGTCCAGCGAGTTCTTGCCGCTCTTTTCGGCCGACAGTACGCGCAGCACCAGCATTTCCAGTGCAACGATGTCCACTTCCAGCAGCGCGATCTGGTCGCGAAAGCGCTGGTCGCCCCACAGGCCTTCGGCCTTGGCGATGCGTTTGAGGCGCTCCAGCTCGCGCTTGGCGCGGTTCACGTCGGCGATGTTGGTGCGCTCGTGGCTCAGCAAGTGCTTGGCGTACGTCCAGCCCTTGTTTTCTTCGCCAATCAGGTTCTCTACCGGCACTTCGACGTTGTCGAAGAACACGTCGTTCACCTCAGGCTCGCCATCCAGCAGCTTGATGGGGCGCACGCTCACGCCGGGCGACTTCATGTCGATCAGCAAGAAGCTGATGCCGGTCTGCGGTTTGCCCTCGGTGCTGGTGCGCACCAGGTTGAACATCCAGTCGCCAAACTGGCCCAGCGTGGTCCAGGTTTTCTGGCCGTTGACGATGTATTTGTCGCCCTGGCGCTCGGCGCGGGTGCGCACCGAAGCCAGGTCAGAGCCGGAGCCGGGCTCGCTGTAGCCCTGGCTCCACCACACTTCGCCGCTGCCGATGCCGGGCAGGAAGCGCTTTTGCTGCTCGGGCGTGCCGTAGGCCATGATCACCGGCGCCACCATCACCGGGCCAAAAGGCACGATGCGCGGCGCGCCCGCCATGGCGCATTCCTCTTCAAAGAGGTGCTTTTGCACGGCCGTCCAGCCAGGGCCGCCGAACTGCTTGGGCCATCCGTAGCCCAACCAGCCCTGCTTGCCCAGGATCTTGGCCCAGCGCTGCATGTCGTCGCGCGTCAGGCGCTGGGCCTGAAGCACTTTGGTGGAAATATCCGCCGGCAGGTTTTGCTTGACCCAGCTGCGGATCTCGTCCCGGAAAGCCAGTTCTTCAGGGGTGAATGCCAAATCCATAACAGTCGTCTCCTCAGCCTGTGGTTGTAGCACGCTCGCTCGCCATCTTGCGTCCGGCCGGCGACAGTGGCGCGCCAAGTCGGCGCACCGAGCCCGCAGGCCCGTTTTCTGCGCCTTCGGCACGATCCAGGGCGAGCCACTTCCCCCACGGCGACGGATTGCTTAAAGAATAGGCATCGCCCGCCAGCCCAACGCTGGCGCCGCCTGCCAGACTTGTCCCTGAAGTTTTCAACAGCTCAGCCCACAGCGGCTGGGCATAAGTGACAGGCGCGTGACGGCGCGCTTGGCGCCCTTGGGCCAAGACCCCTCAGCCATCCCCACTTAACACGCTGGCCATCGCCATTCACGATGCCTTCCGGTCGATTTGATGGGAAAATCCGGCCAAGACTTCTTGAACCAAGACGCCCCGTTGCCCGCCGTGAGACTCTCCGAACGCAGCTTTGCCCGCCGCATCGACCTGATCAGCCTTCAGCTGTTCGTGGCCGTGTGCGAGGCCGGCAGCATCGGCAAGGCGGCCGAGCGGGAATTCATCGCCGCCTCGGCCGTCAGCAAGCGTCTGGCCGACCTGGAGGCGGCGCTGGGCACCCCGCTGCTGTACCGCCACGCGCGCGGGGTGGATCTGACCCCCGCCGGCCAAAGCCTGCTGCACCACGCGCGCAACGTGCTTTACGGGCTTGAAAAGATGCAGACCGAGCTGGGCGAATACGCCGACGGTGTGCGCGGCCATGTGCGGGTGCACGCCAGCATTTCGGCCATCGTGCAGTTTCTGCCGGACGACCTGGGCCGCTTTGCGCGCGCGCACCCGCAGGTCAAGATCGACCTGGAGGAGCACCTGTCGGGCGACGTGGTGCGCGCCGTACAAGAGGGCGCGGCCGACCTGGGCATCTGCAACGCCAGCGCCCTGAGTGCGGGCGGCACCACGCTGCAAACCCTGCCGTACCGCCAGGACGATTTGGTGCTTGTCGTGCCTGCAGCGCACGCCCTGTCTGCGCAAGCAGCTATCAATTTTGTAGATTCACTGGACTACGACCATGTGGGCCTGCACGCCGGCAGCTCCATCGCGCTGGCCATGCACCAGGCGGCGGCGCGGGCTGGGCGCACCATCCGGCTGCGCATTCGCGTCACCGGGCTGGACGCCATGTGCCGCATGATCGACAACGGCCTGGGCGTGGGTGTGATGCCCGCGCGCGCCTTTGAGCTGATGCGCGCCGCCGGTGCGCTGCACGCCGTGCGCCTGACAGACGACTGGGCGCGGCGCGACATCCGCCTGATCGCCCGCGACTTCGCCACCTTGCCCGTGCCTGCGCGGGCGCTGGTCGATCACCTGCGGGCCGAGCCTGCGCCGGCGCTGGTGGCACAGCCCGCGCCCGCGCTGGCAGCACATCCGCCGCTGGCGCATGCCGCCTGAGCTTTTTTACCCACCACGATTTCCATTCCCACGAAGAACGAAGCCATGACCGCACGCACGCTCTACGACAAGATCTGGGACGAACACGTCGTCCACACCGAAGAAGACGGCACCGCCATCCTCTACATCGACCGCCACCTGGTGCACGAAGTCACCAGCCCGCAGGCGTTCGAGGGCCTGCGCGAAGCCGGCCGCAAGGTCTGGCGCGTGAGCAGCATCGTCGCCACCGCCGACCACAACACGCCCACCACCGGCTGGGAGCGCGGCTACGACGGCATTGACGACCCGATCAGCAAGGAGCAGGTCACCACGCTCGACGCCAACATCCGAGAAAGCGGCGCCGCGGCTTTCTTCCCCTTCCTGCACCAGCGCCAGGGCATCGTGCACGTGATCGGGCCCGAGAACGGTGCCACGCTGCCCGGCATGACCGTGGTCTGCGGCGACAGCCACACCAGCACGCACGGCGCCTTCGGCGCGCTGGCGCACGGCATCGGCACCAGCGAGGTCGAGCACGTCATGGCCACGCAGACGCTGCTGGCCAAGAAGGCCAAGAACATGCTGATCCGCGTGAACGGCCGGGCCGCGCCGGGCGTGACCGCCAAGGACATCGTGCTGGCCATCATCGGCAAGATCGGCACCGCCGGCGGCACGGGCTACACGATTGAATTTGCCGGCGACGCCATCCGCGCCCTGAGCATGGAAGGCCGCATGACGGTGTGCAACATGGCGATTGAAGCCGGCGCCCGCGCCGGCCTGGTCGCCGTGGACGACAAGACCATCGAATACGTGAAAGGCCGCCTGCTCGCGCCCGGCACCGATGCCGCCAGCGGCAAGTTCGTCGGCGGCCCCGAGTGGGATCAGGCCGTCGCCTACTGGAAGACGCTGCACTCCGACCCCGATGCCAAATTCGACACCGTGGTCGAGCTGGATGCCGCACAGATCGTGCCCCAAGTCACCTGGGGCACCAGCCCCGAGATGGTGCTGGGCATCGACGGCCGCGTGCCCGACCCGGACAAGGAAAAAGACGCGAACAAGCGCGGCGCCATCGAACGCGCGCTGACCTACATGGGGCTGGAGCCCAACAAGGCACTGGCCGACGTGCACATCGACAAGGTGTTCATCGGCAGCTGCACCAACAGCCGCATCGAGGACATGCGCGAAGCCGCCGCCGTGGTCAAGAAGCTGGGCCAGAAAGTGGCGGGCAACGTCAAGCAGGCGCTGGTGGTGCCGGGCTCGGGCCTGGTCAAGAAGCAGGCCGAGGCCGAGGGGCTGGACAAGATCTTCACCGCCGCCGGCTTTGAATGGCGCGAACCCGGCTGCAGCATGTGCCTGGCCATGAACGCCGACCGGCTGGAGCCCGGCGAGCGTTGCGCCAGCACCAGCAACCGCAACTTCGAAGGCCGCCAGGGCAATGGCGGGCGCACCCACCTGGTCAGCCCCGCCATGGCGGCGGCGGCGGCCGTGCACGGGCACTTCGTCGACGTTCGGCGTTTTGTCTGACGCGCCAAACGCCGGGGAATTTGATACGCTGAGGGCCTCTGTACTATTTATTACAAGGAGCTTCTCATGCAACGCATCGTTCCCCTGCTGCTGGTTTCTGCCGTCGTCGCCCTGAGCGGCTGCGGCAACACCTGGAGTGGCGCCAAGCAGGACACCAGGAAGAACACCGGCACCGTGACCAACGCGGTGGGCACCGGTTTGGAAAAAGCCGGTGACGGCATCGAGAAAGCCGGCGAAAAAGTCAAGGAAACCGGCAAGTAAGCCACCTGCTTCGCGCACCCCACGGTGGGTGCGCGTACGGTGGCGATTTCAGGATCTTTCAACCCAAGGCATCATGGAAAAGTTCACCGTACACCAGGGCCTCGTGGCCCCCATGGACCGGGAAAACGTCGACACCGACGCCATCATTCCCAAGCAATTCCTCAAGTCGATCCGCAAGACCGGCTTTGGCCCCAACCTCTTTGACGAGTGGCGCTACCTGGATCACGGCGAGCCCGGCATGGACCCGGCCAGCCGCAAGCCCAACCCCGAATTCGTGCTGAACCTGCCGCGCTACGCGGGGGCCAGCGTGCTGCTGGCGCGCAAGAACTTTGGCTGCGGCTCCAGCCGCGAGCATGCCCCCTGGGCGCTGCAGCAATACGGCTTTCGCGCCATCCTGGCGCCCAGCTTTGCCGACATCTTCTTCAACAACTGCTTCAAGAACGGCGTGCTGCCCATCTTGCTGGAGGGCAGCGTGATCGCCCAGCTGTTCGACGAAGTGGCCGCCTTCCCGGGCTATGAGCTCACGGTCGATCTGCCTCGCCAGGTGATCGTCAAGCCCGACGGCGCCGAGCTGCCTTTTGACGTGCAGCCGTTTCGCAAATACTGCCTGCTCAACGGCTTTGACGACATCGGCCTCACGCTGCGCCAGCAAGACAAGATCAAGGCGTTCGAGGCCAACCGCCTGGCCACCAAGCCTTGGCTGGCGCATAGCTTGTGACATCCCCCTGAGCCGCTGGCGCGGCTTCCCCCTTCTTTGCCGCTGCGCGGGAAGGGGGACAACGCGAGTCCCGGCGCGGGTGCGGGCACCGCGTTTGCTGGTTTGGGTGCCACGGTGGGACGCTTGCGGGCAATCAGTGGTTCTTGGCCTTGCGATAAGCTCAGAGCGCTTTACCTGTCGTTTATCAATCCAATTGGCTGCCAGCGCTGGTCGCACTAGCGCCGGCAGCTATCAAAAGTAGAGTAAATCAACATGAAAATCGCAGTGTTGCCGGGTGACGGCATTGGGACGGAGATCGTGGCCGAGGCGGTGAAGGTGCTCAACGCGCTGGATCTGGGCCTGGAGATGGAGCAGGCGCCCGTGGGCGGCGCGGGCTACGAGGCCAGCGGCCACCCGTTGCCGCCCGCCACGCTCAAGCTGGCCAAAGAGGCCGACGCCGTGCTGTTCGGCGCCGTGGGCGACTGGAAGTACGACACGCTGGACCGCCCGCTGCGCCCTGAGCAGGCCATTCTCGGCCTGCGCAAAGAGCTGGGCCTGTTCGCCAACTTCCGCCCCGCCATCTGCTACGAGCAGCTGGTGGGCGCGTCCAGCCTCAAGCCTGAGCTGATCGCGGGGCTGGACATCCTCATCATCCGCGAGCTGACGGGCGACATCTACTTCGGCCAGCCGCGCGGGCGCCGCACGGCTACCGACGGGCACTTTCCGGGTGCCGAAGAAGCCTTCGACACCATGCGCTATTCGCGCCCCGAGATCGAGCGCATCGCCCACGTCGCCTTCCAGGCCGCACAAAAGCGCAGCAAGCGCGTGACCAGCGTGGACAAGGCCAACGTGCTGGAAACCTTCCAGTTCTGGAAAGATGTGGTCACCGAAGTCGGCAAGCAATACCCCGACGTCGCGCTGGACCACATGTACGTGGACAACGCCGCCATGCAGCTGGTCAAGGCGCCCAAGAAGTTTGACGTGGTCGTCACCGGCAACATGTTCGGCGACATCCTGAGCGACGAAGCGGCCATGCTGACTGGCTCGATCGGCATGCTGCCGAGCGCCAGCCTGAACGACAAGAAGCAGGGCCTGTACGAACCCAGCCACGGCAGCGCGCCCGACATCGCGGGCAAAGGCATCGCCAACCCGCTGGCCACCATCCTGAGCGCGGCGATGATGCTGCGCTTCTCGCTGGCCCAGCCCGAAGCCGCCGACCGCGTGGAAAACGCTGTCAAAGCCGTGCTGGCCGAAGGCCTGCGCACACCCGACATCTACAGCGAAGGCACCACCAAGGTCGGCACGCGCGAGATGGGTGAGGCGGTGGTCAAGGCGCTGAAGTAAGCGCTGCGCGGTTCGCTGCACCGGGGCGGCGCCTGTAGGCCCCCCGGTGCCCGAACCCGCGCAACCAGAACAAGCCCGCTGAAGGGGCGTCCGGGTCGATTCGATGCACGGCAGCCCTCCTCAGCGGGCTTTAATTTTTTGAGGCAAATGTGCCGCCAGCGCCCGCCCCATCAGCGCTGGCAGCTTCTGAATTCATAGCGAGCCCGGTGGCAACCATCGCGCAAAGCGCCAGCCGGCTGGCAGCGCGAACTGCCGGAGGTCGGCCTCCGCAGCGCGTCAAACCACGATCACCCCGCCACACGCACCGCACGCAGCTTCAGCGAAAACTCGCTCAACGCCGCGATACCGCTTTCCTCCGCGCGGCGGCACCAGGCTTGCAGATCGGTCACCAGCTGCTCGCGCGTGCGGCCGGTGTTCAGCCACAGCTGGCGCAGCTCTTCGCGCATGGTGACCATCTTGTCCAGCACGGGGTAGGCGGCGCGGGCTTCGGCCAGCTGGGGCACGGCGGCGGCGGGCACTTTGTCGGCGTCGCGGTGCAGCCAGCGGCGGGCTGCCTGCAGGGCGCCGCTGCGGCTGGCTGAGTGGGTTTGCTGGGCGAACACCTCGCGCATGTGGCGGGCGTAGCCGGCCATCAGCTCGTAGCGGTGAGCGATGATGGCCTCCAGCGTTTTCTCGTCCGCCACGGGGCGCACTTCGCCCAAGGCCATGCGCGGCGCCGTTTTTTTGGCGTTGGCCAGGCCCAGGCGGCTCAGCACGCTGATGTAGAGCCAGCCCACGTCAAATTCATACGGCTTGACCGAGAACTTGGCCGACGTGGGGTAGGTGTGGTGGTTGTTGTGCAGCTCTTCGCCGCCGATCAGGATGCCCCAGGGCACGAGGTTGGTGGAGGCGTCCTGCGCCTCGAAATTGCGGTAGCCCGAATAGTGGCCCACGCCGTTGACCACGCCCGCTGCCCAGAACGGAATCCACCCCGCCTGCATGGCCCACAGCGCGGCGCCCAGCGCGCCAAACAGCAGCACGTCGATCACCAGCAGCAGGCTGACGCCGAGCACGGAATAGCGGCTGTACAGGTGCCGCTCGATCCAGTCGTCGGGCGTGCCATGGCCAAAGCGGGCCATGGTGTCGGCGTTCAGCGCCTCGGCGCGGTACAGCTCGGCACCCTGCCACAGCACCTTGCGCAGGCCGTGGATCTGCGGGCTGTGCGGGTCTTCGGCCTGCTCGCACTTGGCGTGGTGCTTGCGGTGGATGGCCGTCCATGCCTTGGTCGTCATGCCGGTGGTCAGCCACAGCCAGAAGCGGAAGAAGTGCTGCACCGCGGGGTGCAAGTCCAGCGCGCGGTGGGCCGAATGGCGGTGCAAGTACAGCGTGACGCTGACGATGGTGATGTGCGTCAACACCAGCCCGAGCAGCAGCACCTGCCACCAAGCCCAGCCCAGCAGGCCGTGCGCCGCCCAGTTCAGCAGCGAACTGAAAACTGCAGAATCCAAAAACGTTACCATGCGCAGGGGTGTCCGGGTCAAGAAAAAGAGGGCTGCCACCCAGGCCGGGCTGGCCGCCGCAGGAGCGCGTTGCCGCGCTGCAGCCTGTTCGAGTGCCGGCAGCGCCAAAGGTTCGCCAGCCGTCTCGGCATTCTAGGAGCGAGGCTATGCGCCGCGCACCGGTAGAAGCCCTGCACGAGGTGGGCCGCCGGCTGCCGGCGCTCGGTTGAAACCCGTGTGTGCAAGTGCTACAGGCGATGGCCGATGGCCTTGGGCGTTCAGCGCGACTCGGAGGCCGGCGCGGTCCGTCTACAGCGGCGCACCTGCGCCATCGACAGGCCCAGCCCGATCGCCGCGCCCACCGCACCGCCCACCAAGGTGCCCGTCGATCGGTTCGAGAAAGAGGGGTGCACTAGCGCCACGCGCACCGTGCTGGCCAAGCTGCGATCATCGGCGTGCACTCGAGTGCCGGGTGCGGCCTTATGCACCAGCACCAGCGCCAGCAGAAGACCACAAGACAGCACCGCCCCCGCGCTGATAAGCACCGAAGTGCGCGCCCAGGTGGCCGAGCGCGAAGCCCATGCAATGGCCAGCGGCACCAGCCAAAACGCGCTGGGCCAGACCCCCCTCCGCAACGCCCGGATGCCGGGCACATAGTCGTCGTAGAGCGATGTGGTGGCAGCGAGAAAGTACAGCGCTGCGGCGTAGCAAAGCACCGCCAGCGCCGCGCCCAGCAGGTGCGTGGCGGGCATTCGGTGGGAGGGCGCTGATTCAGGCACGGATGCGGTCATTCATCGAGCGGGCGGTACGTCACTGCCCATCTGCCCTTCGCCGCCGCTGATTTGGCCCGTACGGCGCGCGCCGCTTGGTCGCTGCGGGCGACGGAGGAAAGGGTGACTTGCGGCTCCGCCAACGTGCGGCAACGACCCGCCCAAGCGGCTCAGCCGCCCCGGCGCTGCCACACGGCGGCGAAGAAGCCGTCTGTGTGGTGGCGGTGCGGCCACAGGCGCAGGTAGCTGCCCGGCGCCACGCCGGCGGCTTCGGCGTCGGGGGCGCACAGGGCCTCGGCGCCTTCCACCTTCAGCGCCGTCAGCAGTTGGGCTGCGTTCAGTGGCTCGAAATCGGGGTGGGCTGCGCCAAAGGCGGCGGCCACGTCTTCGTTTTCAGACTGCAGGATGCTGCAGGTGGCGTACACCAGCCGCCCGCCGGCTTTGACCAGGCGCGCCGCGCTGCTCAGGATGGCGAGTTGCTTGGCGTTCAGCTCGGCCACGTCCTTGGGCGACTGGCGCCATTTCAGGTCGGGGTTGCGGCGCAGGGTGCCCAGGCCGGTGCAGGGGGCGTCCACCAGCACGCGGTCCATCTTGCCGGCCAGGCGCTTGATGCGTTCGTCGCGCTCGTGCGCGATGGCCACGGGGTGCACGTTGGACAGGCCGCTGCGCGCCAGCCGGGGCTTGAGCGCGGCCAGCCGGTGCGCCGATACGTCGAACGCGTACAGCCGCCCGGTGTTGCGCATGGTGGCGCCGATGGCCAGCGTCTTGCCGCCAGCGCCTGCGCAGAAGTCGGCCACCATTTCGCCGCGGTGGGCGTCCAGCAGCAGCGCGAGCAGTTGCGAGCCTTCGTCCTGCACCTCGATCGCGCCGCGCGTGAAGGCGTCCAGCTTCTGCAGCGCGGGCTTGCCCTTCAGGCGCAGGCCCCAGGGCGAGTACGGCGTTGCTTCGGATTGAATAGCGGCCTTCGCAAGCTCTGCCTGCACTTCAGGCCGTTTGGCTTGCAAGGTGTTGACGCGCAAGTCCAGCGCCGCGCCGTCCAGCAGGGCGGCGGCCAGGGCGTCGCGCTCGGGCTGGCCCAGCTCGGCCTGCAGTTTGTCGGCCAGCCAGTCGGGCAGGTTGTGGTGGTGCGCGGGCAGCAGGTCGGCGTCGCCCGCGGCGTCGCAGGCGTCCAGCCAGGCTTTCTCGGGCTCGTTCAGCGCCTGCTTGAGAAAGTCGCGCGGGGCTTGAAAGGCCAGGATGGCCAGGCGGCGCGGCTGCGGGCCGCTGCCCGAGCGGGCCAGAAATTCATAGAGCCGCTTGCGCCGCAGCACGGCGTAGGCGGTTTCGGCCAGGGTGGCGCGTTCGCGCGGGCCCAGGTTGCGGTGTTCGCGAAAGTAGCGCGAGACCACGGCGTCGGCCGGGTGGTCCAGCAGCAGCACGCGGCGCACCAGTTCGGTGGTTTCTTCCAGCAGGGCTTTGGGATGCATGGTGCGATTGTCGCATTGGCCGCCAGCGCCGTGGCGACTGGATTGAGTGCAAAAACAGGCGCTGGCGCTTGTCCAGCCTGCGCCAGAAGCTAGTTTTTTTGTAGCTGTAGCCCGGGGCGGCTCAGGCGGGCTCGGGGTAGGTGGGGCTGCGGGCGATGCGGCGCACCACGTCGTCCAGCGCGTCGGCCTGCTCGCGCCACGCCACCAGCACGGTGCCGGGCAGGTCCAGCGTGTGCTCCAGCTCGCGGCACAGGGCAAAGCGGTCTTCGTCGCCCAGATCGGGCAGCGAAAGCACCAGCAGGTAGGCGCGCCGCCAGGGGAAGGCCGGGATGCTCTTGCGCACCAGCCAGGCTTGCGCGACGTGCGGGTAGGCGGCCAGGTCGGCGCGCAGCTCGCCCAGCTCGAATTCGTTCAGGTCGTGCGCCGCCGCGCCGCTGGCAAAGGGCGATTCGGTCAGCTCTTGCCAGGCAGCTTGCTCGGCTTGTTCGGCCGCTTTCAGGCGCTGGCGCCAGGCCTGCAGGGTGGGCAGGTCGGTGGTGCCGGCGGCCAGCTGCGGCTCCAGCAGGGCGACGGCCTGTTGCGCGGCCCACCAGCGGTCGCCGGGGCTGGCTTCGTGCAGCTCAGTCAGGCGCGCCAGGCGCTGCGGCGCATCGGCGGGCAAGGTGGCGGCGCTGCCGCGCAGGGCCAGCGCCAGGCCGGGCGACTGGGTCAGGGCGCGCTCAAAGCAGGCCAGCGCTTCCGGCCCGCGGCCGGTGGGGTCCAGCCGCAGCAGCAGGCCGCCCATTTCGCACCATTGGGCGGCGCTGGCGCTGCCGGCGCCCCCCTTGAGCTGTTGCAGGCGCTGCTGCACGCGCGCCAGGTAGGCGTGGCGGCGCTTCCAGACGGTGGCGTGGTCGCGGCACCAGTGGTGGTCGAACTTTTCAACCCAGCGGCGCCGGTCGGCCAGCAGGGCCATGGCCGGCTGTGTGGACCAGGCTTCGGGCAGGCTGGCCGGGGCCTGCAGCGCCTCCAGACGGTCGCGCAGGCCGGGGTGGGTGTCGTCTACGGCCGGCAGGGTTTTCAGCGCGCTGCGCAGCGCCTGCTGGGCGAAGGCGGTTGGGGGCGCCTGCGCCAGCAGGCGGCGCATGGCGCCGTACGGCCCGACGGGCGTGGGCGCTGTGGCGGCAGCGCGAAAGTGCGCGGGCCAGAATTCGGCGTTCAACCACGCGGATTTGACGGCGATTTCCACCAGCGCCGCGCCCGCAGCGGTGCGGCCCGCCACCTGGGCGGAGGCCAGGTCGGCCTCGTATTCGTCCTGGCGCGCCAGCGCGAAGGTGCGGGCGGAAAAGCGCGGCACGTACCAGCCCAGAAACGCGTTGGTGGCCCAGCCGGCGGGGCCAGGGTCGGCGCGCAGGCCCTCGTGCAGGCGCGCCCAGGCCAGGCGGCTGCGGTAGATCCACGCGGCAAAGCGCCCGTGGCCGCCGCGCAGGTGGCCGTATTCGTGCGCCAGCACTGCGCCCAGGCGCCGCGCGTCCAGCGCCATCAGCAGCGGCAGGCCCACGGTGAGGTGGTTGACGCTGCCGCCCAGCCCGCCCCAGCGCGGCAGTTGCACGATGCTGGCGTTGAAGTCGCCATCCAGCCGCACCTGGTGCACGGGCGGGCCCTGCACCTTGGCGCGCACGCGCTCGATCAAGTCGAACAGGGCCGGGGCATCTTCGCGGCGCAGCACCTCGCCGTCCGGGGCGTCCAGCCGCAGCCACAGCGCGCGCAGGCTGGCCAGCAGCAGCGCGCCCGCGGCCAGCACCGGCCAGACGTAGTAGCCCCTCAAGCCGCCGCCGCGCAGCAGCTGCCAGCCCACGAAGCCCAGCAGCGCCAGTGCCGCCACCACGCAGCCCAGCACCCACACATAGCCCAGCGCGGCAAAGGCGCCCACGCTGCGCCGGTACGCGCCAGGGTTTTCGGCGCTGGCCTGCTCAGACAGGCGCAGCAGGTGCATGAATTGCGCGCGTTCCATGGGGTGTCTCCTGCGGGCGGGGCGGGCTGCCGGTTGGCGTGGGCGGTGCCTGCTCTTGTGGGCTCTGGGTGGCTAAAACGGGCCTTGGCGCCCGTGGCACGGGCGCTGGCAGCTACAGATTGCGTAGCGTTTCGGCCACGGCGCGCGGGTAAATCAGGTGTTCTTGCGTGCGCACGCGCGCCGCCAGGGTGTCGGCCGTGTCTCCGGGCAGCACGGGCACCACGGCCTGCGCGGCGATGTGGCCGTGGTCCAGCTCGGCGGTGACGTGGTGCACGGTGGCGCCGGCCACGCGGCAGCCCATGTCGATGGCGCGCTGGTGCGTGTGCAGCCCCGGAAACGCGGGCAGCAGGCTGGGGTGGATGTTGAGCATGCGCCCGGCGTAGCGCGCCACAAAGCCCGGCGTGAGGATGCGCATGAAGCCCGCCAGCACCACCAGCGTGGGCGCGTGCGGCTCGATCGCTGCGGCCAGGGCGGTGTCGAAGGCCTCGCGGCTGGGGTGGGCGCGGTGGTCCACCACGGCGGTGGCGATGCCCGCGGCCTGCGCCAGCGCCAGCCCGGCGGCGTCGGGCCGGTTGCTGATCACCGCCGCCACGCGCGCGCCCAGGCCGCGCGGTGGCGCGTCGGCCCAGTGTTCGCGCTCGGCCGCGCGCACGATGGCGGCCATGTTGCTGCCCGCGCCAGAAATCAGGATGACGATGTTCTTCATGCGCGGGCGATTATCCCTGCGCCATCAGCGGGGGCAGCGCACTGGCGCGGCCCGCTATGCTTGGGCGATGAGTCTGCGCCCCCTGACCCCCAACGAAGCCCGCGTGCTGGCCACGCTGATGGAAAAAGCCCGCACCGTGCCCGACACCTACCCGTTGTCGCTGAACCTGGTGGTGACCGGAGCCAACCAGAAAAGCAGCCGCGACCCGGTGATGAGCCTGACCGACGCCGACGCGCAGGAAGCGCTGGACGATCTGAAGCGCCTGGGCCTGGTGATCGAATCGCACGGCAGCCGCGTGGCCCGCTACGAACACAACGCGCAGCGCGTGCTGCAGGTGCCCGACCAGTCTGCTGCGCTGCTGGGGCTGCTGATGCTGCGCGGCCCGCAAACGGCGGGCGAGCTGCGCATCAACGCCGAGCGCTGGCACCGCTTTGCCGACATCTCGTCGGTAGAGGGTTTCTTGAACGAGCTGGCCGAACGCCCCGCCGAAAAAGGCGGCCCGCTGGTGGTGGTGCTGCCGCGCGCGCCGGGCGAGCGCGAGGCGCGCATCGCCCACCTGCTGTGCGGGCCGGTGGAGGCGGCGGTTGCTTCAAATACGATAGCTGCCAGCGCAGGTGCAGCGGGCGCTACAGGCCAAAATGACCGTATTTCCGCGCTGGAGGCCCGGGTGGACGAGCTGGCCGCCCAGCTGGCCGCGCTGCAGGCGGCGGTAGCGCAGCTGGGTGGCACCTGAGCCGCCCGTGCCCCCCAGCCTGAACTGCCTGAATTGCCCAACGCCGCATGCAATCTGCCCCCGCCGCCACCTTTGACGAAGCGTATTACCAGCGCTTTTACTTCGACAAGAAGACCAGCGTGGTCGACCCCGCGCACATGGACCGCCTGGGCGCGTTCGTGGGCGCCTACCTGCAGTACCTGCGCGTGCCGGTGCGCCGCGTGCTGGACGTGGGCTGCGGCATCGGCCTGTGGCAGGGGCTGATCGCGCGGCACTTTCCGCAGGCCAGCTACCAGGGCGTGGAGCTGAGCGACTACCTGTGCGATCGCTACGGCTGGCAGCGCGGCTCGGTGGTCGACTACACCGCCGACGCGCCGTTTGACCTGGTCATCTGCCAGGGCGTGCTGCCCTACCTCAGCCCGCCCGATCTGCGCCGCGCGCTGGCCAACCTGGGGCGCCTGAGCCAGGGCGCGCTGTACGTGGAAGCGGTGTCGCGCGAAGACTACGAGCGCGACGTGATCGACGAGCAGCTGACCGACGCGCGCCTGTTCCGCCACCGCGCCGAGCTGTACCGCCGCGGCCTGCGCGCCCATTCGCGCGAGCTGGGTGGCGGCCTGTGGCTGAGCCGCCAGGCCGAGGTGCCGCTGTTCGCGCTGGAGCATCTGGACGCTGACTGAGCCGGGGCTGATCCGCGGCTGAGGCCATTGCCTGCTGGATCCGCCTGCGGGCCGCCGCCCTCACAGCGTGGGCATCGCAGCGTTGGCGCCGCAGCGTGGGCCGCAAAGCGGCGCTCGCCCCGCCCATCAGCCCGCCGCGCCCCGCATGGCAGAATCGCCACGCCGCCCGCTGAGGGCGGCTTTCGCTGGGGGTGCCCCGCGCCGCAGCCGGTGCGTGGGCTGAGAGAGTCCCTTTGAACCTGATTGAGGTCATCCTCGCGCAGGGAAGCCCGCTCCACCACGCCTTGCCAACGCTGCGCAGGGCCGGGGCGCTCCTTGTGCTGTGCCGCAAGGAATCCGCCGCATGAGCACCGCCGTTTCATCCCAACCTGCCTCCAACGAGGCGCTGGCCCCGCTGCCCGCCAGCCAGCGCGTGTTCGGCTGGCACGACCACGCTTCGCTGTGGTTCAGCCTGGGCGTGGGCCTGCTGGTCATGCAGATGGGCGCCTACCTGATGCCCGCCATGGGCACGCAACAGGCGCTGCTGGCCATCGTGGCGGGCTCGGTCATTGGCGCGGGCCTGCTGGGCTGGGTGGCCAAGCTGGCCTGCGACAGCGGCCTGGCCAGCGCGGGGCTGATGCACGCCGTGTACGGGCGCCACTTCGCCGGCCTGCCCATCGTGCTGAACATCGTGCAGCTGCTGGGCTGGGGCACGTTCGAGCTGGTGGTGATGCGCGACGCCACGGTGGCCATCGGCCGCCAGTCCGGCGCGATGGCCGCCAGCGGGTGGCCGGTGGCTGCCACGCTGCTGTGGGGTGGCGTGGTCGCGCTGCTGATCAGCGGGTCGATGGTGCAGCTGGTGCGCCGCCTCATCGCGCGCGTGGCGCTGCCGCTGGTGGTGTTGTCGCTGCTGTGGCTGACGTGGCAGTTTCTCTCGATGGCCAACGCCCAGGGGCTGCAGCAGATCTGGCAGCGCCAGGGCGAGGGCGGCCTGGGCGTGCTGCCCGCGCTGGACTTGGTGATCGCCATGCCGATCTCGTGGCTGCCGCTGCTGGCCGACTACGCGCGCCACGGCAAGCGCGGCGCCAGCGCACTGCGCGGCACCTGGCTGGGCTATGCGGTGGCCAACATCTGGTGCTATTCGCTGGGCGTGCTGGTGGCGCTGACGCTGCCCAGCCAAGACCTGGTCACCGCGCTGCTGCTGGCTCAGGGCGGGCTGATTGCGCTGTCGCTCATCCTGATCGACGAGGTGGACAACGCCTACGGCGATGCGTATTCGGGCGCCGTGTCGGCCCACAGCCTGTGGCCGCGCCTGTCGGTGCGCGCCTGGGGGCTGCTGGTCGCAGCGCTGAGCACGGTGCTGGCGCTGCTGCTGCCCATGCACAGCCTGGAGCCGTTCTTGCTGCTGCTCAGCTCGGTCTTCGTGCCGCTGTTCGGCGTCATCCTGGGGCGGCTGGCGCTGGGCGTAGACATTCCCGCCGCGCTGCAGCGCACAGCCAGCGTCCACTGGGTGCCGGTGGGGCTGTGGCTGGGCGGCGTGGCGCTGTTCCACCTGCTGCCCAAATACCTGCCGGGCTGGGGCGCGGCGCTGCCCACGCTGGCGGTGTGCTTCGTCCTGGCGCGGCTGACGCGGCCGCGTTGAGGCTTGCGGGGGCTGAGGCGGGGCGGGTTGAGCTGACGAGGTTGTCGTCTGCTGACTGCCAGATGCTTCAAAAAGAGTAGCTGCCAGCGCAGGTGGGACGGGCGCCAGAGCCTGTTTTTATAAGGATTCTTCTAGAGCGGCTTTCGCCGTCTCGGAGCGCGACATCGTCAGAGACAGGGATGTTGGCAAATCCCCCGCGCCGCTTCGTCATATGGCTTGTCAGGCGCCCTACGGTCAGGCAGCCTGTCGTCAATCTGCGCTGGGCCGCGATGGATTCAGTGGCGCCCCAGCGGCCCGTTACGATACCGGCGATCCCGCCCGCCCGCTGCCTGTGAAGCGAGGCAAGGGCCAACGCGCCGCAGGCCCCACGCCGGGCGCACGCACAACGAAAAGGAGACACCATGTTCAGTCACGTCATGCTCGGCGCCGCCGATCTGGAGGTATCGCGCCAGTTCTACGACGCCGTGCTCGCCCCCTTGGGCACCGCGCCCGGCGTGGCCAACCGGCACCGCTACTTCTGGCGCGGCGCGGGCGGCACGTTTTCGGTCAGCACGCCCATCGACGGCCAGGCGGCAACGCACGCCAACGGCGGCACCATCGGCTTTGCCGCCGCCAGCACGGCCCAGGTAGACGCGTTCCACGCGGCGGGCCTGGCGCACGGTGGCACCCCCTGTGAAGAGCCGCCCGGCTGGCGCGGCGAAAAGCCGGGGCGCATGTACATCGCCTACCTGCGCGACCCGTCGGGCAACAAGATCTGCGCCGTCTACCGCGAACCCAAAGAGCCTGAACGGCAGCTTGGGCCAGCGCTTCGCCCGCCAAACTACTCATAAATACATAGCTGCTGGCGTAGGATGGGCGGGCGCCAGTGCCCATTTTTGATGCCAAGCGACGCTGGGTCGCATTCCCATTGGGTTGCGCACCTTGCTGTGGCAGCGCGCATAAAAAAGGGCCGACAGGCAGTGTCCTGTCGGCCTCTATCGCTGGGCGATGTGGCGTGGCTGCCGCCCAGCTTTCGGTGTAAGCGCTGCGCCTTGCATCGGCACCGGGGCGGGCCCGCGCGCTGCGACCGGCACAGGCCCAGTCGCGCAGCGCAGGGCTGGTCAGCCCGGCGGCCTGGCGCCTTCGCGCGCCAGCCTCAGACCTGCTCGATCTGCAGCGCGGCCTGGTCCAGCGCCGCCGCCAGTGCCTTGATCTGCGCCTCGGTCAGCGGATCGGCCGGGTGGCCGGGGCGGCCGTCCAGCTTCAGGCGCAAGGCCGTACGGAAGTTCTCCAGCGCGCGAATCAGCTGCGCGGGGCGCTGATGCCGCTCGTGCTTGCGGCCGTCGGACAGGCGCGCCAGCAGCTGCTGCAGCGCCTCGTCCTGCTCGGCCAGCGCGTCCTGGCCTTCCGGCGTGATCGCGTACTGCTTGCGGCCGCCGGCGGCCTCGGTGGCGGTGACGTGGCCCATGTCCACCAGCACGCTCAGCGTGGGGTACATGGTGCCGGGACTGGGCTGGTAGTCGCCGCCCACCAGCTCGCCCACGGCGCGGATCAGGTCGTAGCCGTGGCTGGGTTGCTGGGCGATCAGGTGCAGCGCCAGCAGGCGCAGGCCCCCGGCTTCGAACATGCGTTCGCGCCGACGCGCCCGATGCTGTTCCTCATGACGCGGGCCATGGTGGCCCGGGCCGTGGCCCGAGCCCATGCCAAAGTCGTCGCCGTGGGCTTGGTGCGGGGCATGGTGGTGATGGTGATGGGGAGGCATGTTGCTTTCCTTGGGTTCGTTGAAGATGTAGCGAAGATATATCTAAACACAACGAAATTCAAGGGCTGGGCGCGGCATTGCATAACTTTACGAAGCAGCGCTTCACCGCTGCGGCGCCCGCGCCCCGCGGCGACGGATGCAATGTGCCTTTCCAAGCCAACGCTGCCCCACGCACCCACGCACCCACGCACCCACGCACCCACGCACCCACGCACCCACGCACCCACGCACCCACGCACCCACGCACCCACGCACCCACGCACCCACGCGGCGCACGCATCCTTGCCCGGCCGGAATGGCAGGGGCATGCGGAAATTCAATGAAACTGGCTGCCAGCGCTGGTGCACAGTGCGGTGGCAGCTATCGAAAGTGAAGCGATTAGGCCCGTTTGGCCATAAAAAAACCCGCCACGCGGGCGGGTTTTCTGAGCCGAAAGGCGCGCCGATCAGGGCACGTTGCGGCGCGGCGAGCCGACGTACAGCTGGCGCGGGCGGCCGATCTTGTACTCGGGGTCGGCGATCATCTCGTTCAGCTGGGCGATCCAGCCCACGGTGCGGGCCAGCGCGAAGATGCCGGTGAACAGGTTGACCGGGATGCCCACGGCGCGCTGCACGATGCCGGAATAGAAGTCCACGTTGGGGTAGAGCTTGCGGGAGACGAAGTATTCGTCTTCCAGCGCGATCTTTTCCAGCGCCTTGGCCAGGGCGAACAGCGGGTCGTTTTGCAGGCCCAGCGCTTCCAGCACTTCGTTGCAGGTTTCCTGCATGAGCTTGGCGCGGGGGTCGTAGTTCTTGTACACGCGGTGGCCAAAGCCCATCAGCTTGACGTTGCTGTTCTTGTCCTTGACCTGCTTGATGAAGTCGCCAATCTTCTCGACGCCACCTTGCTTCTGGATGTCGTAGAGCATGTTCAGCGCCGCCTCGTTGGCGCCGCCGTGCGCGGGGCCCCACAGGCAGGCCACGCCGGCCGCGATGGCGGCAAACGGGTTGGTGCCCGACGAGCCGCACAGGCGCACCGTGGAGGTGGAGGCGTTCTGCTCGTGGTCGGCGTGCAGGATGAAGATGCGGTCCATCGCTTTTTCGATGACCGGGTTGACCTTGTATTCCTCGCAGGGCGTGCCGAACATCATGCGCAGGAAGTTGCCCGCGTAGCTCAGGTTGTTCTGCGGGTACATGTAGGGCTGGCCCAGGCCGTACTTGTAGGCCATGGCGACCAGCGTGGGCATCTTGGCGATCAGGCGGATCGCGGCGATGTTGCGGTGCTCGGGGTTATGGATGTCGGTGCTGTCGTGGTAGAAGGCCGACAGGGCACCCACCAGGCCGGTCAGCACGGCCATGGGGTGCGCGTCGCGGCGGAAGCCCCGCAGGAAGAACTGCATCTGCTCGTTGACCATGGTGTGGTTGGTCACAAGCTGGTGGAAATCGTCACGCTGCGCGTTGTCGGGCAATTCGCCGTTCAGCAGCAGGTAACAGGTGTCCAGGTAGTCGCACTTTTCTGCCAGCTGCTCGATGGGGTAGCCGCGGTAGAGCAGCTCGCCCTTGTCGCCGTCGATGTAGGTGATGGCGGACTGGCACGAGGCGGTGGACATGAAGCCCGGGTCGTACGTGAACATGCCGGTCTGCGCGTACAGCTTGCGGATGTCGATCACGTCGGGACCGATGGTGCCCTGGTACACCGGCAGCTCCACCTGGGGACTGCCGTTGGAGAAGGACAGGGTCGATTTGTTGTCGGCGAGTTTCATGTCTTGGTTCCTATACGGGTTGGCAGGCGAAGGCGAAGCCTTACGACGTGATGCGGGGTTGAACCCGCATCAGCGCCAGCAAGTCACGCACATCTGGCGTATCCAGATCGTCCGACGGTTCCTTTCGACCCAAAAGGAGGTCGAGCAGGTCGTTGTCGGACAGATCCATCAGCATGCCCAGCGCGGTAGCGCGCTCAGGCGTGATTTCGTTCTCGTAGCGCTCGAAGAAGCGCTCGATGAACAGGTCGTTCTCCAGCATGCCGCGCCGGCAGCGCCAGCGCAGCTTGGCCAGGAACCGGCTGTCCAGGAAAGCACCGTTCATGCGCGCGCTGCCTTGGTGCGGGGCCGTCAAACGGCCCGGCGCACCATCAATTCCTTGATCTTGCTGATCGCGGCCGCGGGCTTGAGGCCCTTGGGGCACACGTCCACACAGTTCATGATGGTGTGGCAGCGGAACAGCCGGTACGGATCGTCCAGGTTGTCCAGGCGCTCGCCCGTTGCCGTGTCGCGGCTGTCGGCGATGAAGCGGTAGGCCTGCAGCAGACCGGCGGGTCCGACGAATTTGTCGGGGTTCCACCAGAAGCTGGGGCAGGCGGTCGAGCAGCTGGCGCACAGAATGCATTCGTACAGGCCGTTGAGCTCTTCGCGCTCTTCCGGCGACTGCAGGCGCTCTTTCTCGGGCGGCGGCGTGTCGTTGATCAGGTAGGGCTTGATCGAGTTGTACTGCTTGAAGAACTGCGTCATGTCCACGATCAGGTCGCGGATCACGGGCAGGCCCGGCAGTGGGCGCAGGACGATCGGGTCTTTCAGCGTGCGCAGGTTGGTCAGGCAGGCCAGGCCGTTCTTGCCATTGATGTTCATGGCGTCGGAGCCGCACACACCTTCGCGGCACGAGCGGCGGTACGACAGCGTCGGGTCTTTTTCCTTCAGCTTGATCAGCGCGTCCAGCAGCATGCGCTCATGGCCGTCCAGCTCGATCTCCACCGTTTCCATGTAAGGCTTGGTGTCCTTGTCCGGGTCGTAGCGGTAGATTTTGAAAGTACGTTTTTCCATCGTGGATCTTTCTTAATGCGGGGCGGCGCTCAGAACGTGCGAACCTTGGGCGGGACGGTGTCGACGGTCAGCGGCTTGGTGCGCACTGGCTTGTAGGCCAGTTGGTTGCCTTGCGACAGCCACAGCGTGTGCTTCATCCAGTTGGCGTCGTCGCGGCCCAGCGGCGCGACCGGGTCGTCGGCAGGGCGCTCGTAGTCCACCACGGTGTGGGCGCCACGGCATTCGTGGCGAGCGGCTGCCGAAACCATGGTGGCCTGTGCCACTTCGATCAGGTTCTCGACTTCCAGCGCTTCCTGGCGTGCCATGTTGAACACGCGGGAATGGTCTTGCAGGCCCAGGCCCTTCACGCGTTCGCGCAGCGCGGCGATCTTGGCGACGCCTTCGTCCATGCTGGCCTGCGTGCGGAACACGCCGGCGTGCTGCTGCATGGCGCTGCGGATGTCGTTGGCGATGCGCTGGGGGTATTCGCCGTTGCTCGCGGCTTCCAGGCGGTTCAGGCGCGCCAGCGAGAAGTCACCGGCGTCGGCAGGCAGCGGCTTGTGCGCATTGTTTTTGTGGTGGGCAATGATGTGCTCACCTGCGGCCTTGCCGAACACCAGCAAGTCGAGCAGCGAGTTGGTACCCAGACGGTTGGCGCCGTGCACGCTGACGCAAGAGCATTCACCGACCGCATACAGCCCCTTGACGGGCACGTTGGGCTCGTCACCCACCGGCACGACCACCTGGCCGTTGATGTTCGTCGGGATGCCTCCCATCTGGTAGTGGATCGTGGGCACCACGGGAATGGGCTCTTTGGTGATGTCGACGTTGGCGAAGTTGATGCCGATCTCGTACACCGAAGGCAGGCGCTTGTGGATAGTTTCGGCGCCCAGATGGTCCATCTTGAGCAGCACGTAATCCTTGTTGGGGCCGCAGCCGCGGCCTTCCTTGATCTCCTGGTCCATCGAGCGCGAAACGAAGTCGCGCGGGGCCAGGTCTTTCAGCGTGGGGGCGTAGCGCTCCATGAAGCGCTCGCCTTCGCTGTTGATCAGGATGGCGCCCTCGCCACGGCAGCCTTCGGTCAGCAGAACGCCCGCGCCGGCCACGCCGGTGGGGTGGAACTGCCAGAACTCCATGTCCTGCAGCGGAATGCCCGAGCGCGCCGCCATGCCCAGGCCGTCGCCGGTGTTGATGAAGGCATTGGTGGAGGCCTGGAAGATGCGGCCGGCGCCACCGGTGGCCAGCAGCACGGTCTTGGCTTGCAGGATGTAGAAGTCGCCGGTTTCCATTTCGATCGCGGTCACGCCGACCACGTCGCCGTCGGCATCGCGGACCAGGTCCAGCGCCATCCATTCGACGAAGAAAGTGGTGTGGGCCGCCACGTTCTGCTGGTACAACGTGTGCAGCATGGCGTGGCCGGTGCGGTCGGCTGCGGCGCAGGCGCGCTGCACGGGCTTCTCGCCGTAGTTGGCGGTGTGGCCACCGAACGGGCGCTGGTAGATCGTGCCGTCCGGGTTGCGGTCGAAAGGCATCCCGAAGTGCTCAAGCTCGTACACGACCTTGGGCGCTTCCTGGCACATGAACTCGATGGCGTCCTGGTCGCCCAGCCAGTCAGAGCCCTTGATGGTGTCGTAGAAGTGGTAATGCCAGTTGTCTTCGCTCATGTTGCCGAGCGAAGCGCCCACGCCGCCCTGCGCCGCCACGGTGTGCGAGCGGGTGGGAAAGACCTTGGAGAGGACGGCGACGTTCAGGCCGGCGCGCGCCAGTTGCAGCGAGGCGCGCATGCCCGAGCCGCCCGCGCCGACGATGACGACGTCGAACTTGCGAACGGCGGTGTTTTCCTTGGTGTAACTCATGGTTTTGCAGTCTTGGTGAATTCAGGGGTGGCCGCTCGGGGCCGACGACGTCAAGCGCACATCACGAGCGCCACAGCACTTGCACCGCCCAGCCGCCGCAAGCCACCAGCCAGACGATGGTCGCCGCCTGCAGCAGCAGGCGCAGACCGGCCGGCTTGCCGTAGTCGTACCAGATGCTGCACATGCCGATCCAGGCGTGCCAGATCAGGGCGACGATAACGGCGAAGGTCAGCGCCTTCATCCACTGCGCGGCAAAGATGCCGGCCCAGACGTCGTAGCCGATGGGGCCCTTGGTGAACAGCACCTGCACCAGCAGCACCAGGGTGAACACCGCCATCAGCACCGCGCTCAAGCGCTGCACCAGGAAATCGCGCCAACCGTAATGCGCGCCCACCACGGTGCGCTTGTAGCCATAGGTTGCAGACATGTCGTTCTTCCTTGCTCTCGTGACTCAATACAAACCAAACAGCTTGGCGCCCAGGATCAGGGTCAGCGCAATGCTGGCCACCAGCACCGTCGCAGCCGAATGGCGGCCGAACTCCTTGGTGGTGCGATGCGAGACATCCAGGTACAGGTGGCGCACGCCGGCAAACAGGTGATGCAGGTACGACCAGATCAGTGCCAGCACGACCAGCTTGACGAACCAGCCCGGAAAAATCCACAGCCCGGCGCTGAAGGCGGCGCTGAACTGGCCGAACGAAATCTCGGAGGAAATCGACTTGTCGAACAACCAGATGATGAAGGGCAGCAGCAAGAACATCAGAAAGCCGCTGACGCGATGCAGGATGGACACCAGGCCTGCCAGGGGCAAGCGATAGGTTCGCACGTCCGTGAACAGGTTGAGGTTGCGGTATTGGGGGCGGGGTTTGGAGACTTCACTCATGGGCAGGCTCTCGTGGAAAAAGTGACGATGTTGTTCTGGGGTGCGGGCAAACCGTTAAATTCTATTGCAATGCAGCAACCGCGAGGGCGCGACACTGACGCATGGCCCTGTCCTGAGCCTGACGCCGCGCGGCCTGCTTGGCTAACTCAACTCGTTGCGGTAGTGGTGGGTGTCGGTGCGATAGAGCCCGCGACGAAGCTCCATGGGAGCGTCGTTGTAGGTGTAGGCAATCCGCTCCACGCTCAGCAAAGGCGTGGTGGCGGGGACTTCCAGCAGGGCGGCCTGCGACGCATCGGGCGCGAGGGCCCTGATTTTTTCATCGGCGCGCACCATGCGAACGCCAAACTCCGATTCGAATAAAGCGTACATCGGCCCGTGGTATTGCGACAGCCGCTCGGCCGTGAGGCCCTTGAACGGGCCTCCGGGCAGCCAGATGTCTTCCAAGATCGTCGGCACGCCGTTGAAACGCAACAGGCGTCGCGCCTGCAAGACCGGATCGCCGGTGCGCAGGCCCAGAAGGCGGGCGACGTCGGCGCTGGCGCGCTGGCGCTTGCAATTCACGAAATCGCGTTGCGCAGGGCCTTCGCTGTCGATGGTGCCGTGATCAGGCACCAGCCTGAGGAAGCGGTACTGCGCTTGCTGTTCGGCGTGCGTGCCCACAAAGGTGCCGCGACCTTGCCGCCGCACCAGCAGGTTTTCGGCAGCCAACTCGTCCACCGCCTTGCGAACCGTGCCCTGGCTGACCTTGTAACGGGCGGCCAGATCGAATTCACTGGGAATGACCTCGCCGGGCTTCCATTCGCCCTGCTGCAGGCTCTGAAGGATCAGGCCCTTGATCTGCTGGTACAGCGGGCTGAACGCAGGCGCCTGGCCCGACCATGCGCCCGAGGTCGACTCGGTCGATCCGCCGTCGGGCGGGGTAAGGGGAGCGTTGGAAGCCATGGAGGAAGCGGGTCAGGGGTCGGTAAGCGGAGGTTGCAATAATATCTTATATAAGACACAAGACAAATTGACCCCTAAGGGTTATCGCGGATACACTTCGCAGGTTTTCCAATCAGCGGTTGTCTGGGCGGCGGTTTCATCATGAAAGCGCAACGAACGCCAGGCATTGTCCGCACCCATCACCACTATCTGGAGTCTCCAACCATGAGCAAGAAGCCCGTACGAGTGGCCGTCACCGGCGCAGCAGGTCAAATTGGTTACGCATTGCTGTTTCGCATCGCCTCTGGCGAGATGCTGGGCAAGGATCAGCCCGTCATCCTGCAACTGCTTGAGATTCCGGACGAGAAAGCCCAGAAAGCCCTCAAGGGCGTGATCATGGAGCTGGAAGACTGCGCGTTCCCGCTGCTGGAGGGTGTGAAAGCCTACAGCGACCCCATGCAAGCCTTCAAGGATGTCGATTACGCGCTGCTGGTGGGTGCTCGCCCACGCGGCCCAGGCATGGAGCGCGCCGATCTCCTGGCCGCCAACGCGCAGATCTTCACCGCCCAAGGCAAGGCGCTGAACGCCGTTGCCTCGCGCAACGTCAAGGTGCTGGTGGTGGGCAACCCGGCCAACACCAACGCGTACATCGCCATGAAGTCGGCCCCGGATCTGCCGGCCAAGAACTTCACCGCCATGCTGCGCCTGGACCACAACCGCGCTGCTTCGCAACTGGCCGCCAAGACCGGCGTGAAAGTGGGCGATATCGAAAAGCTGACCGTCTGGGGCAACCACTCGCCCACGATGTACGCCGACTACCGTTTCGCCACGGCCAATGGCAAGTCCATAAAGGACATGGTCAACGATCAGGTGTGGAATGCCGACGTGTTCCTGCCCACCGTGGGCAAGCGCGGTGCTGCCATCATCGAAGCGCGCGGCTCGTCGTCGGCCGCATCGGCTGCCAACGCCGCCATCGACCACATGCGTGATTGGGCACTGGGCTCCAACGGCCACTGGGTGACCATGGGCGTGCCTTCCAACGGTGAATACGGCATTCCCAAGGACGTGGTGTTTGGCTTCCCGGTTACCACCGAGAACGGCGAGTACAAGATCGTCGAAGGTCTGGACATTGATGCCTTCTCGCAAGAGCGCATCAACAAGACGCTGGCTGAGCTGCAAGGCGAGCAAGACGGCGTCAAACACCTGCTCTGATCCGCAGGTCTTCACTGCAGCCCATGGCTCATCCGCGTGACGTCCTTCTCGGCGCCCAGGCCAGCACCGGCCTGCTGCCGGTGTGCGACCACTACAGTGGCGTGGAGGCGCGCATGCGCAAGAGCCTGCAGCTGCAGGCCGAGATGACGCAAGAGTTCGGCACCTGCGTGTTCGACGTCACACTCGACTGCGAGGACGGCGCCCCCGTGGGGGCCGAAGCCGAGCATGCGCAATTGGTGACCGAGCTGGTGCGCGGTGCCGCGCCCGAGGCGCGGGTGGGCGTTCGCGTGCATCCCGTGGATCACCCCGCTTTTGAAGCCGACGTGGCTCAGATCGTGGGTAAGGTAGGCCATCGGCTGACGCACGTGATGATCCCCAAGGTGGAATCTGTCGCGGATGTCCAGCGCGCCGAGGCCGCCGTTCTGGCGGCGTACCCGCAGGGCATGCCGCTGCAGGTGTTGATTGAATCGCCGGGCGCGGTGCACCGTGCATTTGATATTGCAGCCCACCCCCGCGTGCAATCGCTCAGCTTTGGTCTGATGGATTTCGTCTCCGCGCACGCTGGCGCCATTCCCGCCGAGGGCATGGGCGTGGCAGGTCAGTTTGCGCACCCCTTGGTCGTTCGCGCCAAGCTGGACATTGCCTCCGCCGCCCATGCGTCAGGCAAGGTGCCCTCGCATTGCGTGGTGACGGAGTTCAACGATGTGGACGCCATGCGTGCTGCGGCCCGCCGGGCGGCACGCGAATTTGGCTACACACGCATGTGGAGCATCCACCCCAGCCAGATTCGGCCCATCCTCGACGCATTTGCGCCTGAAGAGAAAGATGTGCAACAAGCGGTCGAGATTCTGACGGCCGCCGAGCGCCAGGACTGGGCGCCCATCAGCCACGCTGGCCAGCTGCACGATCGCGCCAGCTATCGCCATTACTGGCAAGTGCTGGAGCGTGCGCATGCCACAGGGCGGGCACTTCCGGCGGAAGCAATGGCCTGGTTTTGACGCATCGCCATGGCATCATCCCGCTCTTGTTTTTGTTCAACGGAAGTTTTCCCATGAAGCATATTGCGCTTTCCATCGTTGCGGCTGCTGTACTGGTCCTGCCTCTGGGCGCGGCGCAGGCTCAAACGAACACCACGAGCACCACCGCCAAGAAGCCTGCTGCAACCGCCAAGAAAGCCCCGGAGAAGAAGGCCACGGCTGCTAAAAAATCCACTGCCAAGAAGGCCGCTGGCAAGCGCGTGCCTGCCAAGACCGTGAAGGCCGTGGAGTCGAACACGCCGGTGGAATCCTTGTCCACCCGCCTGACCGACGCAGAACTGGCGATCGCACAGCGCGTGCATACCGGCCGCATCCAGTGCGAGCTGGGCGCCGACATCACCGTGACGGCCGATGAGAAAAACCCCGGGTTCTTCAACGTGAGCGCCGGCAAGCAGCGCTACTACATGCACCCCGTGGAAAGCCGCACCGGCGCCATCCGCCTGGAAGACGGCCGTGCCGAAGCCATGATGCTGCAGCTGGGCAATAAGTCGATGGTGCTGAACCAGAAACTGGGCCAACGCGTGGCCGACGACTGCCAGACCGCCGAACAGAAACAGTTCGCCGCCCAACTTGAAAGCTCCGGCGGCCCTGGCCTGCTGGACGGCGCGCCGAAAAAGTAAGCCGCTGGATGGGCCTTGGCCACGGGCCGGCTTCCTACCGCGGTGACAGGGGCGAGGTGTCGCGAACCTCGCCCTGCAGATATTGAAACGCAGGAGAAAAAACGATGTTGCAAGCCTACCGTGCCCACGAAGCCGAACGCGCCGTCCTCGGCATCCCGCCGCTGCCGCTGGACGCCAAGCAGACAGCCGAGCTGATCGAGCTGATCAAGAACCCGCCTGCGGGCGAAGCAGACTTTCTGCTGAACCTGCTGACCTACCGCGTCCCACCCGGGGTGGACGATGCGGCCAAGGTGAAGGCCAGCTTCCTGGCCGCGGTGGCTCATGGCGACATCAAAGTCGATCTGATCTCCAAGACCAAGGCGACCGAGCTGCTGGGCACTATGGTGGGTGGCTACAACGTGCACCCGCTGATCGAGCTGCTGGACGACGCAGAAGTGGCGGGCGTGGCCGCCGACGCGCTGAAGAAGACGCTGTTGATGTTCGACTTCTTCAACGACGTGGCCGAGAAAGCCAAGGCCGGCAACGCCAAGGCCAAGGAAGTGATGGACAGCTGGGCCAAGGCCGAATGGTTCACCAGCCGCCCGAAAGTGGCTGAAAAAATCACCGTGACGGTGTTCAAGGTGCCAGGCGAAACCAACACCGACGATCTGTCGCCCGCGCCCGACGCCTGGAGCCGCCCCGACATCCCGCTGCACTACCTCGCGATGCTGAAGAACACCCGCCCTGACGCGGCCTTCAAGCCCGAGGAAGACGGCAAGCGCGGCCCGATGCAGTTCATCGACGACCTGAAGAAAAAAGGCCACCTGGTGGCCTACGTGGGTGACGTGGTGGGCACCGGATCGTCGCGCAAGTCCGCCACCAACAGCGTGATCTGGGCCACCGGCGCCGACATTCCCTTCGTGCCGAACAAGCGTTTCGGCGGCGTCACGCTGGGCGGCAAGATCGCGCCGATCTTCTTCAACACACAGGAAGACTCTGGCGCGCTGCCGATCGAGGTGGACGTGTCCAAGATGGCCATGGGCGACGTGATCGACATCTTCCCCTACGAGGGCAAGATCGAGAAAGACGGTGCCAGGATCGCCGACTTCGCGCTCAAGTCCGACGTGCTGCTGGACGAAGTGCGCGCCGGCGGCCGCATCAACCTGATCATCGGCCGCTCGCTGACCGCTAAGGCGCGCGAGGCGCTGGGTCTGCCCGCTTCGACCGTGTTCCGCCTGCCGCAGGCGCCCGAGGCTTCCAACGCCGGCTTCACGCTGGCGCAGAAGATGGTCGGCCGCGCCGTCGGCCTGCCGGAAGGGCAGGGCGTGCGCCCGGGCACCTACTGTGAGCCGCGCATGACCACGGTGGGTTCGCAGGACACCACCGGCCCCATGACCCGTGACGAGCTGAAGGACCTGGCCTGCCTGGGCTTCAGCGCCGACATGGTGATGCAATCGTTCTGCCACACGGCCGCCTATCCCAAGCCGGTCGACGTCAAGACGCACCGCGAGCTGCCCGCCTTCATCAGCAACCGCGGCGGCGTGGCCCTGCGCCCCGGCGATGGCGTGATCCACAGCTGGCTGAACCGCCTGCTGCTGCCCGACACGGTGGGCACCGGCGGTGACTCGCACACGCGCTTCCCGATCGGCATTTCCTTCCCCGCAGGCTCCGGCCTGGTGGCCTTCGGCGCCGCCACGGGCGTGATGCCGCTGGACATGCCCGAAAGCGTGCTGGTGCGCTTCAAGGGCGAGCTGCAGCCCGGCGTCACCCTGCGCGATCTGGTGCACGCCATTCCGCTGTACGCCATCAAGGCCGGCCTGCTCACGGTGGCCAAGGCCGGCAAGAAGAACATCTTCTCTGGCCGCATCCTTGAGATCGAAGGCCTGCCGGATCTGAAAGTGGAACAGGCGTTTGAGCTGTCCGACGCCTCGGCAGAGCGCTCGGCCGCTGGCTGCACGATCAAGCTCAATCCTGAGCCGATCAAGGAGTACCTGCAGTCCAACATTGTGTTGATGAAGAACATGATCGCCGACGGCTATGAGGACGAGAAAACGCTGCGCCGCCGCATCGACAAGGTCGAAGCCTGGTTGGCCAAGCCCGACCTGCTCGAAGCCGACAAGGACGCCGAATACGCCGCCGTGATCGAGATCGATCTGGCCGACATCCAAGAGCCCATCGTGTGCTGCCCCAACGACCCGGATGACGCCAAGTTCCTCTCGCAAGTGGCGGGCACCCCGATCGACGAAGCTTTCATCGGCTCGTGCATGACCAACATCGGGCACTTCCGCGCAGCGGCCAAGCTGCTGGGCGGCCAGCGCGACATTCCGGTCAAGCTTTGGGTGGCACCGCCCACCAAGATGGACCAGAACGAGCTGATCAAGGAAGGCCACTACGCCGCCTTCGGCACGGCCGGCGCACGCACCGAAATGCCGGGCTGCTCGCTGTGCATGGGCAACCAAGCGCAGGTGCGTGAGGGCGCCACGGTCATCTCGACGTCCACCCGCAACTTCCCCAACCGCCTGGGCAAGAACACCAACGTGTTCCTTGGCTCGGCCGAGTTGGCCGCCATCGCCTCGCGCCTGGGCAAGCTGCCCACCAAGGCCGAGTACCTGAAGGAAATGGGCGTGATCGACGCCGACAAGGCCAGCGTGTACCGCTACATGAACTTCGACCAGATCGACGAATACGCCGAAGTCGCCAAGACCGTGGCCGCCTGATCGCGGTTTCGTCCCGCTGTGTGATCTGGCTTTCTTGGGCCGATCACCAAGCCCGTCGACAGTTGTATGTCGGCGGGCTTTTTTTATGCCTAGAGCGCTGAGGCCATCTCCGTTTCTTGCGACGTCGGGTTCGTTGGGGCGGCAGTACATTTGCTGACCCAGCTTTCAGACGCGCCATGGTCGTGTGCGACCATCAAGCGCGGCATGAGTGCTCAAATTCGGTTCTGGCGCTTGCCAGAAGGGCGCTGGGTGCTACGAATCTGATAGCTTTGAGAGCTCTGGGGCCGGCATGCCTGTCGGACATTCGACCAGTTCGCCCTTGTCCGCCAGGCGACGGCGCCTGCACCTTTCGTCACGCACGTCGAATATCCTGTGCGCATGGTCGGACAGTCACCCAACCCGTCGCGCCTGTTTGTCGTGGGCAGCTTTGTGGAAGCCCATTGCTGGACGGTGGCGACGCGCCCACGCCCGGACGAAAGCCAGCTGGCGCACGGGTACGTGCGCGAGTGTGCCGGCAAGGGCCTGGCGGTGGCCGTGGGCGCGCACCGGCTGGGGGCAGCGGTGGACCTGCTGGTTGCGGCGGGCGCCGACGCGGCGGGCGATGGCTTGGTGGCCTTGCTGAAGCGCGAAGGGCTCAGCACAGCCCTCGTGCAGCGCTTAGGCGCAGTCTCTGGGCACGGGTGCGGGCTGATCGCCGCCGAGGGGGAAAGCACGGTGACGGTGTTTCAGGGCGCCAACGCCCTGCTGGGTGAGGCCGAGTTGCACGAAGCGGCTCCGCATCTGCGGCGGGCGGCGGTGGTCTATGCGCAGCTGGAGTCGCCGTTGGCCCTGGTGCGCTCGGCGCTTGAAATGGGGGGCAAGGCGGGCGCCGTGACCGTCCTGAACGCCTCCCCTTGGCCATCAGCGCAAGAGGGCGCTGCGGGCGAAGAAGACCTCGCGAACTGGGCGGCAACGCTGGCTGCTGCACGCATTCTGGTGGTGAACCGGGCAGAGGCCGCGCGCTGGCTGAGCGAGCTAGGCGTGGTCGATAGGCGCCTGGACGCACTGGCGCCGTCGACGCTGGCGGCGATTTGGCGCGCCTGGCCCGCCGGGGGATGGTTGGTCGTTACCCTGGGCGGGCACGGCTGCGTGGCGTACGGCCGCGACGGCGCTCGGTACCGAGAGCACGCGCATGCCGTGGCGCACCCGCACCCCATTGGGGCGGGCGACGGGTTCAGCGCCGGGCTGTGCCGTGCGCTGGCAGCGGATGGTGCCATGAGCGAGGCACTGCGCCTGGCCAATGCCTGCGGTGCGCTGGCGGCGGGACGGGCCGGAATCATCTCGGGGCTGCCGCGTTGGGCAGAGGTGCAACGGCTGCTGGTGGCGGATGCGCCGCCTGGCGATGGCGGCTCAGCCGACGCTGGCCTGGAGTAACGCCAGCGGGCACTGGCCCAGGTTCCGCGAGGAGGGGTCTACATGGCCGACACCATTCAGGTGCACGTTCATCAAAAATGATAGCTGCCAGCGCAGGCTGCACCTGCGCTGGCGGCAGAAATGGCTTGAAACTCAGCCCCCCTACAACTCGGTGGAGCGCCGAGCCGCTGGCGGCCAACGGCTGGGGCTCAGCCCGCCAGCCGCACGCGGTACGCGTAGGCGTCGCCGCGGAACGTGCCTTCGACGTACTCGACCATGCGGCCTTCAACGTCCTGGCTGCGCCGTTTGATCAGCAGGCACGGCATGGGCGTATCGAACCCAAACGCTTCCATCTCGGCGGGGGTGCTCATGATGGCTTCGATGCTTTGCTCGGCCTCGCCCATGTGAATGCCGCAGTGCTCGCGCAGCCAGGCGTAGGCGGAGCCTTCGCCGCTCCAGTCTTCCAGCTGCGGCGCCAGGGTCAGGTCGTACCAGGCCAACTCGCGCGACATCGGGGCGCCATTGCCCAGGCGCAGGCGCCGCACATGCAGCAGCGGGGCGTGGGATGGGCGGCCGAAGATGCTGGCGATGGTGCGGTCGTGCACCACTTCCAGCGCGAGCAGGCGTGTGGAGGGCTCCATGCCCAGCTCGCGCATTTCCTCGGTGAAGCCTTTGAGGCGCGACATTTCCGGGCTGACGCGCGGGGCGCGCTTGACCATGGTGCCACCGCGCCCGGCGCTGCTGGCGATCACGTCGGCCTCGCGCAGGGCGTCATAGGCGCGCTTCACGGTGGTGCGGCTGACGTTGAGCGCTTCGGCCAGGTCGCGCTCGGACGGCAGGTAGCTGCCTTCGCCCAGCGTGCCGCTGTCGATCAGCGCCTGCAACTGGCGCTGCAGTTGCACGTAATACGGGCCGGGTTGCGCGTCGGACAGCTGAATGCCGGCCTGGATCGCGGTGGTGAACATCTTGTCAGGCACGGTCAAAGCACCTCGCTGGCGAAATCCGCCAGTCGCGAGCGTTCGCCGCGCGCCAGCGTGATGTGTCCGCCGTGCGGCCAGCCCTTGAAGCGGTCGACAGCGTAGGTCAGCCCGCTGGAGCCTTCGGTCAGGTACGGCGTGTCGATCTGCGCCAAGTTGCCCATGCAGATGATCTTGGTGCCAGGGCCGGCGCGCGTGATCAGCGTCTTCATCTGCTTGGGCGTCAGGTTTTGCGCCTCGTCGATGATGATCCACTTGTTCAGGAACGTGCGGCCGCGCATAAAGTTCATGCTCTTGATCTTGATGCGGCTGCGGATCAGCTCGTTGGTGGCCGCGCGGCCCCATTCGCCTGCGCCGCCGGCGTCGCCCTTGGCCAGAAATTCGAGGTTGTCGTCCAGCGCGCCCATCCACGGGCCCATCTTTTCTTCTTCGGTGCCGGGCAGAAAGCCGATGTCTTCGCCCACGCTGACGGTGGCGCGGGTCATGATGATCTCGGTGTAGCGGCGGTCATCCAGCACCTGCGTCAGGCCGGAGGCCAGCGCCAGAAGTGTTTTGCCTGTGCCGGCTGTGCCCGCCAGGGTGACGAAATCCACCTCCGGGTCCATCAGCACATTCAGTGCGAAGTTCTGCTCGCGGTTGCGTGCGGTCACGCCCCACACGCCGTTCTTCAGGTGCGTGAAGTCTTTCAGCGTCTTCAGCACGGCGGTTTTGTCACGGATCTCAGTGACGCGGGCGTACAGGCTGGGCTCGCCGGGCGACTCGAAGTACACGAATTCGTTAATTTGCAGCTGCGGCACGATCGGGCCGCTGATGCGGTAGTACGTGTGGCTGCCGGACTGCCAGCTTTCCACCGTCTTGCTCTGGCGCGTCCAGAAATCGGGCGGCAGCTGCAGCGTGCCGGGGTAGAGCAGGTCGCCGTCTTCCAGCGTTTTGTCGCTCTCGTAGTCCTCGGCGGCCAACCCCAGCGCGCGCGCCTTGACGCGCATGTTGATGTCCTTGGACACCAACACCACTTCACGGTGGCCGGGGTCTTTGGCTGCGTCTTCCTTCGCGTGCAGCTTTTGCAGCGCTGCCACCACGCCCAGGATCTGGTTGTCGGCCTTGCCTTGCGGCAGTGCCGCCGGCATGGTCACGTCGAGCGGTGCGGTCTGAAAGTACAGCTTGCCCGTCGCTTCGCTGTGGCCGGTGGAATCAAGCGCCAGGCCGTGAACCATGTCGGCACCCTTGACGCCCGCCAGCGCATCCAGCAATCGGCTGGTCTGGCGGCCGTTGCGGGCGACCTCGGTCATGCCTTTCTTGTGGCCGTCCAGCTCTTCCAAAACGATCATCGGCAAGTAGATGTCGTGCTCTTCGAAGCGGAACAGCGCCACCGGGTCGTGCAGCAGCACGTTGGTGTCCAGCACGAACAGGCGCTTGGGCCCGCTGGCCTTGGCTTTTCGCGTGCGTTGTGCCGGCGCGGCAGGCAGGCGCGGCGCGGCGGTGGTGGCTGGTTGGGCGCGCAACAACGCGGGTTTGCTCACAGGGCGGGCCGGCTCGGCCGGCTTGCGCGCGCGCGTCGCAGGGCTGCTGCGGCGTGGGGCATTGCCGGCGGCGCGCGCGGGTGCAGTGTTGACCTTGACGGGGCGTGCCGAAGCATCGGCGGGTTGGTGTTCGAGCTCGTTCTCCGCCGTCGCTGTCACCGGGCCCCGCGTGCGCCGCCCGGCGGTCGAGTCAACAGCTTCGTGCGCCAAGCGGGCGCCGCGCTTCGTGGGAGGAGGAGGCAAGGGCATGGACTTGGATGCTCAGATGACGCGGGAAGCCCGCAGGGTGCAGGGGCGCGCGCAGGCAGCGGAGCGCGGCGCCAATGAAAAAGCCGCCAAGGTAGCCAAGGCGGCTTCGATCAGATAGCTCGTCGGAAGGACGTACTGCAACAGCATGTCGGGCCATTATGCACGACGAGTTGGAAGCCGCGTTGCGGGCTTCCCGATCAATGCGCTTACGCGGCTTTCTTGAGAACTTTGACAGCTTTCAGCACTTCTTCCACGTGGCCGGGCACCTTCAGGCCGCGCCATTCCTGCACCAGGATGCCGTCGGCGTTGACGAGGAAAGTGCTGCGCTCGATGCCCTTGACCTTCTTGCCGTACATGATCTTGTTCTTGACCACGCCGAACATGTGGCACATCTTCTCTTCGGTGTCGGCGATCAGCTCGAAGGGCAGCTCAAGCTTGGCCTTGAAGTCGTCGTGCGACTTCATGTTGTCTCGGCTCACGCCGAAAACCACGGCGCCGGCTTTCACGAAATCCTTGTACTTGTCGCGAAACTGCATCGCTTCGGTGGTGCAGCCTGGAGTGTTATCTTTTGGGTAAAAATACAGAACCAGTGCTTGGCCGATGTGAGAAGTATTGGTAACCTTGACGTCGCCGGTGGCAATCGCTTCGAATTCGGGCAGGGGTTTATTGACAACGATCGCCATGTGAACTTCAATCTCCGGACGGTTTCTGATAGGCTGCTTGGCACATCTGTAGCGCACGGGTTTTCCCACGCCGCGCAAGCTACGCCGCGTTGAAGCCGTCGGCAACAGTTACCAGCCGCTATTTTATCCGATTGCGCGGTCGCTGTCCTGTTCGACCAGAATGGCCGCCACCACGCGCCGCCCTTCTCCTGCCAGTATGTTGTACGTCCTGCAGGCTGCCGCGGTATCCATCGTTTCCAGTCCAATGCGTGCCTCGACCAGCGCACGAATCCACGGCGGTCGCGGAAATCGCATCCGCTCACCGCTGCCGAAGATCACCAGTTCAGGCTTGAGCGACGCCAGCTGGTCAAAGTGGCCGGCGTCCAGCGCCTCGAACCGGTCGGCGTGCCAGTCGCGCCGCTCGCCCGTGGTGCCGTCCAGGATGAGGCTATGGCGGATGCGCTCACCCCCCACGGCGACCCAACCGGGGCCATAGCCGGTGATGGCGGAACCAAAGACGTCAGGCTGAAATTTCATGCGGAACCCGTGAAGCGCAGCACCGGCGCAGTGCATGGCGAATGTGTTCCAATTCTAGGTTTTCCTGGCGAGCCATTGCCTTCCAAGGTGTTTCCATGAAGCCGATCCCCAAGTCCGACAAGTTGGCCCACGTTCTGTACGACGTTCGCGGACCGATCGTGGACGCGGCCAAGCAAATGGAAGACGAAGGCCAGAAGATCATCAAGCTGAACATCGGCAACATGGCGCCGTTTGGCTTCGATCCGCCCGAAGAAGTCACGCAGGACATGATCCGCAACCTGCCGGATTCGGCGGGTTACTCGGACAGCAAAGGCATCTTCGCCGCGCGCAAGGCGGTGATGCACTACACGCAGCAGCAGGGCATCGCTGGCGTGACGCTGGACGATATCTACCTGGGCAACGGCGCCAGCGAACTGATCCAGATGGCGACCAACGCCTTGCTCAATGATGGTGACGAGCTGCTGGTGCCCGCCCCCGACTACCCCTTGTGGACGGCCGTGTCCAGCCTGGCGGGTGGCAACCCCGTGCACTACCTGTGCGACGAGGCCAATGGCTGGCTGCCTGACCTGGCGGACACGCGCGCCAAGATCACGCCGCGCACGCGGGCGATTGTGGTCATCAACCCCAACAACCCCACCGGCGTGCTGTACCCGAATGAGGTGCTGCTGGGCATCATCGCCATCGCGCGCGAGCACGGCCTGGTCTTGCTGGTGGACGAGGTGTACGACAAGGTGCTGTACGACGACGTGAAGCACACCGCCATGGCCAGCCTGTCGACAGACGTGCTCACGCTCACCTTCAACTCGCTGTCCAAGGCGTACCGTTCTTGCGGTTTTCGCGCCGGGTGGATGGTGGTGTCAGGCCCCAAGGCCGATGCGCGCGACTACATCGAAGGCCTGAACATGCTGGCCAACCTGAAGCTGGGCTCCAACGTGCCCGGCCAATGGGCGATTCAGACGGCGCTGGGCGGCTACCAGAGCATCAACGATCTGGTTAAGGAGGGCGGGCGCCTGCGCCGGCAGCGCGATCTGGCGTACGAGCTGATCACCGCGATTCCCGGCGTCACCTGCGTCAAGCCGCACGCGGCGCTGTACATGTTCCCGCGGCTCGACCCGAACATGTATCCCATCGCCGACGACCGCCAGTTCTTCATGGAAGTGCTGCGCGCCACGCGCGTGATGCTGGTGCAGGGCTCGGGCTTCAACTACCCCGACCACCAGCACTTTCGCATCGTCTTCCTGCCCCATGAGGGCGACCTGCGCGAGGCGATCAGCCGCCTGGCGAAGTTCCTTGAGCAGTACCGCGCGCGCCACGCCAAGGCGGCCGCCGTGGTTGATATTGCTACCAAAAAAGAAGCTGCCCGCGCTTGATGGGCGGGCGCTAGAAGCATTTTTTGAATAGAACCTTAGAAGCCATGAAACCGATTCAAGTGGGCCTGTTGGGCATCGGCACCGTGGGCAGCGGCACGTACAACGTGCTGACCCGCAACCAGGAAGAAATCCAGCGCCGCGCTGGCCGCGGCATTGAAGTGACGATGGTCGCCGACCTGGATACCGAGCGCGCCCGCCAGGTGGTGGGCCCGCAGGTCAAGGTCGTGGCCGATGCCCGCGAGGTGATTGCCAACCCCGACATCGACGTGGTGGTCGAGCTGATCGGCGGCTACGGCGTGGCCAAGACGCTGGTGCTGGAGGCCATTGCCGCCGGCAAGCACGTGGTGACGGCCAACAAGGCGCTGCTGGCCGTGCACGGCAGCGAGATCTTCAAGGCGGCGGACGACAAGGGCGTGATCGTGGCGTTTGAAGCCGCGGTGGCCGGCGGCATCCCCATCATCAAGGCGCTGCGCGAAGGGCTGACGGCCAACCGCATCCAGTGGATCGCCGGCATCATCAACGGCACCACCAACTTCATCCTGTCCGAGATGCGCGAGCGTGGCCTGGACTTCGACGTCGTCCTCAAAGAAGCGCAGCGCCTGGGCTACGCCGAGGCCGACCCCACCTTCGACATCGAAGGTGTGGACGCCGCGCACAAGGCCACGCTGATGAGCGCCATCGCCTTCGGCATTCCGGTGCAGTTCGACAAGGCGTACGTGGAAGGCATCACCAAGCTGGCCGCCACCGACATCAAATACGCCGAGCAGCTGGGCTACCGCATCAAGCTGCTGGGCATCACCAAGCGCCGCGAAGGCGAGGGCGTGGAGCTGCGCGTGCACCCCACGCTGGTGCCCGCCAAGCGGCTGATCGCCAACGTCGAAGGCCCGATGAACGCGGTGGTTGTGAACGGCGACGCCGTGGGCACCACGCTGTACTACGGCAAGGGCGCGGGCAGCGAGCCGACGGCCAGCGCGGTGATTGCCGACCTGGTCGACGTCACCCGACTGGCCACCAGCGAGGCGCATCACCGCGTGCCGCACCTGGCCTTCCGCCAGGGGCAGATGCACGACATGGGCGTGCTGCCGATGGACGACGTGGTCACCGGCTATTACCTGCGCCTGCGCGTGGCCGACGAGGCCGGCGTGCTGGCGCGCGTGGCCACCACGCTGGCCGACGCCGGCATCAGCGTAGACGCGCTGCTGCAGCGCGAAGCCGACGAAGTGGGCGGCGAAGGCAGCACGCAAACCGACCTGATCATCCTCACGCACGACGCGCGCGAAGGCGCAATGAACGCGGCGCAGGCCAAGCTGCAGGCGCTGCCGAGCGTGCTGGCGCCGATCGTGCGCATCCGCAAGGAAGAGCTGAACTGAGGCCGCGCCATGCGCGGGCAGCGGGTGTGACATGAGCTATTGCGCGTTCGTCAACGAGCTGCCCGCCGACACAGCCGACCCCAACAAGGCTTACCACGATCACGCCTACGGCTTTCCGATCGAGGACGACAACGCCTTGTTCGGGCGCCTGCTGCTGGAGATCAACCAGGCCGGCCTGAGCTGGACGCTGATGCTCAAGAAGCAGGCCGCCTTCGAGGCCGCCTACGACGGCTTCGACATCGCCCGCGTGGCCGCCTACAGCGACGCAGACCGCGAACGGCTGCTGGCCGACGCGGGCATCGTGCGCAACCGCCTGAAGGTGAACGCCGCCATCCACAACGCGCAGCAGATTCAGGCGCTGCAGGCCAGCCATGGCAGCTTCAAGCGCTGGCTGGACGCGCACCACCCGCTATCGAAAGAAGAGTGGGTGAAGCTGTTCAAGCGCCACTTCAAGTTTGTGGGTGGCGAGATCGTCAATGAATTTCTGATGAGCACCGGCTACCTGCCCGGCGCCCATCGCCCGGACTGCCCCGTGTACGCGCGGGTGAGCGCCGCGCAGCCGCCCTGGTTGCGCAGCCCCAACGGAGTGATTGCCAGATGAACTACCTTTCCACCCGTGGTGACGCCACGCCCCGCCGTTTCTGCGACATCCTGCTGGAAGGCCTGGCGCCCGACGGCGGACTGTACCTGCCCGAGCACTACCCGCAGGTCGACGCCACCACGCTGGCGCACTGGCGCAACCTGTACGCGCAGCACGGCTACGCCACGCTGGCGTTCGAAATCCTCAGCCTCTACATCGACGACATTCCCGCCGCCGACCTGAAGGCGATCTGCGAGAAAACCTACACGCCCGAAGTGTTCGGTACGCTGGAAATCGTGCCGCTGAAATCGCTGCAGCCGGGCCTGTACCTGGAGGCGCTGTCCAACGGCCCCACGCTGGCCTTCAAGGACATGGCCATGCAGCTGCTGGGCAACCTGTTCGAATACGAGCTGGCGCGGCGCGGCGAGCAGCTCAACATCCTGGGCGCCACCAGCGGCGACACCGGCAGCGCGGCCGAATACGCCATGCGCAGCAAGCAGGGCATTCGCGTGTTCATGCTCAGCCCGCACGGCCGCATGAGTGCCTTCCAGCAGGCGCAGATGTTCAGCCTGCCTGACGAGAACATCCACAACATCGCCATCGAAGGCGTGTTTGACGACTGCCAGGACATCGTCAAGGCCACCAGCAACGACCTGGCGTTCAAGCGCAAGTACAAGATCGGCACCGTCAACTCGATCAACTGGGCGCGCCTGCTGGCGCAGGTGGTCTATTACTTTGCTGGCTACTTTCAGGCCACCCGAAGCAATGAAGAGCAAGTCAGCTTCACCGTGCCCAGCGGCAACTTCGGCAACGTATGCGCGGGCCACGTGGCGCGCATGATGGGCCTGCCCATCCGGCAATTGGTGGTGGCCACCAATGAGAACGACGTGCTCGACGAGTTCTTTCGCACCGGCGTGTACCGCGTGCGCGGCAGTGCCGACACGCACGAAACCAGCAGCCCGTCGATGGACATCAGCAAGGCCAGCAACTTCGAGCGCTTCGTGTTCGACCTGGTGGGCCGCGATGGCGCCCGCACCAAGGCGCTGTTTGAGCAAGGTGTCGGCCAGCAGGGCTACTTTGACCTGAGCGGCGACCCCGTCTTTGCCCAGGCGCGCGAACGCTTCGGTTTCGTCAGCGGCAAGAGCGTGCACGCCGACCGCCTGGCCACCATCCGCGACGTTTACGAAAAGTTCGGCGTGATGATCGACACCCACACCGCCGACGGCGTGAAGGTGGCGCGCGAACACCTGAAGGCGGGCGAGCCGATGATCGTGCTGGAAACCGCGCTGCCCATCAAGTTTGCGGTGACCATCGTCGAAGCCTTGGGGCGCGAGCCGGATCGGCCGGCCAAGTTCGAAGGCATCGAGGCGCTGCCGCGGCGCGTGCGCGTGATGGCCGCCGACGCCGAGGCTGTCAAGCGCTTTGTGGCCACCGCTTGTGAATAAAACAGCCCGCCAGCGCTGGTGGGTAGTGCGCTGGCAGCTATCAAAATCAGAGTATCCAGGGGGAATGCGTTGAAGGTGATCGGCTTTGCCGGTTATTCCGGCTCGGGCAAAACCACGTTGCTGGAGCGCCTGATCCCCGAGTTGAAGCAGCGCGGGCTGCGGGTGTCCGTGGTCAAGCACGCGCACCACAACTTCGACGTGGACCACCCCGGCAAAGACAGCTGGCGCCACCGGCAGGCCGGCGCGTTCGAGGTGGTGATCGCCTCCGACCGCCGCCTGGCGCTGATGCGCGAATTCGAGGTGCCCACGCAGCTGAACGTCCACCAGATGATCGCTGAGCTGCACGACGGCGTGGACTGGGTGCTGGTGGAGGGCTTCAAGTTCAGCGACCTGCACAAGATCGAGGTGTGGCGCCCGTCGGCTGGCAAGCCCGTGCAGTACCCCGATGACGTTTTCATCACCGCCATCGCCACGGACGCCCCGCAGGCGCTGCCCGCAGCCACCTTGCGGCCCGTGCTGGATGTGAACGACCCCGCCGCCATCGCCCAGTGGCTGCTCGACAATGGCCATCGGTTTGACTACGACCCCACGCTGCACCCCGCAGACTGAAACGATGCCCGACACCTCCCACGCCCGCCCCCGCCCGCCCCTGATGCCGCTGGATGAAGCGCTGACGCGCATGCTGGCGCAGGCCACGCCCTTGGCGCGCACCGAGCTGGTCAGCACCTTCGATGCCGACGGCCGCGTGCTGGCGCAAGACGTGGTGGCCGAGCTGCAGGTGCCGCCCAACGACAACTCTGCCATGGACGGCTACGCCGTGCGCGCCGCCGACGTGATGGCAGCGGGCGTGGAGCTGCCCGTGTCGCAGCGCATTGCCGCCGGTCACGCGGGCGCCCCGCTGGCGGCGGGCACGGCGGCGCGCATCTTCACCGGCGCGCCCATGCCGCCCGGCGCAAACACCGTGGTCATGCAGGAAGACACCACCGCGTTGGACGAGGGCGCGCGGGTGCGCATCCACCAGGTGCCGCAGCGCGGCGAATGGGTGCGCGGCAGCGGTGAAGACGTGCGCAAGGGCAGCACGGTGCTTCAAAAAGGCGAGCGGCTGGCACCGGCTGGTGTTGGGCTGGCGGCCGGAATCGGCATGGACAAGCTCTTGGTCGCGGCGCGCCCGCGCGTGGCCTTGCTGTCCACCGGTGACGAGCTGGTCATGCCCGGCGCGGTGCCGCCAGCGGCCATGAAGCCGGGCACCATCTACAACAGCAACCGCTTCTTCCTGCGCGCCTTGTTGCTGCGCCTGGGCTGCGAGGTGACCGACCTGGGCATCGTGCCAGACAGCCGCGCCGCCACCCTGGCCGCGCTGCAGGCTGCCGCGGCAGGCCACGACCTGATCCTGACCAGCGGCGGCGTTTCGGTGGGCGAGGAAGACCATGTCAAGCCCGCCGTGCAGCAGCTGGGCCAGCTGGATCTGTGGCAGATCGCCATGAAGCCCGGCAAGCCGCTGGCGTACGGCACCATCGGCGTGCTTGCGCCGTCATCTTCTGCCGGCGCGGCCGGTGCCGCCGGTGCGGTCTGCCACTTCATCGGCTTGCCGGGCAACCCGGTGTCCAGCTTCGTCACGTTCTTGCTGCTGGTGCGCCCCTTCCTGCTGCGCTTGCAGGGCGCGGTGGCCGTGGCGCCGCCCGTGATGGAGCTGCGCGCCGACTTCGCCACCACGCGGCCCGACAAGCGCCGCGAATTCCTGCGCGCGCGCCGCAACGCGCAGGGCGGGGTGGATTTGTTTGGCAACCAGAGCTCGGGTGTGCTCACATCCATGCACTGGGCCGACGGCTTGGTCGATGTGCCTGCGGGCCACACCATTGCGCGCGGCGACTATGTGCGCTTCATTTCGCTTCAGGAGTTGATGGCATGACGGCCGCCACGCGCACGCTCAAGCTGCGGTACTTTGCCTCGCTGCGCGAGGCGCTGGGCACAGACCGCGAATCCGTAACCACCGCCGCCGACACGGTGGGCGCCCTGCGCCAGCAGCTCATCGCGCGCAGCGATGCCCATGCCGACGCCCTGGCGCTGGGCAAGGCGGTGCGCGCTGCCGTCAATCAGGTGATGGCCAACGACACGCACGCCCTGGCCGATGGGGACGAGGTGGCCTTCTTCCCGCCGGTCACCGGCGGCTGATTGGTCGGCGGCGGCTGCGCCTCAGCGCAGCCACTTGTCGTCGATGGCCTTGAGCGCGCCGCGCTTGTCCAGCAAGTCCCAGGTGAAGTTCATCACGCGCAGGTAGTCGGCGTCTTCGGCCGGTAGCATGAAGCCCAGCCAGTTGGTGGGCGTGAGCGGCGCGTCGATGAAAGCCGCCGTCAGGCGCGGGTCGGCCTTGCTGTAGTGCAGCGCCTCATAGGTTTCGGTGATCATCACGTCGCCTTTCCCGCTGGCGATGAGGGCGGGAATCTCGGCGTTCTTCTCGTGCGTGCTGACCTGGGCGGCCTTCAGGTTTTGCAGCACGAAAGCCTCGTTGGTGCCGCCGGGGTTCTTGATCACGCGCACGCCGGGCTGGTTCAGGTCTTGCACGGTCTTGAACTTGGCCTTGTCCTCGGTGCGCACCAGCGCCACTTTGCCGAACGGCGCATAGCCCGGCAGCATGGCGGCGTAGCGCAGGCGCGGCACGTTGCGCGTGATGCCGCCCACGGCCACGTCGAAACGGTTGGCCTGCAAATCCTTCAGCAGATTGGGCCAGGTGGTGGGCACGTATTCGATCTTCACGCCCAGCTCTTTGGCCATGGCTTCGATGGTGTCGATGTCGTGGCCTTGGTAGCCAGCGTCGGTCTTGATGGCAAACGGCCGGTAGTCGCCCGGCGTGCCCACGCGCAGCACCTTGGTGTCCAGGATCTGGTTCAGGCGCTCGCCCGCCCAGGCAGGGGCCGCTGCGGCCAGCGAGAAGGCGAGTGCTGAAACAAGGTGCTTGAGGTAACGCATGGTGCCAATCCTGATTGCAAGTGGGAAAGCGCCCAAGCTTATCGCGCGGCGCGAGCGTGGTCGTCCAGGCGGCAAGCTGGCCGGCCCGGCGCGTCGCTACGCCGCCGCGCCCGGCAACGCGGGTGCTCGCCAGCCCAGCAACTCTGCCAGGCGCAGCACGATCCAGTCCGCTTGCCCATCAGGAAAACCAGCTTCGGGCGCCGCCAGCCCGGCGTGGATGCCCAGCAGGATGTCGCCCTCCGAAGGGGCGCCCGCGCCGTGGTACAGCAGCTGCGCCTGCTCGACCAGGTGGTTGGCCAGGTCTTCGCACAGCTCGTAGCGGGCAGCCAGCTCAGCGGGTGTGCCGCGCAGGCGCCCGCGCGCGTCGGTGTACAGGGCAATGAACGAGGGCGGGATAAAAATCTGGCTGTCGGCAGACACGGGGGTGGGCGTTACGGTTGGCGGTGGATGCCAGAGAATAGCGGCATGAGCGTGAACGTGGTTTCCATCCAGACCCAGGACTTTGACGTGTCGGCCGAGCTGGCCGCGCTGCGCGCCGGCGACGCGCGCGTGGGCGCGGTGTGCAGCTTCATCGGTACCGTGCGCGACCGCAGCGGGCCGCAGGCGGCGGGCAGCGTGCGCGCGATGGAGCTGGAGCACTACCCCGGCATGACCGAAAAAGCCATCGAAGCCATGATCGGCGCCGCCCGCCAGCGCTTTGACATCTTCGGCGCGCGGGTGATCCACCGCGTGGGCGTGCTGCAGCCCATGGACCAGATCGTGCTGGTGGCCGTCAGCTCGGTGCACCGGGGCGAGGCGTTCCAGGCCTGTGAGTTCTTGATGGACTACCTCAAGACCCAGGCGCCGTTCTGGAAGAAGGAAACCACGCCCGAAGGCGCGCGCTGGGTAGATGCGCGCGTGGCCGACGACGCGGCGCTGGCGCGCTGGGGTATCGCGGCGGGCAACGCCTGAACTGCGGCCTGCGGACGGTGGGGCGACGTTGGCGAGGTGCCCCGGCGCCACGGCCACCTCGCTGCCCGGCTGCGCCAGGGCGTAGGGCGGCCAGGTTGCGCCACACCCCTGATTGCTCTTAAGTTAATAGCTGTTGCCGCAGTGTGCACCAGCGCTGCAAGGCAATTGCATTCCAAAAGCGGTGCCGATCAGAAAGTGCGCGGACGCCAGTCGCGCCCGACGCGACAGGCGCGAACAGGTTTCTTACGGCGCGATGAGGCTGCTGATGGTCAGCGCCTCGGCTTCGGCCGCGCAGTCGGCTGCGGCGGGCACCTTGCCAGCCTGGCGTGCGGCGGTGATCTCGGCGCGCGCGGCGTTCAGCTGGGCGCGGAAGGTTTCGTTGGCGTGCAGGCGCGCCACCGTGCCAGCGCCCACCAGCATGCCCGCCTGGATGTCGCTTTGCCAATGCACGCCGCAGACGGCGCGGCTTTGCGCAAAGGCGCGGCCGCGCTGCAGCAGCGCGTCGGCACGGTCGGGGGCGGCTTCGGTCAGCACCAGCGCCCAGGCCCAGCCCAGCGACGAATGGCCCGAGGGGTACGAGCCGTCCTTGGCCAGCTTGGCCTCTTCGTCGGGCGTGCAGCTGGGCAGTTTGAGCGAGACGAAGGGGCGGGTGCGCTGGTAGTGGTTCTTGGCCTTGTAGGTGGCCAGGCCCGCGTCGGTCAGCGTGCGGCGCAGCAGCATGTTCAGGTTGGGCGTGTCGGCTTCTGAAATTCGCACGCCCAGGGCGCAGGCATAGACCGAGGCCGCGGCGGGAAAGTGCAGGTTGGCGTCCTTGCGGGCCAGCGCGCCGCGCGGGCCGTTGGCCAGGGCTGTCAGTTGCCGCGTCGTCGCTTCATCGGAAGCCTGGGCGGCCGAGCCGGCGGCGGGCGGCGCAGCGACCAGCGCCAGGCTGTCGGGCATCTCGCCCGGTGCCAGATAACCCTTGAGGATGCCGCTGCCCGCGCGGTATTCGCCCACCTCGGCGGCGCTGACGGGCGGTGTTGGCGCTGTGGGCGATGTGGTGCTGCAGGCGCCCAGCAGCAGGGCGGCGGAGCCCAGGACCAGGGTGCGGGGCAAGAAGCACGGCTGAGCGCGCAGGGCGGCGGTGGGGCGCATGGGGTCTCCTCGGTGGTGGTTGGGCGGTGCCGGGCCAGTGTAGGCAGTCGTCCCGGCGCGGCGCGCGCTTTGGTGACAGCCGCGTGACAGTTGCGTGATGGCGGCGCCCCCTTTGCGCTGGCCTTAACGCCGGTGACCTGCGCATGGCGGCGGCAGAATCGCAGGCATGCAAATGACAGTGTGGATGCGCCCCAGCGTGGCGCGGTGGGTGCTTTGCGGGCACAGGGCAGCGGCGGCGCTGCCAAGGATGCTGGTGGCAGGGGCCGTGGCGTTGTGCGCGCTGCCGGCGCTCGCCCAGGCGTCGGCGCCCAGGGGCGATGGCCAGCCGGGGGCCGACACCTGGCCCGCCGTGGTCACCTACGTGGTCGATGGCGATTCGGTCTGGGTGCGCTCGGCCGATCGCGGTGCGCGCGTCAAGCTGCGGCTGCTGGGCATCGACGCGCCGGAAGTCTGCCAGCCGCTGGGCCCGCAAGCGCGCGATGCGCTGCGCCGCCTGGCGCTGAACCAGCCGGTGCAAGTCACGGTGCGCGCCCGCGACCGCTACGGCCGGGCGCTGGCCACGGTGCACCGCACGCAAGACGGGTTGGATTTGTCACAGGCCATGGCCGCAGGCGGCTGGGCGTGGGTGGACCGCTATCGCGGCTGGCACAAGCCCTATCAGGAAGACGAGGACGCCGCCCGCGCCGCAGGCCGTGGCTTGTTTGCGCAAGCCGGGGCGGAAAGCCCGGCCGACTTTCGCCGCCGGCATGGCCCGTGCCAGCGCGTCGGAAAATAGTATTAAAAATGATAGCTGCCGGCGCTGGTGGGGCCTGCGCTGGCGGCCGATTTGGTGCTAAAACCCGCGAATGGCGATTGCGCAACGCGCGCAGCGGCGGCGCTTGAACAAATCGGGGTCAACCCTATATGCTGGCCATTCGGAGGCTTTCATGCGACTCGACAAACTCACCACCAAATTCCAAGAAGCCCTGAGCGACGCGCAATCGCTCGCGCTGGGCAACGACAACGCTTACATCGAACCCGTTCACCTGCTGGCCGCCATGCTGCGCCAGGAAGACGGCCCCAAATCGCTGCTGCAACGCGCCGGCGTGAACGTGGGCAAGCTCTCGCAAGATGCTGAAAACGCCATCAAGCGCCTGCCGTCCGTGCAGGGGCAAGAGCAGGTGCAGCCCGGCCCTGATCTGGTCAAGGCGCTGCAGGCCACGGAGAAAGAAGCCATCAAGCGGGGCGACCAGTTCATCCCCAGCGAGATGTTCCTGCTGGCGCTGGCCGAAGCCAAGGGCGAAGCCGGCCGCATCGCCAAAGAGGCCGGGCTGTCGCGCCCCGCGCTGGAAAAAGCCATTGACGCCATTCGAGGAGGACAAACCATGGATTCCGCAGACGGAGAAAGCCAGCGCGAGGCGCTGAAGAAATACACGCTGGATCTGACCGAGCGCGCCCGCCAGGGCAAGCTGGACCCGGTGATCGGCCGCGACGACGAAATCCGCCGCGCCATCCAGGTGCTGCAGCGGCGCAGCAAGAACAACCCCGTGCTGATCGGCGAGCCCGGCGTGGGCAAGACGGCCATCGTCGAGGGCCTGGCCCAGCGCATCGTGGCGGGCGAAGTGCCCGACACGCTGAAGGACAAACGGGTACTGGCGCTGGACATGGCGGGCCTGCTGGCCGGCGCCAAGTACCGCGGCGAATTTGAAGAGCGCCTGAAAGCCGTGCTGAAGGAAGTGGCGGCCGAGGAAGGCCGCGTGATCCTGTTCATCGACGAAATCCACACCATGGTGGGCGCTGGCAAGGCCGAAGGCGCCATGGACGCGGGCAACATGCTCAAGCCCGCGCTGGCGCGCGGCGAACTGCACTGCATCGGTGCCACCACGCTGGACGAATACCGCAAGTACATCGAAAAAGACGCGGCGCTGGAGCGGCGCTTTCAAAAGGTGCTGGTGGGCGAACCCAGTGTGGAAGACACCATCGCCATCCTGCGCGGCCTGCAGGAAAAGTATGAGGTGCACCACGGCGTGGACATCACCGACCCGGCCATCGTCGCCGCGGCCGAGCTGAGCGCACGCTACATCACCGACCGCTTCCTGCCCGACAAGGCGATCGACCTGATCGACGAGGCGGCGGCCAAGATCAAGATCGAGATCGACTCCAAGCCCGAGGCGATGGACAAGCTCGCCCGCCGCATCATCCAGCTCAAGATCGAGCGCGAGGCGATGAAGAAGGAGACCGACGAGGCCTCCAAGAAGCGCCTGGCGCTGATCGAGGAAGACCTGGCCAAGCTGGAAAAGGAATACGCCGACCTGGACGAGATCTGGCGCTCTGAAAAAGCCAATGCGCAGGGCAGCGAGCAGCTGCGCAAGGACATCGACAACCTCAAGTTCCAGATTCAGGAAGCCACCCGCAAGGGCGACTTCAACAAGGTGGCCGAGCTGCAATACGGCCAGCTGCCCGCGTTGGAAAAACAGCTGAAGGAAGCCCAGGCCAGCGAGGGCAAGAGCGAGAAGGCCGCGCCGCAGCTGCTGCGCACGCAGGTGGGCGCCGAAGAGATTGCCGAAGTGGTCAGCCGCGCCACGGGCATTCCCGTCAGCAAGATGATGGAAGGCGAGCGCGAGAAGCTGATCCAGATGGAAAGCGCGCTGCATCAAAAAGTGGTGGGCCAGGAAGAGGCGATCTCGGCCGTGTCCAACGCCATCCGCCGTTCACGCTCGGGCCTGTCGGACCCGAACCGCCCGCTGGGCAGCTTTTTGTTCCTGGGCCCCACGGGCGTGGGCAAGACAGAGCTGACCAAGGCGCTGGCGGGCTTCTTGTTCGACAGCACCGACCACATGATCCGCATCGACATGAGCGAGTTCATGGAAAAGCATTCTGTGGCCCGCCTGATTGGCGCGCCCCCCGGCTACGTGGGCTACGACGAGGGCGGCTACCTCACGGAAGCCGTGCGCCGCATGCCCTACAGCGTGATCCTGTTCGACGAGATCGAGAAGGCGCACCCGGACGTGTTCAACATCCTGCTGCAGGTGCTGGACGACGGCCGCCTGACCGACGGCCAGGGCCGCACGGTGGACTTCAAGAACACCGTGATCATCATGACCAGCAACATCGGCTCGCACTTGATCCAGAGCATGGGCGACAAGCCGTATGAAGACGTCAAGGACGCGGTGCTTGGCGAGCTGAAGAACCACTTCCGCCCCGAGTTCCTGAACCGCATCGACGAGATCGTGGTGTTCCACAGCCTGGACGCCCAACAGATCGGCCAGATCGCCCGCATCCAGCTCAAGACGCTGGGCGCGCGGCTGGAAAAGATGGACCTGCACCTGCATGTGTCCGACCAGGCGGTGGACGAGCTGGCCAAGGTCGGGTTCGACCCGGTGTTTGGAGCGCGGCCGCTCAAGCGGGCGATTCAGCAGCGTATCGAAAACCCGCTGTCGAAGGATTTGCTGGAAGGCAAGTTCCCGCCGAACACGGACATCCACGTGAAGGTGGACCCGATCAACCGGCCCGGTGAGTTCACCTTCACCAGCCAGCCTGCCTGAGCCGGTTCGTCACAAAAAGATAGCGCCTTGCGCAAGCCCAGTGGGCGCGCAAGGCGCTTTTTTATGTGGATTCAGCTTGCAGAGACGATGGCGCGCTTCAACCGGCGAAGCCGCCGCCGTCCAGAAAGGCGCGCTCTTCGGCCGTGGTGCTTCGCCCCAGCAGCGCGTTGCGGTGCGGGAAGCGGCCAAAGCGCCGAATGATGTCGCGGTGGCCCAGCGCGTGCGCCCGCGCCGTGGCGCCCAGGTGCGTGTTCAACTCGACCGACAGATCCTGGTCCGCCAGGTTTTCCGAGTGCGCAAAGGGCAGGCAGAAGAACAGTTGCAGCGCGGGCTCTACCGCCGCCATGTGGCCGGCCGCCAGCGCGGCGCGGGCGTGCCGGCGCGCAGCCGCGTCGGTGGCGTACATCCGCGCCGTGCCGCGAAAGGCGTTGCGCGGGAACTGGTCGAGCAGGATCAGCAGCGCCAGCGCGCCATGCGGCGTATGCCCCCATCCGTCCAGGCTGCCTTCGGCGGCGACTTCGTGCAAGGTCAAGAAGCGGTCGCGAAAGCGGCGGTCAAACGCAGCGCTGTGGCTGAACCAGTCGCTGCTGGACTCCCGCCAGAAATCAACCACGGCCTGAGCGCGCGGCGGGGTGGTGGGCTGCGGCGGCGGGGCCGTGTGCACGCGGGGTTGCTGGGACATGGTTGCGCGTCAGTGTGTATGGCAAGGGCAGGCAGAACCGCGGGGATGGATGCGCTGCCCGCCAGTGCGCGCCAGCCCGTGTGTTTTGCACACAGCCCGGCGCGCGCGCCCACCGTCGGCACAGCCGAATAAGGCAGGGCGCCCCAAGCGATTCGGCTTACTTGGTCGTGTAGCCACCGTTGATCAGAATGGTTTGGCCGGTGATCCACCAGCCGTCGCTGACCAGGTGGCGGATGAAGGGCACCACGTCCTCGATGTCGGTCAGGCCCGTCTTGCTGGAAGGCGACAGCGCGGCGGCGCTCTTGTGGTACGCCTGCGCATCGGCGCCTTCCTGGCCGTAGAAGAAGGGCGTATCCATGGGGCCGGGGCCCACGGCGGTGACGGAGATGCCGCGCGCGCCGAATTCCTTGGCCGCGGCGCGGGTGTAGTGCTCCACCGGCGCCTTGGTGCCCGCGTACGACGCATAGAACGGCGTGAAAGCGCCCAGCAGCGAGGTGACCAGCGTGCACACCTTGCCGTTGTCGTTCACGTGCTGGCCCGCTTCCTTCAGGAAGAAGAACGCGGCCTTGTTGTTGACGGCGTCCATCTCGTCGAACTCGGCTTCGCTGATGTCGGCAAACGGCTTCTTGAGCACCTTGCCCACGGTGTTGATGGCGATGTCGGGGCGGCCCACGGCGGCCACGGCGTCGGCAAACAGCTTGGCCACGGCGGCGGCAGACGTCAGATCGCCCTGCAGCGTGACGGCCTTGGCGCCGGCTTTTTGCACGGCGGCGGCGGTGGCTTCGGCCTCGGCCTGGCTGGCGGCGCTGTTGTAGTGGATGACCACGGCCTTGGCGCCGCGCTCGGCCAGGTCGCGGGCGATCAGGCCGCCCAGGTTCTTGGCGCCGCCGGCGATCAAGGCCACCTTGCCTTGGATGCTGTTTCTGGACATGGGGAAAACGCTCCTGTGTAGAAAACCAAACGATGGGCGCAGTCTATTGTTGATGTTTGCGCGGATAAACTGGCGCAAACTGGATTGACTATCCATCAATCCGTACCAATCAAGCCCATGGATCTGATCGAGCAACTGCGTGTTTTTCTGCGCGTGGCGCACAGCGGGGGCTTCACCGCCGCTGCGGAGCAGCTGGGCATGCCGCGGCCCACGGTGTCGCTGGCGGTGCAGCGGCTGGAGGCGCGCCTGGGCGTGCGCCTGCTGAACCGCACCACGCGGCACGTCAGCCTGACGCAGGACGGCCAGGCGCTGCTGGAGCGGGCGGCCGCGCTGGTGGCCGACGCCGAAGAGCTGCAGCAGCAGTTCAACCCGCAAGGCGCGCCGCTGGCCGGGCGCCTGCGCGTGGACATGCCCAGCCGCGTGGCCCGGCGCTTGGTGGCGCCCGCGCTGCCCGGCTTTCTGGCGCGCCACCCAGGCATCGCGCTGGAATTGGGCTCCAGCGACCGGCCGGTGGATTTGCTGCACGAGGGCATCGACTGCGCCTTGCGCGTGGGCGAGCTGGCCTCTGGCAGCCTGGTGGCGCGGCCGATGGGCACGATGCGGCTGATCCACTGCGCCAGCCCCGCGTACCTGGCGCGGCATGGCGTGCCGCAGTCACCGGCCGATTTGCCTGCGCACCAGGCGGTCAACTACGCATCGGCCAGCAGCGGGCGCACCGTGCCGTGGGAATGGCTGGAAGACGGCGAGTGGCGCACCTTGCCTTTGCCCGGCGCGGTGGCGGTGAACAACGTGGAAACCTACATCGCCTGCGCCCTGGCAGGGCTGGGGCTGATCCAGGTGCCCGCGTACGACGTGCAAGACCACCTGCGCAGCGGCGAACTGGTGGAGCTGCTGCAGCCCTGGCCAGCGCCGACCATGCCCGTCAACCTGGTCTACCCGCACCGGCGGCACCTGTCGCGCCGCGTGCAGGCGTTTGCGACCTGGCTGGCCGACGTGCTGGCGCCGCACCTGCGTTGAAGCGGGGTTGAGGCGGGGCGAGGGCGGGGCGCTGCTTGCAGGTGGTCGCTTGGGTCGCATGTCGTGCGCGTCGCGCCTACCGCAAGTGGAGCGGCGGGGAGCGGCCGAACCGGCCAAGCGCCGCCGAACCCGTGATCTACATTTGCTATGTATTGAATAGCTGCCAGCGCTGTCGCACAAGGCGCTGGAGGCCTATTTTCCTTGAAAAGCGCTGGGCGGCTGCCCCAGCTGCGCCTTCACCATCGCACCAAAGGCGCTTTCGCTGGCGTAGCCACAAGCCGCGGCCACCTGGCCCACCGGCACGCCGCGCGCCAGCAGCGGCAGGGCGTGCGCCAGCACCACCTGGCGCCGCCAGTGGGGGTAGGACGTGCCCAGCTGGTCGCGGAACAGGCGCGCCGCCGTGCGTTCGCTGGCGCCCACGCGCCCCGCCCAGTCGGCCAGCGTGGCGCGTTCGGCCGGGGCGTGCAGCACCGCCTCGCACAGCGCGCGCAGGCGCTTGTCGCCACCCTCGGCGCGCGGCAGCGGCACGCCCAGCGGGGCGGCTTCGGCGCTGCGCAACTCCAGCAAGGTCAGCGCAGCCAGGTGCGCCTCGCGCGGGCCGGGCTCGCCATGCTCCAGTGCCACGATCAGCTCGCGCAGCAGGGGCGAGACCGCCAACATCCGGCTGGCTTGCCAGCCGGGCGGCGCGGCGCCAGGGTCAATGTAGAGCGTGTGCAACTCGGCCCAGCTGAGCACCGCCACCGTGTGGCGGCTGCGCGGCGCGATCCACACCGCGCGGGACGAGGGCACGACGTAGCTCATGTCGTGGTCGGCGCGCATGTCCTGCACGCTGACCTGCAGCGTGCCGCTGACGCAGTAGGCGATTTGCGCCCAGGCGTGCTCATGCGGCTCGAAATGCGTGTCGGGCCGCATCTCGCGGGCGCGCTTGCCGCGCACCGGGCGGGTGGGCGAGGGCTGGTACATCGCTGGGTCGTCCAGCAGCGGCAGCGAGCTTGGCGGTGGGCGGGCGGGCATGGCGCGAGGCGTGGGGCGGAATCGGTGGCGGGCGGACGCACGGGTGGCGCCACGTTTGGCGGATTGCCGACGATTCTTGGCCCTTGCGCGCTTTTCTGCAAGCTGCGCTTGGGGCGTGCTGCGCCTACCATTGCCCGCTCGAGTGTGCTTTTCAAGCCCGGCGCTGGCCCGCGGCGCGCCGCTCAGGCCCTTCGCACGGAAAACGCAAGCATGAATCCAGCCGCCTCCACCCTTGCCGCCGCCGCGGTGCCCATCACGCCCACGCCGCTGCGCCAGGACGCCCGCATCATCGGCCTGGTGGGGCTGGCGCACGCCAGTTCGCACTTTGCGCACCTGCTGCTGCCGCCGCTGTTTCCGGTGTTCGCGGTGCAGTTCGGCCTGTCGTTCTCCGAGCTGGGCTTCTTGATGACGGTGTTCTTCTTCATTTCGGGCGTGGGGCAGGCCATGTCCGGCTTTCTGGTGGACAAGGTGGGCGCGCGCCCGGTGTTGTTTGCGGCGCTGGGGTGCTTTCTGGCGGCTTGCCTGGCCGGCTCGGTCGCGCAGGGCTGGGGCGGTCTGCTGGTGGTAGCGGTGTTTGCCGGCCTGGGCAATGCGCCGTTTCACCCGGTGGATTTCTCCATCCTGAACCAGCGCGTATCGGGCGCGCGGCTGGGCTACGCCTTCAGCGCGCACGGGCTTAGCGGCAACCTGGGGTGGGCGCTGGCCCCGGCGTTTTTCGCGCTGATGGTGGCTTTCTCCAACTGGCGCAATGCCTACCTGGTGGCGGCGTGCATGTACGTGGGCGTGATCGTGGTGATGTACCTGGGCCGCGACAAGCTGCGCACCGAGGTGGTGGTGCACCACCGCGCCACGCAGGACGTGGGCGGCAGCGCCGTGGGCTTTTTGAAGCTGCCGGTGGTGTGGTGGTGCTTTTCGTTCTTCCTGCTGTCCACCATGACGTTGGCGGTGGTGCAGAACTACGCATCGCCCATCCTCAAGGCGCTGTTTCAGGTCAGCTTTGAAACGGCGGCCATGACGATCACGGCCTACATGCTGTGCGGCGCGCTGGGCATGCTGATCGGCGGTTTTGTGGCCGCGCGCATGCCGCGCCGAAGCGACCGCGTGGTCGCGCTGTGCATGACGGCCGGGGCCGTGCTGATGGCGGTGTGCGCGTCGGGCCTGATGGGCGCCAGCGGCACCATGGTGGCGCTGGCCGCCACCGGCTTTGCCATTGGCGTGGGCGGCCCCAGCCGCGACATGATGATCAAGCGCGCCACGCCCAAGGGCGCCACGGGGCGCGTGTACGGCATCGTCTATTCGGGCCTGGACACCGGCTTTGCCGTGGCGCCGCTGGTGTTCGGCGTGATGATGGACAACGGCTGGTACCGCGCCGTGCTGCTGGGCGGTGCCTTCACGCTGCTGCTGGCCGTGGGCGCGGCGCTGGGCGTGGGCTTGCGCACGCGGGCCGCGGAAGGCGCGGCGGGCGCTGCCGCTGCCTGACTGGCCAGCCGGGGGCTTTCACCCATGCACAATGGGTGCATGTCATCACCGCGAATTGCCGGCCACCTGCTTGTCGAATGCCTTCTGGCCCAGGGCGTCACCCATGCTTTTGGCGTGCCGGGGGAAAGCTACCTGGCGGTGCTGGACGGCTTCTACCTGCACCGTGAGCAGATCCAGTTTGTGGTCTGCCGCCAGGAGGGTGGCGCCAGCTTCATGGCTGAGGCGCACGGCAAGCTCACGGGCCGGCCCGGCGTCTGTTTTGTGACGCGCGGGCCCGGCGCCACCAACGCCAGCATCGGCGTGCACACCGCCTCGCAGGATTCCACGCCCATGGTGCTTTTCGTGGGCGACGTGGCCAGCGACCAGCGCGACCGCGAGGCTTTCCAAGAGGTGGACTACGGCGCCTTCTACGGCGCCTTTGGCATGGCCAAGCGCGTCGAACGCATCGACAGCGCCGAGCGCATGCCCGAATACGTGGCCCGCGCCTTCGCCACCGCCATGAACGGCCGCCCCGGCCCGGTGGTGCTGGTGCTGCCCGAAGACATGCTGGTGCAGGTCGTGCCCGACACCTTGCAGCCCACTGCCGCCTGGCAGCCGCCTGCCTACGCGCCTGCGCCGCAGCCCATGCAGCAGCTGCGCGAGATGCTATTGAAAGCAGAGCGTCCGCTGGTCATCGCAGGCGGCGGCGGCTGGACGCCCGAGGGCGCGCGGGCGCTGCAGCGCTTTGCCGAAACCTGGCATCTGCCGGTGGGCAACGCCATGCGCTTTCAGGACACGTTCGACAACCGCCATCCGCTGTACGCGGGCGACGTGGGCATCGCCATCAACCCGCGCCTGGGCGCGCGCGTGCGCGAAGCCGACTTGGTGCTGGCCATCGGCCCGCGCCTGGGCGAAATGACCACCAGCGGCTATTCGCTGCTGAAGGTGCCGCAGCCCAGTCAGAAACTGGTGCACATCCACACCAGCGCTGAAGAGCTGGGCCGGGTCTACCAGCCCGCCCTGGCGCTGTGCGCCAGCCTGCCCGCCGCCGCCGCCGCGCTGGCCGACCTGGCCTCGCCGCCTGGCGGCGCCGCGGCCGTGGCATGGCGCGACTGGACGGCCGCCGTGCATGACGACTACGTGGCCAACGCGCAGCCGCAAGCGCTGCCGGGCCCCATCGACATGCACGCCATCATCTGCACGCTGCAGCGCCTGTTGCCTGAAGACGCCGTGCTGTCCAACGGCGCGGGCAACTTCGCCAGTTGGGCGCACCGTTACTTTCACTACCACGGCCTGGCCAAGGGCCACAAGACGCAGCTGGCGCCCACCAACGGCGCCATGGGCTACGGCGTGCCCGCTGGCATTGGTGCGGCCATTGCCACGGGCCGCACGGTGGTCACCATCGCGGGCGATGGCGATTTTTTGATGAACGGGCAGGAGTTGGCCACCGCCAACCAGTACGGCGCCAAGACCATCATCGTCGTCGTCAACAACGGCGTGTACGGCACCATCCGCATGCACCAGGCGCGCGAATACCCGCACCATCCGGCAGGCACCGAGTTGGTGAACCCCGACTTCGTGCAGCTGGCCCAAAGCTACGGCTATGCGGGCGACCGGGTCGAGCGCACCGAGCAGTTTGAGCCTGCCTTGCAGGCCGCGCTGCAGCGCCCGCAAGGCACGCTGATCGAGGTGATGCTGAGCGAGCAGGTCATCACCACGCGCACCACGCTGGACAAGATCGAGAACCCGCGCTGATGCGCAGGCGTGGGCCAGCTGTGGCTGGCGTCGCTGCGCGCGGTTCGCTATTGAGTTGATAGCTGTCGGCGCTGGCCGGGCATGCGCTGGCGGCTGATTTACCTTGGAGAAGCGCCCACAAAAAAACCGGCTGCAAGAGCCGGTCTTTTCATCATGAGGCCGCACCGCGCAGAACGCGCGGCGCTTGCCATCAGGACAGGTGTGCGCTGATCAGCTTGGTCATCTCGAACATCGTGACCTGGGGCTTCTTGAAGATTTCCTTCAGTTTGGCGTCGGCGTTGATGTTGCGCTTGTTGGCGCTGTCTTGCAGGTTGTTGGCCTTGATGTATTCCCAGACCTTCTTGGTCACTTCGGTGCGCGGCATGGGCTTGTCGCCGATGACGGCAGCCAGGGCCGGGCTGGCCTTCATGGGTTTCATGAAGGCTGCGCTGGGGGCGCGCTTGGCCGGCGCTTCTTTTTTGGCCGGGGCTTTCTTTGCAGTTGCCATGTTTGTTGATCCTCTTAATCGGGTTCTGAACTATCTTGCCCTTATGCCGGGTTGAATCCCGTTGAAGGCTGATGCGGATGCTACTGGATAAGTAGCACGCTTCCAAGGGGAAATTGGGTTTTTGGTGCTGTTATTTCGCATTTTTGCCCTAGGGCAACGTGGGCGAGAACTTTCGGGCACCTCTGGCCGTTTGGATGTGTGCAAGTGTGACGGCGCCCGCCCGTTTTCACCCACGGGCGCAGTTCGATCGCCCAAGGCGGCGCTTGGGTATGCTGTGCGATCCCTCAATTCACCAGGAGAAGCCGTTGAGCGCCCCTTCCTTTGCCACCTGCGACTTGTGTGACGCGCACGAGGGCGACACCAGCGGCGCCTTTCGCGTGCTGGCGCCCGCGTTTCACGACTACGGCGCCGTGCGGGCGTTCGCCGGGCCGGTGCACACGTTGCGCGCGCTGGAAGACAACTCGCGCGTGCGCGAGGCCGTCAATTCGCCCGGCGAGGGCCGGGTGCTGGTGGTTGACGGCGGTGGCTCGCTGCGCCGCGCGCTTGTGGGCGGCAACCTGGCCGTGGCGGCGGCCAAGAACGGTTGGGCGGGCATCGTGGTGGATGGCTGCGTGCGCGACGTGGCCGAGTTGCGCGCCGCCGGCATTCCGGTGCGTGCGTTGGCGTTGATGCCGCTGCGCACCGAAAAGCGCGGTGAAGGCCAGGCCGGCGAGCCGGTGCAGATCCAGGGCGTGTGGGTGCGCCCCGGCGACTGGCTGTACGCCGACGAAGACGGCATGGTGGTGGCCGACCGCACCCTTTCATAAGCCAGCGCCCGGCTGGCCTGCATCTCTAGCTATCGGTTAGATAGCTAAAGCCGCGTTTTCGATCAGCGCGGCAGCTTCATCAAATGTTCGGCCATGGCGCTGAAGGCCGGCAGCGATGTCGGGTCGATGCGTGAGTTGGCCGCGATGGGGTGCGATGCGAAGCGCGCGATCACCATCTCGGCCTTCGGGTCGACGTAGATCAGCTGGCCGTGGATGCCGCGCGCCGCGTATGCGCCGTGGGCGTTGTTCGTCACCCACCACATGTTGCGGTAGCTCCAGCCCGGCAGCGTGGGGTACGCGGCGGCGGGGAAGGCCGCCTTGTCACCGCCCGAGCGGATGTCGGCCACCACGGCCGCCGGAATGATCTGCTGGCCGCGGTAGCGCCCGTCGTTGCGCATCAGTTCGCCAAAGCGGGCCAGGTCGCGCAGGCCCGCGTTCAGCCCGCCGCCTGCGAATTCGTTGCCGACCGTGTCCACGGTGAAGTAGGCGTCTTGCTCCATGCCAAGTTTTTTCCAGATGCGCTCTGAGAGCAGGTCGCCGATGGATTGGCCCGTGGCGCGCCGGATCACCCAGCCCAGCGCGTCGGTGTTGATGGTGCGGTAGGCGAACTGGCCGCCGTGTTCGCCGTCCTTGCGCACGGTTTGCAGGTATTCGTAGAAGGTCTGCGGGCCTTGGTAGCCGGGCGGGCGCGGCATCACGTTGCCGGCGCGCGTGTGGGCCCAGATCTCGGCGTTCGGGTCGGCGTAGTTCTCGCTGTATTGCAGGCCGGTGCGCATGTCCAGCAGCTGGCGCACGGTGGCGTCGCCAAACGCGCTGTCTTTCAGCTCGGGCACGTACTGCGACACGCGGGCGTTTTCATCCAGCTTACCTTCGGCCACCAGCGTGGCGCCCAGCAGGCCAAAGAAGGATTTGGTGACCGACATGGCAATGTGCTGGCCCTCGGGCTGCAGCGCGCCCGCGTAGCGCTCGTACACGATCTTGCCGCGGTGCAGCACCACGATGCCGTCGGTGTAGTTGGCGTCGAACGACTGGCGCCAGGTCATGGGCGCGGTGCCGCCCAGGGGTGTGAAGGTGATGGCGTCCAGCTCGGGGCGCTCAGCGCGCGGCAGCGGGTCGGGCGCGCCCACGCCGCGCGACACCCCGGTGGTGGGCACCAGCTGGCGAAAGTGCGAAAAAGACCAGCGCAGCTGCGGAAAGCGGTAGCCAGAGCCATCGGCAAAGCGAATCACCCGGTCTGCCGGCGGCGGCGAGCCCACCATCCAGCCCAGCTTGACGGGGTCGGTTTGATCGGCGGTAGGCAGCGCGGGGCTGGGCGGCTGCTGTGCGAACGCGGTGGCGCCCAGGCAGGTGGCGGCGATCGCCGCGGCCGTGGCAGCAAGGCGCCAGCGGCGGCGGGTGATGGGCTGGGTCATGGCTGTCTCCTCATTGTTTTGTGGGACGGCCATCGTAAGCCGCGTGCAGCCGGGCAGGGTTGCCGCGCAGTCACCTGTGCGAATCAATGCCTTCGCTTGGCGGGGCATGCGGCGTAAGGCATCCAGGGTGGCAAGCCAAGGCGACCGCGCCCGGCTGTCCGCGCCGAGCCCATGCGGCGCTAACGCGGTGCAAATGCACCCTGCCGCCGTCTCAGTGGCGGCCGTCAGCGAGGCCGGGCGGGCAGGGCCGTCACCGCTGATCGCCAGGGCGGGGCGGCGTTGCGGCCACGTTGGCAGACGGTTGGCCGCGCGAAGGCAGCGTGGCCAGCAGCACGCCCACCAGCGCCACGCCAAACGCCGCCAGTTGCGCGCCCGCCAGCCGTTCGCCCAGAACCAGCACGCCCACCGTGGCTGCGCTGATGGGCAGCATCACGGTGAACACGCCAGCCTGCGCCGCCGGCACGCTTTTCAGCCCCGTCATCCACAGCCACACCGTCCACATGCAGGCCGCCAGCGCGTAGAACACCAGCAGCACCCAGGTGCCGGGCTGCACGGCCGAAAAGTCAAAGCGCCACGCCAGCCACAGCCCGAACGGCGTGGCCAGTGCAAAGCCCCACAAGTTGATCAGCGAGGTGATCCGCTTTGGCCCCAGCGTGGCGGTGAGCTTTTTGCCGATGACGGCGTAGCTCGCTTCGCACAGCACCGCGCCCATCAGCAACAGGTTGCCCAGCCAGACCAGGTTGGGGGTGTTTTGAGGCGCCAGCGCTGGTGCACCGTTCGCTGGTAGCTCTGAATTTGATAGTGAAAGCAAGCCAATGCCCAGCACCGCGCACACCACGCCCGCCCAGACACGCGGGGCGACCCGCTCGCGCAGGAACAGCCACGACAGCACCGCCACCGCTGCCGGAATGGCCGCCATGATCACGCCCGCCGAGACGGCGGTGGTCAGCTTCACGCCACTGATCATGCACAGCGTAAAGAGAAAGTTGCCCAGGAAAGATTCGAGAAACAGCAGGCCGCGCGTTTGCCGCGTCAAGGGGGCTTCCGTGGCTGGCTTCTTCAGCCAGGTGATCATTGCCACGGCGCCAATGCCAAAGCGCAACCACGCCAGCAGCAGCACGGGAAACGCGGCCGCCAGCGGTTTGGACAGCGCCACGTAAGAGCCCACCAGACACATCGACAAGGCAAGGCACCCGTAGGCCAGCGGCCTGGGAAGGGCGGTGGGGGCAGCGGTGGGCAAGGTGGCGGCGCCAGTAACTGGCATCAATCTTGATTAGGCTTGGCATCATGCACCAGGACAGCCCCACCCGCGCCGCGTCGCGCCATGTGTTCGTCTACGGCACTTTGCGGCGCGGGCAGGCCAACGACATCATGGCGCTGCAGCCTGCGCCTGCCTGGGTGGGGCGCGCCAGCGTGCACGGCACGCTGTACGACCTGGGCCGCTACCCCGGCGTTGTGCTGGGCGGCACCGCCCTGGTGCGCGGCGAGGTGTACGAGATTGCGCCCGCGCTGGAAGAAAAGCTGGATGAGATCGAGATGATCTACCCCCAGCAGCGCGACGAATACTTCAAGCGCGAGCTGTCGGTGGCGGTGGCGCTGGACAACGGCCTGGTGCGCTGGCTGAACTGCCTTTGCTACGTCTACAACCCCGCTTACCTTGGCAGCGCGCCGGTGATTGCCAGCGGCGACTGGGTGGAGGCGGAGCGCCTGCGCAGCCCGAATTCGCCGCGAAATGATCGACCATAATGTGAAATAGAACAATGTTGCATTGCCGCAAAATTTCTCAATACGAAAGATAGATTTTTGCAATGTGGAATTCGATTTGCAAGCTGTTGAATTTCAACGGTTAAATTTTTGTCTTGTATAAGACATAAGAATGGAATTGAGTCTTATAGAAGAGTTATGATTCTGGTCAACGGGCAGCTTGCACAGTGCAGCGGCGCCGTCAGAAAACACCGTTTCAACTCACCACCTCGGAGCGTTTCATGCCGAACACCAACGACCAACTCAGCCGCGACCAACAGATTGCCGCCCTCGAAAAAGACTGGGCCACCAACCCGCGCTGGAAGAGCGTCAAGCGCGGCTACAGCGCCGCCGACGTGGTGCGCCTGCGCGGCAGCCTGCAGATTGAGCACACGCTGGCCAAGCGCGGCGCCCAGCGCCTGTGGAACGCCATCAACGGCGACTCCAAAAAAGGCTACGTGAACGCCTTCGGTGCCATCAGCGCTGGCCAGGCCATGCAGCAGGCCAAGGCGGGCCTGGAAGCGGTGTACCTGTCGGGCTGGCAAGTCGCTGCCGACGGCAACACCAGCGAAACCATGTATCCCGACCAGTCGCTGTACGCCTACGACTCGGTGCCGACCATGGTGCGCCGCATCAACAACACCTTCAAGCGCGCCGACGAAATCCAATGGAGCCGTGGCGTGGGCCCTGGCGACAAGGACTTCATCGACTACTTCCTGCCGATCGTGGCCGACGCTGAAGCCGGTTTCGGCGGCGTGCTGAACGCGTTCGAGCTGATGAAGAACATGATCAACGCTGGCGCTGCTGGCGTGCACTTCGAAGACCAGCTGGCCGCCGTGAAGAAATGCGGCCACATGGGCGGCAAAGTGCTGGTGCCCACGCAGGAAGCGGTTGAAAAGCTGATTTCCGCCCGCTTCGCCGCGGACGTGATGGGCGTGCCCACCATCGTGCTGGCCCGTACCGACGCAGAAGCCGCCAACCTGATCACCAGCGACCACGACGCCAACGACAAGCCCTTCCTGACGGGCGAGCGCACGCAAGAAGGCTTCTTCCGCGTGAAAAACGGCCTGGAGCAGTCGATCAGCCGCGGCGTGGCGTACGCCCCGTATGCTGACCTGGTGTGGTGCGAAACCGGCGTGCCCGACATCGGCTTTGCCCGTGAGTTCGCCCAAGCCGTGCACGCCGCCTGCCCCGGCAAGCTGCTGAGCTACAACTGCTCGCCTTCCTTCAACTGGAAGAAAAACCTGAACGAAAAGCAGATCGCCTCGTTCCAGGAAGACCTGTCTGCGCTGGGCTACAAGTTCCAGTTCATCACGCTGGCCGGTATCCACATCAACTGGTTCCAGACCTTCCAGTTCGCCCATGCGTACGCCCGCGGCGAAGGCATGAAGCACTACACCGAGATGGTGCAAGAACCCGAATTCGCCGCACGCGACAAGGGCTACACCTTCGTATCGCATCAACAGGAAGTGGGCGCAGGCTACTTCGACGACGTGACCACCGTCATCCAGGGTGGCTCGTCCAGCGTGAAGGCGCTGACGGGCTCGACCGAAGAAGAGCAGTTCCACTGAGCTGTACCGGTGTGCCGACTTGGGTGCGAAGCGCCCGGGTTGGAACGCTGACAGTTGAAAAGGCCGCCTTCGGGCGGCCTTTTTTGTGGACGCAGCGCCATGGCGTAGCTAGGTTGAGCGCGCAGGTGTGGGGGACGGCGCTGCTGGCATGCGGCATTGCTTGGCGGCTGTTAAAATGCATGGATCAGCGACGGCTCTGATAAGTCATGCGGCAATCGCGTCGCACTTGCGAGCAGTCGAACTTCCCTATCCACCCCACAAGAGCGAGAAAGGCACCCCGGTTATGACACCGCGAACTACCCCGGCCAGGAGCTTCATTTAAGCCACGCTTTGCGGTGTTTGCCGGTGCCCAGCTTGCGCAGGGTGCTATTAAAAGTGAACCGAGCGCGGCCCCTGCCGCGCTTTTTTATTGCTCTGCTGCGTAGCGCGGCGCCCTTACAAAACGATTTCAAGAAGGATTCCCATGGTTCAAATCACGCTACCCGACGGTTCGCAGCGCGACTATCCGGGCCCCGTGACCGTGGCAGAGGTTGCCCAATCGATTGGCGCAGGCCTGGCCAAGGCGGCGCTGGGCGGCAAGGTGGACGGCAAGTTGGTCGACACCAGCTACTCGATCACGCAGAACGCGGCGCTGTCGATCGTGACGGCCAAAGACCCCGAGGGGCTGGACATGATCCGCCACTCCACCGCCCACTTGCTGGCCTATGCGGTCAAAGAGCTGTTCCCCGAGGCGCAAGTCACCATCGGCCCGGTGATCGACAACGGCTTTTTCTACGACTTCAGCTACAAGCGCCCATTCACGCCCGAAGACTTGGTTGCCATCGAGAAAAAGATGACCGAGCTGGCCGCCAAGGACGAGCCGGTGGTGCGCCGCGTGCTGCCGCGCGACGAGGCGGTGACCTATTTCAAGGGACTGGGCGAGGCGTACAAGGCCGAGATCATCGCCAGCATTCCCACCAACGAAGACGTTTCGCTGTACCGCGAGGGCGCCTTTGAAGACCTGTGCCGCGGCCCGCACGTGCCCAGCACGGGCAAGCTCAAGCATTTCAAGCTGATGAAGGTGGCCGGCGCCTACTGGCGCGGCGACCACCGCAACGAGATGCTGCAGCGCATCTACGGCACGGCATGGTCCACCAAGGACGAACTGCAGAACTACCTGCACATGCTGGAAGAGGCTGAGAAGCGCGACCACCGCAAGCTGGGCAAAGAGCTGGATCTGTTCCACATCGACGAGCATTCGCCCGGCACGGTGTTCTGGCACCCCAAAGGCTGGACACTGTGGCAGCAGGTCGAGCAGTACATGCGCCGCGTGTACATCGACAACGGCTACCAGGAGGTCAAGGGCCCGCAGATCCTGGACAAATCCCTGTGGGAGAAAACCGGCCACTGGGACAAATACCGCGAGAACATGTTCATCACCGAGAGCGAAAAGCGCGACTACGCCCTCAAGCCGATGAACTGCCCCGGCCACATCCTGATCTACAAACAGGGTGTGAAAAGCTACCGCGACCTGCCGCTGCGCTACGGCGAATTCGGCAACTGCCATCGCAACGAGCCCAGCGGCGGCCTGCACGGCATCATGCGGGTGCGTGGCTTCACGCAGGATGACGGCCACATCTTCTGCTCGCCCGACCAGATCCAGGCCGAATGCACGGCCTACACCACGCTGCTGCAGAAGGTGTACAAGGATTTCGGGTTTACCGACATCGTCTACAAGCTGGCGACGCGGCCGGAGCAACGAATTGGCTCTGAAGAAAGCTGGGACCAGGCGGAACAAGCGCTGAAGGATGGCTTGCGGGCTTCAGGGTGCGAATTTGAGATCAGCCCGGGCGAGGGCGCCTTCTACGGCCCCAAGATCGAATACACGCTGAAAGACGCGCTGGGCCGCGAATGGCAGTGCGGCACGATGCAGGTCGACCCGAACATGCCCGAGCGCCTGGATGCCGAATACGTCGGCGAAGACGGCGCGCGCCATCGCCCCATCATGCTGCACCGAGCCATCGTCGGCAGCCTTGAGCGCTTCATCGGCATGCTGATTGAGCACTACGCCGGCGCCATGCCGGTGTGGCTGTCGCCGGTGCAGGTGGTCGTCACCGGCATCACCGATGCGCAGTCCGACTACGTTCAATCCGTGGCGAAAACGCTGCGCCAACAGGGCTTTAGGGTGGAGACCGACCTGCGTAACGAGAAGATCACGTATAAAATACGGGAGCATTCGTTGCAAAAGCTGCCCTATATCCTCGTCGTAGGCGACAAGGAGCGGGAAGCTGGCGCCGTCGCAGTGCGCGCCCGGGGCAACCAGGACCTCGGTGTGGTGTCCTTGCAAGCGTTCATTGACCGCATGACATCGGACATCGCTGCCAAAGCTTGATTTTTACACCGAAAAATGGCTCTGGCGCACGCCCGTTGTGCGGCAAACGCTATTTTAATAATAGCATTTTGATTTGAGGAATCCCTACCATCGCTACCAATTTCCGTGACCGCCGCCATCGTGAGGAACGCGCGCACCGTCTGAATCGAGAAATCATGGCCCCCGAGGTCCGTCTGAACGGGCCTGAGAACGAGCCGCTGGGCGTCGTGCCCATCCAGGAGGCCCTGCGCCTTGCTGGCGAGTACGACGTGGATCTGGTGGAAGTTGTGGCCACTGCCAATCCGCCGGTCTGCCGGTTGATGGACTATGGCAAGTTCAAATACCTCGAGCAGAAGAAAGCCGCTGAAGCGAAGGCCAAGCAAACGGTCATCGAGATCAAGGAAGTCAAGTTCCGCCCAGGTACCGATGACGGCGACTTCAACATCAAGATGCGCAACATCCGCCGCTTTTTGGCGGATGGCGACAAAGTCAAGGTGACCTTGCGCTTCCGCGGGCGCGAGATCACCCACCAGGAACTCGGCTTGGCTCTGCTGAACCGCATTCGTGACGAGTTGAGCGACATCGTGCAAGTGGAGCAGTTCCCCAAGCTCGAAGGCCGCCAGATGATCATGATGCTGGCGCCTGCGCGCAAAAAGCCCGGTGGCGCCAAGCCCGCTGCCGCGCCTGCGGACGCAGCGCCCGCTGCGCAAGCGGAAAGCTGAAGCGCGCTTCGCACAGGTAAGTGTATTTGCCCTGCAGGCTGGCCTGCTGGGCGAACGGGCAAGTTGAAAGGCTTGCCAAAAGAAGTGGCTCGGGGCCCTCAAGGGCGCAGCAACATGCTGTGAACGCCTCGCGAGCACAACGAAACAGGAGCATGTAAATGCCCAAAATGAAGACCAAAAGCAGCGCGAAGAAACGTTTTCGCGTCCGTCCCGGTGGCACCGTCAAGCGCGGCCAAGCCTTCAAGCGTCACATTCTGACCAAGAAGACCACCAAGAACAAACGCCACCTGCGCGGTGCGGTGAATGTGCATGAGACCAACATGGGTCACATGGCGCAGATGCTGCCCTTCGCTGGCCTTTGATCAACTGACGGACTAGGAGAACTCATATGCCTCGCGTCAAACGTGGTGTGACCGCTCGCGCTCGTCACAAGAAAATACTGGCCCTTGCCAAGGGTTTCCGCGGCCGCCGTAAGAACGTCTACCGTGTTGCCAAGCAAGCGGTGATGAAGGCGGGCCAGTACGCCTACCGTGACCGCCGCAACAAAAAGCGCGACTTCCGTCGTCTGTGGATCGCCCGTATCAATGCCGCTACCCGTGAACTGGGCCTGACTTACAGCCAGTTCATCAACGGTATGAACAAAGCTGGCATTACGCTGGACCGCAAGGTTCTGGCCGCCATCGCTGTGCACGACAAGGCGGCCTTCGCCAGCATCGTGTCGCAGGCCAAAGCCAAACTGGCTTGATGCCGCTGCCGCCGCGCATTGCTATTGATATAGTAGCTGCTTGCGCTGGTGGTTCCAGGGGTTGAGGCCTATCGGGCTTCAATCCCTTTTTCGTTTATTGAATTTCTGAATTGCTGCCGATGAACGCCCCGACTGTCGCTGCCACCGATCTGGACGAGCTTGTCAGGAGCGCCGCCGAAGCCTTTGCGCGCGCCAACGCTCCCGCCGATCTGGAAAACGCCAAGGCGCGGTTCCTCGGCAAAACCGGCCGCTTGACCGAGCTGATGAAGGGCATGGCCCAACTCAGCGTGGACGAGAAGAAAACCCGCGGCGCCGCCATCAACCTGGCCAAGCAAAGCATCGAGGCGGCCCTGACCGAGCGCCGCCAGGCGCTGGCCAACGCCGAGCTGGAGCGCCAGCTGCAGGCCGAGGCGCTGGATGTGACCTTGCCAGGGCGCCAGCGCGGGCAGGGTGGCCTGCACCCCATCAGCCGGGCATGGGAGCGCATCGAGCAGATCTTCGCCAGCATGGGCTTTGACGTGGGCGACGGGCCTGAGATCGAGAACGACTGGTTCAACTTCACCGCGCTGAACAACCCGCCCAACCACCCCGCGCGTTCGATGCAGGACACCTTCTACGTCGACATGAACGACGAGCAGGGGCAGCCCTACTGCCTGCGCACGCACACCAGCCCGATGCAGATTCGCTACGCCACCGCGCACGCCAAGAAGCACGCAGCAGCGCTGGCGCGGGGCGACATGCCGGAAGTGCGCGTCATCGTGCCGGGCCGCACCTACCGCGTAGACAACGACGCCACCCATTCGCCCATGTTCCACCAGGTCGAGGGCCTTTGGCTGGGCGAGAACGTGAGCTTCAAGGATCTGAAGGTCACCTACCTGAACTTCTGCAAGGCGTTCTTCGAGACGGACGACCTCATCTTGCGCTTTCGGCCCAGCTACTTCCCGTTCACTGAGCCCAGCGCTGAGATTGACATCCAGTTTCAGCGCGGGCCGCTCGCTGGCAAATGGCTGGAGGTGTCTGGCTCGGGCCAGGTGCACCCGCAAGTCGTGCGCAACATGGGGCTGGACCCTGAGCGCTTCGTCGGCTTTGCGTTCGGGTCAGGGATTGATCGCCTGGCCATGCTGCGCTATGGCGTCAGCGATCTGCGCCAGTTTTTTGAAGGCGATGTGCGCTTTCTTGCCCAGTTTCGCTGACGGCACATCAGTGAATGGTCTGGCTCCCGCCCACGTCCCCCAAATGAGAAACGCGTTGCGCTGAATTGGGCCGGCGAAGCAAGGTTGGCTTCGCAGCAACCGGTTCCGCCGCAAGCGCTGGCTGCGTCTGAGTGAATTGAGTGATCGACTATGCAATTTCCTGAATCCTGGCTGCGCGAGTTCTGCAACCCCGCGCTGAGCACCGACGAGCTGGCCAATGTGCTGACCATGGGCGGCTTCGAGGTGGAAGAGGCCCGCCCCGTGGCACCCCCTTTTGCCGGCGTGGTCGTGGGCGAAATCAAGTCTGCCGAGCAGCATCCGAACGCGGATCGCCTGCGCGTCTGTCAGGTGGATGTGGGACAGGGCGCGCTGCTCAACATCGTCTGCGGCGCGGCCAACGCGCGTGCGGGCATCAAGGTGCCGTGCGCCACTGTGGGCGCGGAGCTGCCCCCCGGCGAAGACGGTAAGCCGTTCAAGATCAAGCTGGGCAAGCTGCGTGGCGTGGAAAGCCAGGGTATGTTGTGTTCGGCCCGCGAGCTGCATCTGTCCGAAGACCACGAAGGCCTGCTTGAACTGCCTGCTGACACTCCGCTGGGCCAGGACATTCGCACCGCGCTGAATCTGGACGACACGGTCTTCACACTCAAGCTGACGCCCAACCTGGGCCACGCGCTCAGCGTGTATGGCGTGGCGCGCGAGCTGTCTGCGTTGACGGGCGCGCCCCTGCTCACGCCCACCTTTGCGCCCGTGGCCGTGCAGACAAACCATGTCGTGCCTGTCAAGATCAGTGCGCCCGACCTGTGCGGGCGCTTTTCGGGCCGCGTGATTCGCCACGTCAATACGCAGGCGAAAACCCCGGCTTGGATGGTCGACCGTCTGGCGCGGTGCGGCCAGCGCAGCGTGTCCCCGCTGGTGGATATCTCCAACTACGTGATGTTCGAACTGGGCCGCCCCTCGCACATCTTTGATCTGGACAAGATTCATGGCGGCCTGGATGTACGTTGGGCGCGCCCAGGCGAGCAGCTCAAACTGCTGAACGGCAACACGGTGGCGTTGGATGAGGCTGTCGGCATCATCGCGGATGAGCGCGAAGTGGAATCGCTGGCCGGCATCATGGGCGGTGACGCCACGGCCGTTTCTGACGACACACGCAACGTGTATGTCGAGGCCGCTTTCTGGTGGCCCGAAGCCGTTGCGGGCCGCTCGCGCCGCTTCAACTTTGCCACCGATGCGGGGCACCGCTTCGAGCGAGGGGTAGACCCGGACGGCACCGCCGCGCACATTGAGCACATCAGTCGCTTGATCATCGACATCTGCGGCACGCCTGAAACCGTGTGCGGGCCGGTCGACGATCAGCAGCCGAACATGCCGCAACCGCAGCCCGTCACGCTGCGCGTGGCGCGCGCGGCCAAAGTCATCGGTATGCCGTTGACACAGGCCCAGTGCGCCGACGTTTTCTCGCGCCTGCAACTGCCTTTTGTCGAGGGTGAAGGCGTGCTGACCATCACGCCGCCGGCCTACCGCTTCGACATCACGATCGAAGAAGACTTGATCGAAGAAGTGGCGCGCCTGATCGGCTACCAAAACCTGCCTGAAACAGCGCCCCTGGCACCGATTGAGCCGCGCGTTCGCTCCGAGGCGCTGCGCGGCCGTTTCGAGCCGCGCCATACGCTGGCGGCGTTGGGCTACCTGGAAACCATCAACTTCAGCTTTGTCGAAGAGGCGTGGGAGCGCGACCTCGCGGGCAACACCGACCCCGTGCGCTTGCTGAACCCGATTGCGAGTCAAATGAGCGTGATGCGCTCGACCCTGCTGGGTTCGCTGCTACAAGTTGTGAAGCGCAACGTGGATCGCCGTGCCGACAGAATCCGCGTGTTCGAGATTGGCCGCGTGTTCCGGCGAGACCACACGGTCCAAACCGGTGAGGGCGCGGTGCGCGGCGTAGCTCAGCCCATGCGCGTGGCCGGTGCGATCTATGGCCCAGCCCGTCAGCAGGGTTGGTCGGGCAAGCAAACGCCGGCGGATTTCTTTGACGCCAAGGGCGATGTCGAAGCCTTGCTCAGCCCGCGCAAAGCGGTGTTTGAGGCAGACAGCCACCCGGCCTTGCACCCTGGCCGCACAGCGCGCGTCATCGTGGATGGCCGGCCGGTGGGTTACGTGGGCGAGCTGCATCCCCGTTGGCGCCAGCAGTGGGATTTGCCCCATGCACCTGTGTTGTTCGAATTGGCGCTGGACGCCGTCCTGAGCCATCCGCTGCCCACGGCCGTGCCATTGCCCCGCCAACAGCCCGTTGAGCGCGACGTTGCCGTCGTTGTGAAAGAGTCTGTGACGCACGACCAGCTCATGGGCTCCCTTCGCGATGCCCCTGCGGCCGATCTGGTCCGCAGCGCCACGCTGTTCGACATCTATCGCCCGAAACCAGGCGCCGACGCTGCTGGCGGAGCCAATCTGGGCATCGACGAGAAAAGCCTGGCCGTTCGGCTCGTGTTGGACGGCGGGCAGGAAACGCTGACCGATGAGCGCATTGAGGCGGCTGTGCAGTCGGTGCTCGCCCAATGGCAGGCCGACGTTGGTGCGCGCCTTCGTGGCTGAACTGCGGATATGACCTGAGGAAAACACACCATGGCGGGGGACGGAGACGAGATGCTGTTGCTGGCGGTTGACAGCCTGGAGACCACTGCGCTGACCAAGGCCCAGCTGGCGGAGATGCTGTACGAGCAGATCGGCCTGAACAAGCGCGAATCCAAGGATATGGTCGATGCCTTCTACGACCTGATCGGTGCGCGACTGGTGGCCGGTGACGATGTGAAGCTGTCTGGCTTTGGTAATTTCCAGATGCGTGTGAAGGCTCCCAGGCCCGGGCGCAATCCGCGCACGGGTGAGCTGATCCCTATCGCTGCGCGCCGCGTGGTTACCTTCCATGCCAGCCAGAAGCTCAAGGAAATGCTGCAGCCTGACGATGCCGGTTCAGAGGCACCCGCGGGGCCCACGTCCGGCGCGGAAAAAGACTGACGCGCCAGTCGCATCCACGTCGCGCCAACGCGTGACCTTCTGCGGCATCTAGTCAAGTTTTCGCTGCACATGTTGCCGCTCGCAGACGCGGCCATGGCCGTATCCGCCAACATCGGCTAACCTGCGGCGCACGTTGCAGTGATCGATGATCATGGAATCCGCCTTGCCCCCCATTCCTGCCAAGCGCTACTTCACCATCGGTGAGGTCGGTGACCTGTGCGGTGTCAAACCGCATGTGCTGCGCTATTGGGAGCAAGAATTCACGCAGCTGAGGCCAATGAAGCGTCGCGGCAACCGCCGCTATTACCAGCACCACGAAGTGTTGATGATCCGGCGCATCCGCGAACTGTTGTACGACCAGGGCTTCACCATCAGCGGCGCCAGAACACGCCTGCAGGAGCTGGAGTCCGGCGTTCGCGGCGCGTTGGCCGCCACGGCCGTGGCGACGAGCGGTGTACGCGCTGGCGCGCACGATCAACCGAACGAGACCTTGGCTTCTTTGGCTAACGGCCCGGTTGACGATCTCACGCCAACTGCCACTGCAGTTGCTCCGTCATGGCGCGATTTGTCGCAAGAGCTGAGCGAAATTCGCGATCTGTTGACGATTGGCTGAAACCGCGTCATTCCCGCGCTATAATGCAAGGCTTGTCGGCGTGTAGCGCAGCCTGGTAGCGCACTTGCATGGGGTGCAAGGGGTCGCGAGTTCGAATCCCGCCACGCCGACCAATAAAATCAACGGGTTACAGCAGAAATGCTGTAACCCGTTTCTCGTTTCCGAGCGCTCCAGGCAGATTTGCCCACACTTTTGCCCACACCGGCGTGGAACTGAGTCGATGTTTCGAAGGGCGTCTGCTCAACGCCAAGTAAGCACTCGACTATGTGGGCGAGAAGCAACAGGGTCGTTTTTGGCGAATTTTGGGAATTGGTCTACTTTGCGTCATGTGCTCACGTCGAGCAGCAGACGTTTAAGGAGGTGCCCCCAATGCATTCAATCAGTGCTATTTCCTCTGTGGATATGCCGATGCAGATCCCACCAAGACCGATCATCGTGTTCCTCTCGGCGGAGCAAGCGATGGGCAGTCTCACCATCGGAAGATCCAAGTTCTATGAGTTGATCCGGGACGGGCTGCTACCCCGGGGAGTCAATGTGCTCGGAAGGTCGGTTCGGTGGGTCGAATACGAAATTGAGACTGTCAAACATAGCCTCGCGACTGCGGCTGACCGCAGTGCCATCGAGAGCTTGGTCGCGTGGTTACAGGCCACCCGATGCGCGCCCGTAGCGCCCTCCCGTCAAGTCTGGCTTCAAGGCTCGGCACTTCGTCATGTCGATCAAGAGATAAAGCCTCTCACGTTCCTGACGGAGCGACAGGTTCGTAAGGAACTCTGCGTCGGACGCACGAAGTTGTACGAGGCGATCGAGCAGGGGCTAATCCCCCAGGGGCTGCATTTGATAGGCAGGTCGAAGCGTTGGGTCTCATACGAAATTGAATGGGTGAAACGCCTGCTTGCGATCGAGACCAGTTCGTCAGGACTTCAGATGAGCACACGATGGCTCACCTTGTTTCGATAGGCACGCAGCTTGAGCGTCGCCACTCGACAGGCACGCTCGGCCACGAGGCGGACGAACAAGCAATGGCCGTATCGCCTGCTCGCATCTCCAGAGCCATCCCCTCAAAAGGTTTGCATGTCTGACGCATCATGTGAACTCGCCTTGGTGCCAAATTTGGCACCCAAAATGTTTTTTTTTGTGGCGGCGCCTGCTGGGATTAGCGCTTCAAGGTGCGCCAAGTTGCCGCCGCGTGACACTCGTGGCGCGCTTCCGGGACAAGCTGGCGATGTGTGTTCGGCCCTTCACGACCCAAAGCCGCCAGTTGACCAAGCTTGGCGAATTTCTGGACTGGTGCAGCTTGCCGTCGCTCGGTGATTGGTCGTCAGCCCTTCGGGCCTCAACATTCATCCAGAAGCGGCGCTTGACCTACGTCAGTTGCCGGCGAACGATAATTCAACAATAATTGAATTCATGGAACAGGATGAAGCCATCAAGGTCTTTGAGTCGCTCGCGTCAGGCGTACGGTTGGACATCTACCGTCTGCTGATGCGCCAGGGTCCCGAAGGTTTGGTTGCGGGACAGATTGCAAGCACGTTGGACATTCCTCCAACCAACCTGTCATTTCACTTGAAAGCGCTGACTCACGCCGGCCTCTTGGGCGTCACGCCCGAGGGGCGGTTCCAGCGTTATCGCGCCAATCTGTCGTTGATGCAGGACTTGATCGAATACCTGACCGCCGAGTGCTGCGCTGGCCATCCGGAGGAGTGCGCTGAACTGCATGATGCAGCGTGTGAGCCTGTTGCATGCAGCCCTTCGAAGAAGGCGAGCGTCCAACGCACCGTTGGTCACCAATCATAGTTTGCGGCTGAGTTCGGCTATAAAAGTTGTAGCATTAATTCATTATTTTAAAGATCGTTGGAGATTCAAAATGACCGCTTCAGCCCGCATCCAAATCTTCGACCCTGCCCTGTGTTGCGCGAGCGGTGTATGCGGCACTGACGTCGATCAGGCCTTGGTGAGCTTTGCGACCGACGCCGCCTGGGCCACTGGCCAGGGCGCACACATTCAGCGCTTCAATCTATCGCAACAACCGCTGGAATTCGCGCAGAACGCCATCGTGAAACGTTTCCTCGAACGTTCTGGAGCCGAGGCGCTACCCCTCGTGCTCGTTGATGGTGAGGTGGCTCTGGCTGGTCGCTACCCGCAACGAGCGGAGCTGGCGCGCTGGGCCTTGCTGCAAGTCGACGCTGGGCCGGAAGCAAGTGGATGCTGCGGCGCAGATGCCTCGCCAATGATCGGCTGTTGCGCGCCCAAAACCGAAGCGAGCAGTGGCAAGTGCTGCTGACTGAAGTGCTTTCAGGGCAATCATGAACTTCCTGCACAACCCACCCCGCTTCCTGTTCTTTACCGGCAAGGGCGGCGTCGGCAAGACCTCCATCGCTTGCGCCGCCGCAGTGCAACTGGCCGATGCCGGCAAGCAGGTGCTGCTGGTCAGCACCGACCCGGCGTCAAATGTCGGCCAGGTGTTTGGCCTTTCCATTGGCAACCAAGTCGTCGCCGTGCCGGCGGTGTCCAACTTGAGCGCGCTGGAGATCGACCCTCCCGCCGCCGCGCAGGCCTACCGTGACCGCATCGTCGGCCCGGTGCGCGGCGTGCTGCCGGATGCGGTGGTCAAGGGTATCGAGGAGCAACTCTCCGGCGCCTGCACCACCGAGATCGCCGCATTTGACGAGTTCACCGCCCTGCTGGCTGACGACGCGGCCACGCGCGGGTTTGACCACGTCATCTTCGACACCGCGCCCACCGGCCACACCATCCGCCTGCTCAGCCTGCCTGGCGCCTGGAGCGGCTTTCTGGAAGCGGGCCAGGGCGATGCCTCTTGCCTCGGCCCACTGGCGGGGCTGGACAAGCAGCGCACGCAATACCAGGCCGCCGTCGCCGCACTGCAGGACGGCGCCCGCACGCGACTGGTGCTGGTCGCGCGCGGCCAGGGCGCCACGCTGCGCGAAGCCGCGCGCACGCACGAGGAATTGGCGGCCATTGGATTGAGCCGGCAATACCTGGTCATCAACGGCCTGCTGCCCGAAAGCGAAGCCGCGCACGACCCACTGGCCGCCGCCGTGCTGCGGCGCGAGCGGGCGGCGTTGGCCAATCTGCCCGCCGCGCTGCGTGAATTGCCGGTCGATAACATCGCGCTCAAAGCCTTCAATCTGGTGGGTCTGGAAGCGCTACGCCAACTGCTGCAAGCCGAGGTATCTGGAATCACGCCGATTGGGAGCGAACCCCATATCGGTCTGCCGGACGCACCCACCCTCTCCACGTTGGTCGACGGCATCGCCGCGCCCGGCCACGGCCTGGTCATGCTGATGGGCAAGGGCGGCGTCGGCAAGACCACGCTGGCGGCCGCCATCGCCGTGGAGCTAGCCGCGCGCGGCTTGCCCGTGCACCTGACGACCTCCGACCCCGCCGCGCATCTGAGCGAGACCCTGGCGGGCGAGTTGCCCAACCTCGCCGTAAGCCGCATCGATCCGCACGCCGCCACCGAGGCCTATCGGGCCCATGTCATGGCCACCAAGGGTGCGGCGCTGGATGAGGCCGGCCGCGCTTTGCTGGCCGAAGATTTGCGCTCGCCCTGCACCGAGGAGATTGCCGTGTTCCAGGCCTTCTCGCGCGCTATCCGCGAGTCCGGTCGCCAGTTCGTGGTGATGGACACTGCGCCCACCGGCCACACCCTGCTGCTGCTCGACGCCACCGGCGCCTACCACCGCGACGTGGCGCGCCAGATGGCGACCGGCAGCCACTTCACCACGCCCATGATGCAGTTGCAGGACCCGGCCCGCACCAAGGTGCTGATCGTCACGCTGGCTGAAACCACGCCCGTACTGGAAGCCGCGCACCTGCAAGACGACCTGCGCCGCGCCGGCATCGAGCCCTGGGCCTGGGTGGTGAATAACTGCATCGCCGCTGCACCCGTGGCCTCGCCGCTGCTGCGCCGCCGCGCAGACAGCGAACTGCGTGAGATCGACGGGATCCGCAGCCGCCACGCCCAGCGCTGGGCCGTGGTGCCGCTGCTGGCGAACGAGCCTGTGGGCGCGGCGCGCTTGCGTGCGCTGGCCAATTGCGAGCACACGGCTGAACTGAGAGGCTAACCCAGGCATCCGCTCGGGCTTCACGAAATCGTCACATACGTGCGGACAATTCAATAGTTCTCTAAGGGTTAAATTAAAGTGATGAAAGTTGGCATCAATGGGATGGGTCGTATCGGCCGCCTTGCACTGCGGGCGGCGTTTGGCGCGGCAGAGCGCCAGTCCGATGACCCGAGGGCGAGTAACCGACTTGAGGTGGTGCATCTCAATGAACTCAAAGGGGGGGCGGCAACGACCGCACACCTGTTGGCATTCGACACCGTGCAGGGCAAGTGGCGGGCCGACATCGCGGCTGAAGGCGAAGAGCGGATCCGCATTGACGGTAGGACTTTGAGTTTCAGTAGTCACTCAGCGCCGCAAGACATTCCTTGGGGCGAGCTGGGTGTCGATCTTGTGCTGGAGTGCACCGGCAAATTTCTGACACCGGAAACCATTCAGGGACACCTAGACCGCGGCGCCAAGCGAGTCATCGTCGCCGCACCCGTCAAGACCGGAAACGTGTTGAACGTGGTGGTGGGGGTCAATGAGCACCTCTACGACCCGACAAAAGACAGAGTCGTCACAGCCGCGTCGTGCACCACGAACTGCCTGGCGCCGGTTGTCAAAGTGGTTCACGAGAACATCGGTATCAGGCACGGCCAGATCACAACGATTCACGATCCCACCAACACCAACCTGGTCGTCGACGCGCCGCACAAGGACTTGCGCCGTGCGCGCAGCGCCATGATGAGTCTGGCGCCGACGACCACCGGTAGTGCCACGGCCATCGCCCTCATCTATCCCGACTTGAAGGGAAAGCTGAATGGACACGCGGTGCGCGCGCCGGTGCTCAACGCATCGCTGACAGATTGCGTGTTCGAGTTGAATCGGGCGACCACTTCGCAAGAGATCAATGCCTTGTTCAAGTCCGCCGCGCAAGGAGACCTCGCAGGCATTCTTGGCTACGAAGAGCGACCTTTAGTCAGCGCAGACTACGCGCGGGACACGCGCAGTTCCATCGTGGATGCGCCTTCAACCTTGGTGACCGACGGCACCCTCCTCAAGGTCTACGCTTGGTACGACAACGAAATGGGCTACGCATGCCGGATGGTCGATCTGGCTTGCCACATGCGGCAGGTGGGCATTTAGAAATGCAGAATGCTGCGCGCAACTATGCCATCGTCACGGCCGCCTACTGGGGTTTCACCCTGACCGATGGCGCCCTGCGCATGCTGGTGCTGCTGCATTTCTATCGCTTGGGCTACTCGTCCATCACGCTGGCGTTCCTGTTCTTGCTCTACGAGGCGGCCGGGATTCTGGCAAACCTGATTGGCGGTTGGCTGGCCACCCGCTACGGCATCACACGAATGTTGACGGTTGGCCTGATAACTCAGATCACCGGATTCAGCCTATTGTCGATGCTCAATCCTGAATGGACTGCGACGACGTCGGTGGTCTGGGTCGTGATGGCCCAGGGCATTTGCGGCGTGGCCAAGGACTTGACCAAGACAGCGAGCAAGTCGGCGATCAAGGTGACCCAGGCGCAGGCCAAGGAGCAGGGTTCAGGTCAGCTCTTTAAGTGGGTCGCCTGGTTCACCGGGAGCAAGAACGCCATGAAAGGCGCTGGCTTCTTTCTCGGAGGTCTGCTGCTCCAGACACTTGGCTTTCAGGCGTCTCTGTGGGCGATGGCGGGATTGCTCGCAATCGTCCTGATTGGTGTGACGACCTCTTTGCCCAAGATGATGGGTAAGAGTAAGGCATCGGGCAGCGCCAAGGAGTTGTTCGCGAAGAGCTCAGGCATCAACGCGCTGGCGGCGGCGCGTGTGGCCCTGTTTGGCGCACGCGATGTGTGGTTTGTCGTCGGCCTGCCGGTATTCCTTTATTCGGTTGGTTGGAGCTTCACCGGCGTCGGAACCTTTCTTGCCGCCTGGACCATTGGCTATGGCTTGGTTCAGGCGCTCGCGCCGAGCATCGTCACGCGGAGTCCAGATGGCCTAAGCCGCGAAGTGCCGGCCGCTCGAACGTGGTCGGCGCTATTGGCCGTGGTCGCGACTTGCCTGACTATCGCCGTGGGAATAAATGTGCCGAACCTGCAATGGGTGGTCGTTGGCGGCCTGGGACTTTTTGGCTTTGCGTTCGCCATCAATTCATCCGTGCATTCCTATCTGATCCTGGCCTACGCTGGCTCCGAGAAGGCCGCAGAGGACGTCGGGTTCTACTACGCCGCAAATGCACTGGGCCGCTTCATGGGCACCCTGCTTTCGGGCCTGCTCTATCAGTGGGGTGGCCTGCTCTATGCACTGATCGGCTCCGCGACGATGCTGGTCATTTGCTGGCTCATCACGCTGGGCCTGCCAACGCGCCATGCTCAGCTCACCGGGGTTCAGGCTTGAACTCAAGGACCGTGCAACGCGCCTCAATCCATTCACCTGGAGTCCACCATGTCAGAGAAAGTCATGAACGTCCTTTTCGTCTGTACCGGCAATTCAGCGCGCAGCATTCTGGCTGAGTCGGTACTGAATAACCCGACCATCGGAGGTGGGCGCTTTCGGGCGTTCAGCGCCGGCAGCCATCCTTCGAGTCAAGTCCAACCGATGGCGTTGGAGCTCCTGAAGCAGTATCACTATCCGACCGAAGGCCTGCGCAGCAAGAGCTGGGATGAATTCAGCGCCAAAGGCGCGCCAGAACTCGACTTCGTCTTCACTGTTTGCGATAAAGCCGCTGGCGAGGCGTGTCCCTACTGGCCTGGCCAGCCCATGACAGCGCACTGGGGTGTCGAGGATCCGGTCGCGGTGGAGGGAACGGAAGAGCAGAAGCGAAAGGCTTTTGCCAACGCCTTTCTGGTTCTGAAGAACCGTATCGCCATGTTCGCCGCGTTGCCGATGGAAAAGCTCGACCGGCTGGCGCTCAAGAAGAAGCTCGACGAGATCGGGACCTCTTTGCCTTCACAGAGCGTATGACGGCGCGGATTTTTCAGGCAGCGCCCTCGGCGCCTGCACCGATGAGTGTGTTTGAGCGCTACCTCACTGTGTGGGTTTTCGCCTGCATCGTGCTCGGCACGTTGCTGGGACATAGCCTGCCGAGCGTGTTTCAGTCGATTGGCCGCATGGAAGTGGCGCGTGTCAACCTACCGGTCGGTGCGTTGATCTGGGTGATGATCATTCCGATGCTGGCGAAGGTCGATTTCGGCTCGCTCGGACAAGTGCGTCGGCACGCTCGCGGTATTGGTGTAACCCTGTTCGTCAACTGGCTGGTCAAGCCGTTCTCGATGGCCTTCCTCGGTTGGGTATTCATCCGCCACGTGTTCGCGCCATACCTGCCTGCGGACCAACTCGACAGCTACATCGCTGGCCTGATCCTGCTGGCCGCGGCGCCCTGCACAGCCATGGTGTTCGTGTGGAGCCGTTTGACGAACGGTGACGCCAATTTCACGCTGAGCCAGGTAGCGCTGAACGACGGCATCATGGTTGTGGCCTTCGCGCCGTTGGTTGCTATTCTGTTGGGTGTTTCGGCCATCACGGTGCCATGGGACACGCTAATCGTCTCTGTGGTGCTGTACATCGTGGTACCGCTCGTGATCGCCCAAGTCTGGCGCAAGGCATTGCTATCCAGGGGACAAGCAGTATTCGAATCCGTCATGGCGCGCAGCGGGCCGTGGTCGATCGGCGCGCTGCTGCTGACACTGGTTTTGCTGTTTGCCTTCCAAGGCCAGCAGATCGTGCGCCAACCACTCATCATCGCCATGCTGGCAGTGCCCATCCTGATTCAGGTGCTCTTCAACTCGGGGTTGGCGTATGGGCTGAACCGCGCACTGGGCGAATCGCACAGCGTGGCTTGTCCGTCGGCGTTGATTGGTGCCAGCAATTTTTTCGAACTGGCGGTGGCGGCCGCGATTGCTCTGTTCGGTTTTGAATCTGGCGCTGCGCTGGCCACGGTGGTGGGCGTGCTGATCGAGGTGCCGGTGATGCTGCTTGTGGTGCGCGTGGTGAACGCCAGCAAAGGCTGGTACGAGGGAGGTCGCCAGACCCGGCAATCTGCCGCTTCTTAGACGCGGATACTGCGGTGCAATTGCATTCTTCGGCGGACCTGTGAGGGCGTTTTGCGCTCCACGGTCGTCTACAAACTCTGTGAGCGAGGTACCCCCAGGACGCCAAAGAAGTCATCCACATTTGGACGCACGCGTCCGACTCCATTCGATTTGACGGAGCGTCCAATGCTGATGCAGCAGATCGCGCGCTCGCTCTCCGCAAGCTCAAAGAGGGATCTGACGTGCATGGAGTCCATGGCACGCCCACTGCTCAGGCCAACGCTGAATCCCATGGCCACAGCCCCAAGCTGGATGTTTTGTATCGCCGCTCCAAGCGACACAAGCTGATCCACGGGCGGCACATCTGCCCTGTCGGAGACAGTGCACGCTATGGCAACCAAAAGAACTGGAGCGCGGTCTGCCTTCTCGCGTGCGGTGACCAGTTGCTCTTCAGAGGCACCAGGATCTCGGTCGAGGAGCGCCAGCGCGAAGGCACGCCCGAGCAAGTGCCGTGACTCGGCAGGAACGAGCACAAAACGCCACGGAATCAATCGACCGTGATCTGGCGCGGCGGCGGCGAGCCAGAGCAGCTCTTCCAACTGATCACTGTTCGGACCCGGATCGACCAGCCACCGCGGCCCGACGTGGCGGCGTGACTGAATCAGATCACGTGCCCGATCGAAATCGACCCGTGCTATGGGCTCGAAGCCATTCGCCGCGACCTGCAGCGTTGCAGGTTCGTCCTTTTCCGGGCTCGTCGCCGTGCCGCGGATCATGAGTAGCGCCGTTCCTTGAAGCTGATAGATTGCTTCCAGTCCTCAACGCTGCCAACGCGCTGGACGCTGGCCCAGGTGCCCTTGTAATACGGCACGACGTTCCGATCCACCCAGGATGTCACGACGTCGCCTGCAACGCCCTTGATGTAGCCGAACAGCATGAATGTATGCCCGGGCTTGATCGACTTCATCGGGTATGCCATGGCATAGGTGCTTCCGAAGTCGTTCCACACCTCGATCACATCGCCAGCCTTGATGCCGAGTTGCGAGGCGTCCGCTGGATTCATTTCCAGGTAGGCCATGGGATAGCGATCGCGCACAAAGCTGTTGTATTGATCGTGGTATGCGGTCTGCCACACCTCGTTGGCGCGTCCCTGGTTGATCCAGAATTTGTGCTTTGCCTTCTGATCGGACACCATCTTCGGTAATCCGTTCCACGGCGCTGGCTTGAATTCAGCCTTGCCGTCCTTGGTGTCGAACTTGTAGTCGGCATACAGCATTTCCGTGCCGATCAACTTGCCGTCCTTGACCTCCTTGATTGGCAACTGCACGCCGTTGTTGCCGGCCTTGCGCAGCAGTTCGTAGGTGGCGAGGTAACCCGTGTCGCCACCCTGGCTGTCGATGGGCGGCGAGCCAGGCCGCCCCGCGCGACGAAAACCGTCATTGAAGGCGTCTTCCTCGCTCGTCCAGTTGAAGCCGTCGAAGCGAGCAGCCATGTCGGCCTTTCCCTGCTTCTGGTACATCGCTTTCAGCGTGTTGGCGATGTCCGCCGCGATCAGGCAGTCTGCCTTGGCAGAGCCCGGCGGGTCCATGAACTTCTCGGACAGTCGCAGACGTCGCTCGCCATTCATCGACGTGAGGTTCGCCTCGCCTGGGTGGGCGGCAGGCAACAGCATGTGCGCCTCTTCGGCGATCATCGTCGGGTACAGGTTGATCCCCACCACGAACATTCCGCCTTTGGTCTTGCAGGCGTTGTAGATCACATCGATCAATTGCTCAGTGTTCGCGCCGCGCGCCTTTGCAATTGCTTCGTTAACGATGGCTGTCCGCTTGTGGAGTGCGAGGCGATGCTGCTCAGCGTTCAGGGTCGTCTGGAACGGGTTGGTGCCCCAGAGCGTGTACATCAACCCGCGGCCCTTGATGACCTCCTGGTCGATGTAGATTTTCTTGTCACCCGGATAGGGCGGACGGGTATAGCCTTCCTGATGGCCGCCCATGCGGCATACGCCGGTGCCTCGACGCCCCACGTTGTGTGTCGCCAGGGCGAGACTCACCAGCGCACTCTGGATAACGTAGTTGTCGTTGCCCCAGATGATGCCCTTCTCGTAGGGATGGAAGGTGCGGGGACGGTGGCCGCTGGCCTTGGGCTTGTAGGCCCACTCGGCCGCCTGACGCAGTTTGGCTACAGGAATGCCGGTCGCCTTGGCGCCGTCTTCCAGGCTCATGCGATTGGTGCGGACCGCGTCGTCGAAGCCCTTGGTGTACTTGCCGATGAAATCCTTGTCGTGCCAACCCTGCTCCACGACATAGGTGAACAGCGTGTTGAACAAGGCGGTATCGCTACCAGGCTCAATGTCCAGATGCAGCACGTTGTCCTTGCCCGCGATTTGTTCGGCGATTGCCACCGTTGCCGACCGGCGTGGATCGACGATGATGATCTTTGCAGCCGCTGCCGTCTCGCCGGGAAAGCGCTGCTTCTTTTTCTCCACCGTTCCTCCATTGAGGTTGGGCAGCCAGTGGTTCAAGAAGTAGTTGGTCTGCGTTTCGTATGAGTTGCACCCAATGGCCATGATGCAGTCTGCCAACTGCGCGTCTTCATAGCTGTTGTTCAGTTCGCCAACACCCATCTCGCGCGTGGCGTGGCACTCCGAGTTGTAGGCTGGTCGGTTGTGTATGCGGACCATTGGCGTCTTTAGCGCCGAGAACATCAGTTTTCCGGTACCCCAGGTGTTCTCGAATCCGCCGCCAGCCCCCCCATGGTCAAAGCAGTCATAGAACAGACCGCTTGGCCCATCGTTGTCGAGAATTTTCTTGGTCAGGCCCGCATAGATCGCAAGCGCGTTCTCCCAACTGGTGTCGAGCCACTGATCGCCCCGGAAAATGCGGGGGGTCTTGAGTCGCTCGCGGCCGATGCCGTCGTGTGCGTACATGTATGACGCCATTTTTCCGCCGCGCGTCGACGACAGCCCCGAGTTCACCACGCACTCCTTGTCGGGGACGATCATGATGTTCCAGCGCTTGCCGGCTCGATCGGTGATCGTATTTGTCATGGCCCGCGTGAGCGTGACCTGCAGCGGCGGCACTTGCTGGGTGAAATCCACGCCCAAGGCGTTTTGCGATGCGGCTCGTCCACCTTCGCGGTTGGAATCCCACTTGTAGACGTGATAGCCACATCCCACGATGCAGAAGTGGCATGTCATGTTGGACTTCTGGGCGTCAGTCGGTGGGAGCGCGATTCGGTCGTTGATGGTGCTGCTCATGGCAAGATCTCCTTAAAGGACATTGGCCTGACGGCCATAGATCAACCCATCCATCCCGATTGCGCTGACTGTGTCGGTGGCCGCGTCGTAGTTCAGCATCACGCGCGGAAGATCCTCGGTCGCCTGCCCGCAAACCATTTGTCCGCCGTTCTCGGGATCGAAGATCGAAAAGTGGCAGCCGCACTTCAGGGTCTTGGTGGCTTCTTCGTACGCCACTGGGCAGCCCATGTGCGTACACATCGCGCTGAATGCCACGATGTCCTTGTTGGGCCCAACCCCACCATGGACAGGTGCGCCCATCCGTAGGGCCACGCACGGTGAGGATGAGTCGGGGTAGGTGAAGCTGACGACCTTGTTGACCGGCATGCCGCCTGCCTTGCCGACGTTGGCCTTGGGATACGGCAACGTGGTTGTTCCAGCGGGCGAGGCAGCCTGGGCTTGTGCCGTCGACGGCATCAATGCGGCGCTGGCGGCGCCCATGGACGCGACTGCCGTGCCACCGCTGGTCTTGAGGAAGATGCGGCGACTGAGTTTCTGATTTTCCATACGTGTCTCCTAGTAGTCGTCTTTGGACACGAGTGGGAATGCAGGATCCATGCCCGTCCAGCGGGCTATGAAAATCAACAGGTTACGCGCGGCCACCTCCGGGTATGTCCGGATTTAGTAACGTCACGGTCGCGTTAATGTTCCAATCTCGTAACCTACCGAGGCCGACATGAAACGGCGACTGTTCATCGCAGGGAGCGCTGCCTACGGGACAGGGCTTAGTGCACAACCCTCGCGTCGCTTGCGCATTGGCGTGACTGCGGTGATGCTGTCGGATCAGACAGCATTCCTGACTCGTTGGGCCGCATATCTATCGGACCGGACGCAGACCAGCGTCTCTTTCGTGGTTCGAGATCAGTACCGCGCCGTGATGGAACTGATGTCCGCCGGTCAGGTGGAATCGGCCTGGATATGCGGTTACCCCTTCGTTCGGTATCAATCTTCTTTGAGGCTTTTGGCGGTACCGCTGTATCGCGGGATGCCTCAGTATCAAGCCTATTTGATCCGTCCACGTGGGACAACAACGCCCCAGAGCTGGTCAGACCTGCGCGGCAAAGTTCTCGCGTATTCGGATCCGCTGTCGAACTCTGGGTGGCTGGTGGCGCAAGCACAAATGGCGGCGGCCGGCGTTGCTTCAACCGACTTGCGCGGTCAGTTTTTTGCGTATGGGCATCGCAACGTCGCCGATGCGGTAGCGGCACGCCTTGCCGATGCGGGTGCGATAGATGGGTACATCTGGGACACGATGCTGAAACTGGGAATGCAAGGCGCCCTGCAGACCGAGGTTGTATGGCGCTCTACGCCCTGTGGGTTTCCACCGTTTGTAACGCCAAGCCTTGTCAGCCCTGCCTCCGTGGAGCCTCTGAGGAATGCATTGATCGAAATGTCGAAAGATCCGACGGGGCAGGGACTGCTCGACAGTCTGAACCTATCGGGCTTCGTAGACGGATCGCCCGCACTCTACGACTCGATTCGTCAGATGGCCTCGCAGACACCCAACTCGGGCGTACCGAGCTAGGCGAAACCGCCATGTGGTTCCGACTGCCGTATCGCCTCCAGATTCCTCTGGGACTATCGTTGGCCGTGCTTCTGACTGCATTGCTTGTCACGGTGGTGGCTGCGAGAAGTGCTGCCGCAACAGCCCGATCCGAGATTGAAGCTGCCATTTCTCGCGCGTCCGTGTTGCTGTCTGGTCAAGCCAAGCCGTACCTCCTGTCGAACGACACTTGGCGAGCGTTCGTTCTCCTGCGTGACATTGCAGGCCTCCTACCGGCAGCGGCGGAAGGTCATTCGAATGCAGCCATCCTCGGCGCAGACGCGCACACGCTCGCGTCGTCAGACCCAAGCCGGTTCCCAACTAGCGCGCCCGTTCCAGGAGTTCCATTCAATTTGATTGAACACCTGAAAGGACCGAGCAAGGTGGATCTGCCCGACGGTGGCGTTGCTTTGGTGAATCCCGTCCTGAGTGAGGACGGCGCCAAGATGGGCTACTCCCTTGTTGCCGTGGAGCGGGCCGCGTTCGAGCCTGACTGGGCAACGCTCGGAAAGTCTGCTGCACTCGGCGCGGCACTTTCCGTACTCTTCCTTGCTCCTCTTGGATGGATCGCGGGAAGACGCATGACAAGGCCGATTCGCGAACTGGCACGGGCAATTTCACGTATCGGCCAAGATCCATCCACGCAGATTGAATCCGAACTGTCTTCCAATGCCGACCCGGAACTGGCGCGCATCTATTCGGCAGTGCGCCGATTGATTGCAGAACTGCGGGAGAGGCAACAAGCCCAGCGGCGAGCACTGTCGTCTGAAAGGTTGGCTGCGGTCGGTCGCATGACAGCGGCCGTCGCGCATGAAATCAACAACCCGTTGGGAGGATTGATCAACGCTGTTCAGACATTGAAGGTCCATGGGGATTCCGAAGCAACTCGCCGTCGCTCGGTCGATCTCCTCCAGCGCGGATTGCACCAAATTCGCGTCACTGTCTCGGCACTCCTGCCTCAAGCGCGAATTGAAGACAGGGACTTTGGCGCCCAAGACTTCGACGATGTGTTGACTCTGGCCGGTCCGGCAGCAGTCAGCCGATCGGTCGTTATCCGCGGGGTGTCCAGCATCGAGGCAGATGCGCACATTGCGGCGTCCATCCTTCGGCAGGTCCTTCTGAACCTTGTTCTCAATGCTGTGAAGGCCGCAGACGCTGACGACGAAGTCCTGGTCAAGTGCGCGATCGATGATGAAGCGTTCGAGATCACGGTGCAACATCGCGGCAAGGCCTTCAGCCAAGCCGATCTGCAAACGATCGTCGACTCAACCATGGGAGATGACCCTAGGGGCTTTGGTCTCTGGGTCTGCCACCAGATTGCTCTCCAGCGAGGGGGGCGCTTTGGCGTGGACGAGAGTCACAAACCTGGAACGCGGATGGTGTTCCGCATACCCAATCGCGAGTCACATGAAGACCATTCTGTTAGTTGAAGATGATCCCATCATGGGCGAATCGCTCTTGCAGCGTTTCGAGCTTGAAGGCTTCAATGTCCGCTGGTGCCATACGTTGGATCAAGCTCGTCAGGCTATCGACGAAGATCCCCTGGCAGTCGTTAGTGACATCAGACTGCCCGACGGTCTTGCGTCTGACTGGTACGTCAATCTTCCTGCCCGGGTTCGTGGCATCCCTTGGTTCTTTCTCACTGGCTACGGCAGTGTGAATGACGCTGTTCGAGCCGTCCAAGCGGGCGCTCGTCAGTACCTCACCAAGCCATTCGACATAGAAGCGCTGGTGGCCTCGGTGCTGGTGGCGACTTCTGGCCGATCTGCGGAGAACGATGTCGTTATGGGAATCTCAATGGCAATGCGCCAAGTGGAGAGCATGCTGCAGAAAGTGGGGCCCCAACGAGTTTCGTTGCTCCTCACCGGTGAGTCGGGGGTCGGCAAGGAAGTGGCTGCACAGTTGGTTCATCGAAGCGGTGCGCGGGGTGATGCTCCATTTGTCGCCGTGAACTGCGCGGCCATTCCGGAAACACTCATGGAGGCGGAATTCTTCGGCTATGAAAAGCACGCGTTCACAGGAGCGCACCGCGCGCATCGAGGCTATCTGGAACGTGCCGACGGCGGTACGCTGTTTCTTGACGAGGTCGCTGATCTGCCGGCCAGCATGCAGGCGAAGTTGCTGAGGGCCCTGCAAGAGCGAAGCTTCTTCCGTCTCGGTTCGGAATCTGTCATGCGCAGCGACTTCCGAGTCGTCGCAGCGACCAATCGCGACCTCCAGGAAGCCATGCAGCAAGGCGCTTTTCGGGAGGATCTGTACTACCGGCTTGCGGTGGTTCGCGTGCATCTACCTCCTCTGCGCGAACGACCAGAAGACATTCGCTGGTTGGCCGAGCAAATGCTGCTTCAAATTGCCGAAGAGCAAGGAGCTCCGGTCGCGGCGTCAGAGGCGTTTATGCGCAGCCTCATGGCTCAACGATGGTCGGGAAATGCGCGAGAGCTCAGGGCGCATTTGGAGCAGGCCGTCGCATTGAGCGAGGCGGGAATACTTGATGTGCTGGATGGCGCGCCCGAGCTCGCTGGCAGCCACGACCGCGATGGCAACCTTGCCCCACTTCACGAAGTCCTCACACGCGCTGAGACAACTCATATTCGGCGCGCGCTGACCACCTCGAACGGCAGCATCGGCAAAGCAGCAGAACTGCTCGGCATCAGCCGAAAAACCCTTTGGGAAAAGATGAAGCGGGGCATGATCGAAGCGCCTCAGCAGCGTGTCAATCAACCCTGACCCCCGCGGTGTCGCTAATCCAAGTCCGGCTGCTAACGATCTGAAAGCTGTCGGTCGTTGTTGTCCAGTGCGCAGCCGCTCATGGCCGCGAACGGGTGCCGTCGACCCATTGCGGAACTTAGTTCCTTCACCCGTTTGGACTGATGCAGACGCCAAAGCGGACATCGCGGCCTGCCGTGACAGGCGCGCCGGTCGGAATCAACCAGAGCCCGTTAGTCATTGCTATCTGAGGTCCCATTCGCACGACAAGATCTCCCCTGCCGCGCGTCGTTCAGACTGAATGCGGCGCCTGTCAGAGTGCTGCGTCAATTAGCATTTGGTGGGAGAAAAATTTCGAACACGTTTCCTTCGGCATTGGCATAGCCTTGGATGCGCCCTCCGTGCGCTTGCACAATCGCCTGCGTGATGGCAAGGCCCAAGCCTGCTCCCTCACCCTCACCGATGGAGTGGCTGCGATCCTGCTCAGCGCGGTAGAAACGCTCGAAAAGCCGCTTCATCACGTCGGGCGCAATGGGCGTACCGGCGTTCTCGACCGCCAGCCGGACCTCACCTCCACGCTCTTCGATACGCACTTCCACAGTCCCGGCTCGTGGCGTATAGCGCAGCGCATTCGAAAGCAGATTGCTCACTGCCCGCCGCAGCATCAGGCGATCACCCATGACCGTGGCATCGCCGGATACATGCAGAGTTACGCCACGATCATCTGCCAGCGCTTCATAGAACTCAAAGAGCGCACGCACCTCGTGGCCGAGCGCAACGGGCTCACGCGATGGCAAAAGGTGCCCATGCTCGGCCTTGGCCAGCAACAGCATGTCGGCCACCGTGCGTGAAAGGCGCTCCAGCTCTTCCGAGTTTGAAGCCAGAATCTCCTGGTAGTCGGCCGTGCTGCGCGGCTGGCTGAGGCCGACCTGGGTCTGGGTCAAGAGGTTGGACAGCGGTGTGCGCAGCTCATGTGCGATGTCCGACGAAAAACGCGTCAACCTCTCGAACGCGTCATGCAAGCGCGCAAGCATCGCGTTCAGCGACGCGGCAAGTTCAGCCAATTCACTTGGACCTTCATCAACCGGCATGCGCACATCGAGTTGGCCCGAGCCGATAAGGGCGGCCTTTTCCTGCATCGCTGTCAGCGGCTTCAGCCCTTGACGCACCGCCCACCAGGCCAGCACAGCGCAGCCGAGCGCGGTTAACAACACATAGCCGATCAAGGCTTTGCGAAAGTTTGAGATGAAGGTCTCGTGGTGGTGGATGTCGAGTGCCATCGCAACGGTGAGAGGAGCCGCACCGCTCATCGACACCGGCATCAGCATGGCGCTGCCTCGCCATGCATGGTCCCCCTCGCGCCAACTCAGCGTGGTCGTGGGATGCGCGTCATCCGGGCGTCGTAGCAATTCGGCCGGCACCGTAATGGCGTTCTGACGGAACAAGGATAGGCCAGCCGCATCCTCCAAGCGGACGGCCAGATCGTGGTGGCTGGCAAAGGCGTACTCGAACTTCGCCGGCAGCGCTTCGAGATCAGCCTGGTCGGCAACCTGCGCGATCATTTGCCGTGCTTGTTGCAGGTGACTGTGCAACGTGCCGCGGTCCTGCGCTTCGAAGTGATCGTCAAGTGCCCACAACGTGACGCCACCCATCAGGGCAAGTGCGGTGCTTGCCACTGTCGCCAGCAACACCGTAAGGCGCGTTCCGAGCGAGGCGCGCTCTGTCATCGCGTTTCGCTTGTTCCGTCGTCAAGCAGATAGCCCATGCCGCGCACGGTCTGGATTAGTTTGAGATCGAACGGATCATCGACTTTCGCTCTCAAGCGTCGCACCGCGACCTCGACCACGTTGGAGTCGCTGTCGAAATTCATGTCCCACACCTGCGATGCGATCAGCGAACGTGGCAGCACCTCGCCGCGCCGACGCAGCAGCAGTTCCAGCAGCGCAAACTCCTTGGCTGTCAGGTCGATGCGCTGGCCGGCGCGGGCGGCACGGCGGCGCAACAGGTCGAGAGACAAGTCTGCCGCTTCAAGAACGGTGGACTCGGCCACACCACGCGTATTGCGGCGCAGCAGCGTCCGCACGCGAGCCAGTAACTCGGCGAATGCGAAAGGTTTGAGCAGGTAGTCGTCCGCACCCAACTCCAGGCCCTTGACGCGGTCTTCGACCAAATCTCGTGCGGTCAGGAACAGCACCGGCATCGATTTTCCAGCCTGGCGCAATGCACCCAGAATCTGCCAGCCATCTAGACCCGGCAGCATGACATCGAGCACGATCAGGTCGTGGTCGTCGGTCAGCGCCAAGTGCAAACCATCGACACCGTTGCGCGCCAATTCGACCGCGTAACCGGCCTCGGTCAGCCCTTGGCGCAGATAGTCGCCGGTCTTGGTCTCGTCTTCAACGATCAGTATCTTCATGGCCACAGCATCTCACGACGCAAGTGTGCCCTCAGTCCCCGTCGCCGCCCGCAAGATGACAAAAATGTAATTGGGCGGTAAGTGTCCCGTCGGCTGGCGGGAACCACACTCACCGTCATGAGATTTTCTTCATCTTCCCCCACCGACTCCCCGCGTGCGGCAGCCTCCCGTCGCCGATTCATGCAGGCGCTGGCGGCTGGTGGAGCGTTCGGCGCTTTTGGCCACCTGCCTGCATGGTCACAAGAGACCTTGGTAGCCGCGCGCACCGGCACGCCACCTGAGCTGCGCGGCCCGAACTTCGACCTGACGTTGGCTGAAACCACCGTCAACTTCGATGGCCGAACCGGCATCGCCACCACCATTAATGGCAGCCTCCCCGGTCCCACCCTGCGCATGCGCGAGGGAGAGACAGTCACGATCCGGGTGACCAATCGCTTGCGAGAAACAGCTTCCATCCATTGGCACGGCATCATTCTGCCGTTTCAGATGGATGGCGTGCCCGGAGTCAGCTTTGCTGGCATTGCACCCGGCGAGACCTTCACCTACCGCTATACGCTGGAGCAAAGCGGCACCTACTGGTATCACTCGCACAGTGGCATGCAGGAGTTGACAGGCATCTACGGTGCGATGATCGTCGAGCCGCGAGATGGCGAGCGTATCCGCGCCGACCGCGAGCATGTCGTGTTGCTGTCCGACTGGACCGGCACCGACCCGATGCGTGCACTCCACAAGCTCAAGGCGCAGGGTGATGTGTTCAATCAGAACCGTCCCGTCATGCGTGAATTGCTGCGCGATGTGCATACGAGCGGGCTAAGCGCTGCACTTCGCGAGCGTGACATGTGGAACGCCATGCGCATGAGCCCAACCGATCTGGCAGACCTGTCTTCAACTGTGCTCAGCTACCTCATCAACGGCAGTGCGCCGGGCGCCAACTGGACCGCCCAGTTCAAGCGGGGTGAGCGTGTGCGATTGCGCTGCATTAACGGCGCCGGCAACACTTTCTACGACGTGCGCCTACCCGGCCTCAAGCTCACCGTGGTGCAAATGGACGGGCAGGACGTGGAACCCGTGACCGTTGACGAGTTTCGGTTCGGCCCGGGCCAGACCTGCGACGTGTTGGTGCAGCCCACGGACGACGTCTACACCATCTACGCGCAATCCATGGATCGCACTGGCTACGCCCGCGGCACGCTGGCTGTCCGCCAAGGTTTGAGTGCGCCGGTTCCCGCGCTGGACACGGTCCAATGGTTGACCATGGCAGACATGATGGGCGGCATGGACCACGGCGGCGGTCATGGCGCGCAGACCCAAAGCCATCAAATCGACTCTGTCTCAAACCATGGAGGAATGAACCACAGTGCCATGGGTGGCATGAACCATGGTGCTATGGGTGGAATGGATCACGGGTCCATGAGTGGAATGAACCACGGTGCCCATGGCACGGCGTCCAACGACCTGGCCAAGCCATCGACCACGGTGCGGCATGCGCGCACAGAGTGGGGGCCGGGCACCGACATGCGGGTGGACATGCCACGCACCAACCTGGACGACCCCGGGGTCGGGCTGCGCAACAACGGCCGGCGCGTGCTCAATCTGGCCGATCTCAAGACTATTGGTGGCCCGCTCGATCCACGGGGCGCCGAACGAGAGATGGAGCTTCACCTCACCGGAAACATGGAGCGCTACACGTGGTCGCTCGATGGTCTGGCCTTCGCCGACAGCAAACCACTGCGCTTTCGCTATGGGGAGCGGCTACGAGTCATCCTGCACAACGACACCATGATGACGCACCCCATGCACCTGCACGGGATGTGGAGTGAACTGGAATCGCCCGGCGGTGAATTCCTGGCACGCCTGCACACCGTCCCGGTCCAACCGGCACAGCGCGTGAGCTTCCTGGTCACCGCAGATGCCCTGGGCCGTTGGGTGTGGCATTGCCACCTCATGTTCCACATGGACTTGGGTATGTTCCGAGAGGTGGTGGTTGCATGAACGGTATCAAATTTTCATCGCGGCTAGCCCGGACGACCCTCGCAGAAGCAACCTCCCTGTCGCTTGCGCTCCTGTTGCTCGCGAGCGGATCAGGTGCCTTAGCGCAGGGCCACCAAAGCCACAGTGGTCCACAAAGCGCAGTCGGGTCGCAGGCCGTCCAGCCGACAGCAGCACATGCTACGCACGATGCTTCGTCGACACCCATCGCCAACTCGGCAACGATGGATCACGGCAGCATGCAGATGCAAGGCGGGAGCCCTCCAGAGGACGCTCGCGACCCCAACGCGTACTCCGAAGGGTTCGAGCGGGGAACAGGAGAGCACGTTCCCCCAGGGGTGACGCGCTTGGAACTGGGCGACCAGCACGCGTTCGGAAACCTGCGGGTGAATCGCTTGGAACGGGTCTGGACGCGTCGGGGTTCAAACTTCACCGCCTACGACCTGCAAGGCCGATTCGGACGCGACTTCGATTACTTGGTCGTCAAGGCCGAAGGTGAGGTTGCCAAGGGCAAGCTCCACGATTCGCGAACCGAGTTCTTGTGGGCCCATGCGGTCGCTGGGTACTGGGACAGCCAGCTTGGTGTGCGCCTCGACAAAGGCACGGGACGAAGCCGTCAGTGGCTAGCCGTCGGCATCCAGGGCCTCGCACCCTACTGGTTTGACTTGAGTGCCACCGCCTACCTAGGCAACGGCGGCCGGACGGCCTTGCGACTGGACGGCGAATACGACTGGCGCCTGACGCAGAAGCTGATCCTGAAGCCCCGGACTGAGTGGACCTTCTACGGCAAGGACGACCGTGAAAACGGCCGTGGCAAAGGCTTGAGCACAGCGACCGCCGGCGTGCGGTTGCGCTATGAAATCACGCGCCAGATCGCGCCATACGTTGGCGTGGAGTGGCAAAAATCCTTCGGTCGCACAAGCGATTTCGTGCGGGCGTCAGGAGGCCGAGATAGCCAGACTCGTTGGGTGGCTGGCCTCAGCTTCTGGTTTTAAACATCACTTGCGCAATTTGAATTGGAGTATTCGATGAATAGGCACCTGTTCACTTCGCTGCTGCTGGCAGCGATCTTCCCCATCTCTGCACTGGCCGCCGGCGACCACTCCCATGGTCACAGCATGCCCGCTTCGCACGGAAACATGACGGCCGCAGAACACGCAGGTATGTACGGACAACCGGGTGATCCCAAGAAGGTCTCACGCACCGTCGAAGTTGCACTCAGCGATGACATGCGGTTCACGCCGTCCGCCATCGAAGTGAAAGCGGGAGAGACCATTCGCTTCTTCGTGCGCAACAACGGAAAAGTCGATCATGAGATGGTTCTTGGCCAACTCGACGATTTGAAGGCACATGCCAAGGAAATGCAAGCGAACCCGGGGATGGTGCACAAGGAGCCCAATCAAGTTCATCTGAAGCCCGGACAGCGCGGCGGCATGGTGTGGCAGTTCACCCAGTCTGGAACGGTGGACTTCGCATGCACCGTGCCCGGTCACCTCGAAGCAGGCATGGTGGGCAAGGTCAAGGTCGCGCCTTGAGTGACCCACAGGACAGAACAGGAGAAACAACATGAGCACCAATGATTTGCGTCGCCGGCAGTTTGGGCAATGGGCGATAGCGGGCGGCTTGGGCTTGCTCACCTTAGGTTCGCCTCGTGCTCAAGCTAGGCGCGAAGGTGTTGCGGTTGAGGTCTGGAAGGACGCCAGTTGCGGTTGCTGCGGCGACTGGATCACGCATATGGAAAAGAACGGCTTCAAGATCACCGTCCACGACACAGGCAACAACGCCGTGCGTGCACGCCTTGGACTTCCCACCAAGTACGGGTCCTGTCATACGGCGCTGGTGGGCGGTTACGTCGTCGAAGGGCATGTGCCGGCCTCGGATGTGCAGCGCCTGCTGCGGGAAAAGCCACAGGCGCTGGGTCTCGCAGTGCCCGGCATGCCGATTGGCTCGCCGGGCATGGACGGCGCGGTCTACGGCGGTCGCCGCGACCGCTACGACACGCTGCTGGTGTCGCGCGACGGTAGCAGCCGTGTGTTCCAAAGCCATGCGTAAGAGTTCGAAAGTGCTTCTCTGAAGGAGTTGACGATGAAATCACTGATCAAGTTGTCCGCTGGCGTGTTGCTGGCGCTTGGCTCTCTTGTCAGCGCGCAGGCACAGGCGCCGGCAAGCAACGACCATGTCGCCCACCACCCTGGCCAAGCCGCCGCCACCCCGCCAGCAACTGCCGGCGCGCCCAATTTGCCCAACGCTGCAATGATGCAGAACATGGATGCACACATGCAAGCGATGCGAGAGATGCACGAGAACATGAATGCAGCAAAGACGCCGGAAGCCCGCCAGGCGCTCATGGACGAGCACATGAAGACCATGCAGGGCGGCATACAGATGATGGGCATGATGCACGGCCAGGCAGCGGCGAGTCCACCTGCAGGCATGGCTGGTATGCAGCATCACCATCAAATGATGGAAAAGCGCATGGCGATGATGGAGTCGATGATGAAAATGATGATGGACCGTCTGCCGCCGACGCCGCCAGGTTCTTCCTCAATCAAGTGAAGCTCACCATGGACCATGCTCACGGCGATCTCGCTTGAGCCAGCGCTGATGAGGGCGGACGAGGATAGTGGCGGTCTCGCTATGCGGTTGGTCTACTCATGTTCGGCGCGGTCGCAGGCCATTTCCCGTGGATTGGGCACCGTGCCAACCTGGAGCAATCGTGGCCTGCGCTGTTGTACTTCTGAATCCCCTAGCGCACATGTTTATGCACCGCGGCCTTGCTGTGGCAGGCTGTGAGTGACTTGATTACTCACAAAAGACCGCGCTGGGTGGTGATAGGTCTAGGGGCGCTGTTGTTCGTGGCACTGCTCGCTGCGGGCACGTACATGGTGGTGGAAAACAAGCCATGGGCCAAGCTGCAACTGTACACGCTGCGTCCAGACGATCCGCAGGTTGTGAGTGTTGGTGCTCGCATCTACGCCCAGCACTGCGCGGCCTGTCATGGGGCGCGGGGAGAAGGTCAACCCGATTGGCGTGAACGTGGTCCGGATGGCCTGTTGCCCGCTCCTCCGCACGATCCGAGCGGCCATACCTGGCATCACCCGGACTCTCAGTTGTTTGCGATTACGAAGTTTGGCCTTGCCAAGCTCATCGACCAGCCTGACTACAAGACCGCCATGCCCATCTATAGCGGTGTGCTGAGCGACGACGAAATAGTTGCTGTGCTCTCTTGGATCAAAGCCCAGTGGCCGCCCGATGTCAAAGCACGTCATGACGAGATCAATCAAGCAGCGCGCAAAGCTGGACTCTGAAGGGGTCATGGCCTCTTGGCTGTTGACCTTTCTACGATGGTAGGCACGACGATGCCTTTGCCGCTCTGACGAATCGACCGAAAGGCTAACCGATGAACTCTAATCACAATGGTCGCGACCCCTCTGGGCCTGCATCGGGCTTAGCGCCCACGACCTACGCCTGCCCAATGCATCCCGAGGTTCGGCAGGACCATCCCGGGCGCTGCCCGAAGTGCCAGATGCACTTGGTCCTCGAAGGCTCAGCAACGCAGACAGGCCACATTCTTAGCGAGCAGCACGCGCACGACCAAGGTGTTAACCGAACACTAGGTACCGTCGCTGTGTCGGTTGCCTCGTCACGCGAGGCGCCCGCCACTCCGGCCGGCACGATCTACACCTGTCCGATGCATCCAGAAGTCCGACAGGACCATCCCGGCAACTGCCCCATCTGCGGCATGTCCCTGGAGCCAGTCATTCCGTTGGATGAAGAGGAGAGCCACGAGCTGGTGGCCCTCCAACGCCGCTTCTGGTGGACGCTGCCGCTGACCGTTATCGTCACCGTGCTGGCGATGTTTGGCCACCGTCTGGGCTGGTTCGACATGGACACCCAGTCCTGCATCGAACTGGTGCTGTCAACGCCCGTGGTTTTGTGGGCCGGCTGGCCCTTCTTCGTGCGGTGCTGGCAATCCATCATCAATGGCAGTCCCAATATGTGGACGCTGATCGGTCTGGGTACAGGCGCCGCCTTCATTTACAGCGTGGTCGCTACACTGGCGCCCGGCATGTTCCCCGACTCATTCGTTTCCATGGGTCGTGTCGCCGTCTATTTCGAGGCGGCCGTCGTCATCATTTCGCTGACCTTGCTGGGCCAGGTCCTCGAATTGAAGGCGCGCTCACAGACATCGGCGGCACTCAAGGCGCTTCTGGGTCTGGCGCCCAAGACCGCGCGCCGGATCAATGCCGACGGCAGTGAGGACGACATTCCGCTCAGCCATGTCCACGTCGATGATCTGCTGCGTGTGCGCCCGGGCGAGAAGGTGCCGGTCGATGGCGTCGTGACCGAAGGCAGCAGCGCCGTCGACGAATCCATGCTGACGGGCGAGCCCTTGCCGATCACCAAGCGTGTTGGCGACAAGGTGATCGGCGCCACCTTGAACACCAGCGGTGCACTGGTGATGCGCTCGGAGAAGGTTGGCGCGGCCACCCTGCTGTCGCAGATCGTGCAGATGGTGGCGAACGCGCAGCGTTCGAAGGCTCCGATGCAGCGCATGGCGGACGTGGTGGCAGGAAAATTTGTCGTCGTCGTGGTACTGATCGCCATCGCTACGTTCTTTGTATGGGGTTTCTTCGGGCCAGAACCGAGCTGGGTCTTCGCACTGATCAACGCCGTGGCGGTGCTGATCATTGCCTGCCCGTGCGCGCTCGGGCTGGCGACCCCGATGTCCATCATGGTCGCCACGGGGCGCGCGGCGACGCAGGGCATTCTGTTTCGGGACGCCGGCGCCATCGAAAAGCTCCGCGAGGTAAATACCCTGATCGTGGACAAGACCGGTACCCTGACCGAAGGCAAGCCCGCTTTCGACACTGCCGTTGCCGCGTCGGGCTACACGCCAGACGAGGTGCTGCGCCTGGCCGCCAGTCTTGATCAAGGCAGCGAGCATCCTCTGGCCGATGCCATCGTCAGTGCAGCCCGTGAGAAGGGCCTCAGTTTGGTTGCGCCCGCCGATTTCGATTCGGGCAGCGGCATCGGAGTACGCGGCAGCGTTCAGGGCAAACGTCTTGTGCTCGGCAACACGGCGCTGATGCAGCAGGAGCGCATCTCGACCGATGCTATGAAAGGCGATGGTGAGCGCCTACGCGGCGAAGGCGCCAGCGTTATGCATCTAGCCGTAGACGGACAACTGGCAGGTCTGCTGGCGGTCACAGACCCAATTAAGGCGACCACGCCCGATGCCATCAAGATGCTGCACGACAGTGGCATGCGTATCGTGATGGCAACGGGAGATGGACTGACGACCGCACGGGCCGTTAGTGTGAAGCTCGGCATCGATGAGGTGCATGGCGAGGTCACGCCAGCAGACAAGCTAGCGCTGGTTGAGCGCCTGCAGAAGCAAGGGCGCGTCGTCGCCATGGCGGGCGATGGCATCAACGATGCCCCGGCGCTGGCCAAGGCTGACGTGGGCATTGCCATGGGAACCGGCACAGACGTCGCCATGAGCAGCGGGCAGGTTACGCTCGTCAAGGGCGATCTGCGCGGCATCGCGGCGGCGCGTGACATCTCCATAGAGACGGTTCGCAATATGCAGCAGAACCTGCTGTTTGAACCGCCCCGTATTTTGAGGAGGCTCCAACACTTGAGAAGATGGAGCCATGAACAAGTCACCGAAGTTCTCCCCGGAAGTGCGCGAGCGCGCCGTGCGCATGGTGCAGGAGCACCGAGCCGACTACCCGTCGCTGTGGGCAGCCATTGAATCGATTGCTCCCAAGATTGGCTGCGCGCCGCAGACCTTGAACGACTGGGTCAAGAAGGCCGATGTCGACAGCGGCCAGCGCCCCGGCACCACCACTGCAGACGCCCTGCGCATCAAGGAGCTGGAGCGTGAGGTCAAGGAATTGCGCCGGGCCAACGACATCCTGAAGACGGCCAGCGCGTTTTTCGCGCAGGCGGAGCTCGACCGCCGATTGAAGTCGTGAAGGCCTACATCGACCGCCACCGTGATGACTACGGGGTCGAGCCCATCTGCCGGGTGCTGCAGATGGCCCCGTCGTGTTACTGGCGCCACGCAGCCCGACAACGCAACCCGCAACTGCGCAGTCAACGCGCCCAGCGTGACGAGGGCTTGAAGGCCGACATCCAGCGCGTGTGGCACGCCAACTGGCAGGTCTACGGGGCCGACAAGGTCTGGCTGCAGATGAACCGCGAGGGCATCGTGGTGGCGCGCTGCACGGTCGAGCGTCTGATGCGTGCCATGGGCTTGCAAGGGGCACGCCGTGGCAGGGCGGTGCGCACCACCACGCCGGATACCTCGGCCCCGTGCCCGCTGGACCACGTCAACCGGCACTTCAAGGCCAGCCGTCCCAACGAGCTATGGGTGTCGGACTTCACCTATGTCTCCACCTGGCAGGGCTGGCTGTATGTGGCCTTTGTTGTGGACGTGTATGCCCGGCGCATCGTGGGCTGGCGAGTCAGCCGCAGCATGCAAACGGACTTCGTGCTGGATGCGCTGGAGCAGGCGCTGTATGACCGCCAGCCAGCAGCCCATGCCTTGACGCACCATTCCGACAGGGGCAGTCAATACGTCAGCATCCGCTACACCGAACGGTTGGACCAGGCGGGCATACAGCCCTCAGTGGGCAGCAGGGGAGACAGCTATGACAACGCGCTGGCCGAGACCATCAACGGTCTGTACAAGGCCGAGTTGATTCACCGCCGGGGACCTTGGAAGACCAGGGAATCCGTGGAACTGGCCACCTTGCAATGGGTGCACTGGTTCAACCATGTCCGATTGCTCACGCCGATTGGGGGCATCCCTCCGGCAGAAGCTGAGGCAAACTACTGGAGGCAACTTGAACCGCCCCGTATTTTGAGGAGGCTCCAACACTTGAGAAGATGGAGCCATGAACAAGTCACCGAAGTTCTCCCCGGAAGTGCGCGAGCGCGCCGTGCGCATGGTGCAGGAGCACCGAGCCGACTACCCGTCGCTGTGGGCAGCCATTGAATCGATTGCTCCCAAGATTGGCTGCGCGCCGCAGACCTTGAACGACTGGGTCAAGAAGGCCGATGTCGACAGCGGCCAGCGCCCCGGCACCACCACTGCAGACGCCCTGCGCATCAAGGAGCTGGAGCGTGAGGTCAAGGAATTGCGCCGGGCCAACGACATCCTGAAGACGGCCAGCGCGTTTTTCGCGCAGGCGGAGCTCGACCGCCGATTGAAGTCGTGAAGGCCTACATCGACCGCCACCGTGATGACTACGGGGTCGAGCCCATCTGCCGGGTGCTGCAGATGGCCCCGTCGTGTTACTGGCGCCACGCAGCCCGACAACGCAACCCGCAACTGCGCAGTCAACGCGCCCAGCGTGACGAGGGCTTGAAGGCCGACATCCAGCGCGTGTGGCACGCCAACTGGCAGGTCTACGGGGCCGACAAGGTCTGGCTGCAGATGAACCGCGAGGGCATCGTGGTGGCGCGCTGCACGGTCGAGCGTCTGATGCGTGCCATGGGCTTGCAAGGGGCACGCCGTGGCAGGGCGGTGCGCACCACCACGCCGGATACCTCGGCCCCGTGCCCGCTGGACCACGTCAACCGGCACTTCAAGGCCAGCCGTCCCAACGAGCTATGGGTGTCGGACTTCACCTATGTCTCCACCTGGCAGGGCTGGCTGTATGTGGCCTTTGTTGTGGACGTGTATGCCCGGCGCATCGTGGGCTGGCGAGTCAGCCGCAGCATGCAAACGGACTTCGTGCTGGATGCGCTGGAGCAGGCGCTGTATGACCGCCAGCCAGCAGCCCATGCCTTGACGCACCATTCCGACAGGGGCAGTCAATACGTCAGCATCCGCTACACCGAACGGTTGGACCAGGCGGGCATACAGCCCTCAGTGGGCAGCAGGGGAGACAGCTATGACAACGCGCTGGCCGAGACCATCAACGGTCTGTACAAGGCCGAGTTGATTCACCGCCGGGGACCTTGGAAGACCAGGGAATCCGTGGAACTGGCCACCTTGCAATGGGTGCACTGGTTCAACCATGTCCGATTGCTCACGCCGATTGGGGGCATCCCTCCGGCAGAAGCTGAGGCAAACTACTGGAGGCAACTAGCCGTCAGCGACACCTCGGCAGAGGTGTCAACTTAAACCAAGCGGCCTCCTCGAAAGTCGGGGCGGTTCAACTAGCCGTCAGCGACACCTCGGCAGAGGTGTCAACTTAAACCAAGCGGCCTCCTCGAAAGTCGGGGCGGTTCAGACAGTTGGTGCGGAAACGCCTTTGCAAAATCCGACAGGCCGACGCGTTCCAGCGCCTCATCTATGCGATGCCCTTGTGTCTTGAGGACACCGCGCGCTTGCAAGCCGAGCGCCACATTGTCGCGCACGGTACGCCATGGATAGAGCGTCGGATCCTGGAACACAACGATGCGAGACGGATCCGGTCTGGCAATCGATGCTGCATCCTGAGTGATGCTGCCCGCCGTGGCGGGCTCCAGGCCCGCGACCAGCCGCAACAGCGTCGATTTGCCGCAACCACTTGGTCCCAGCAGGGCGACGAACTCGCCGGGCGGGACTTCGAGGTCGATATCTTCGATCACCTGCAGCGGGTCAGATTCAGAGCCGAACCAATGGCTGACGCTCTTGACCTGAATATGTGCTCCGCGGATGTTGCCGGGTTCTTGCGTGCTTTCTGCACTGGGTTTGAGCTCTACCATTTCACCGTTCCTTTCTGCCACGACAAGACGCGGTCACGCACGGCAAAAAGCAGTGTGATAAGCCCGGAGCAAAGCACGGCCATGACGAGCAGTGCTGCGTACATGTTGGCGTAAGCCGCCCACCCCTGCGCCCACTGCAGGTACCAACCCAAGCCGGCTTTCACGCCCATCATTTCGGCCGTTACCAACACGGAAAACGAAGCACCCAAACCCATGAAAAGGCCGACGAACACTTGCGGAAGTGCCGCAGGTATGGCGACACGCCACACCAGAAACCATTCGCTCGCGCCTAGCGTGCGAGCTACGTCGTAGTAGCTTTTGTTGACCGACGCAACACCGGACCATGACAGAACGGCGACAGGGAAAAACGTGGCCAAGCCAATCAGAAAGACCGCCGCGGCATAGCTCGAAGGCGCAAAGAAGAACGCCAGCGGAAGCAGCGCAGATGCCGGAATCGGCCCGAGGAAGCGCAGCAGCGGGTGAACCCAATAGCCCGCGACGCGGGACCAGCCAATCCATACGCCGGTGGCGAACCCCACCAGTGCGCCGAGCACGAAGCCGTGTGCCAGCAAACGAACCGAGTGTCCGGTCGACAGCGCCAAGCGCGACCAATCTTCGTGAACCACCTCTATCAGGCTTTGAGGCGGCGCAAAAAATGGCGGCGGCAATGCGCCGAGCTTGGCCGTCAGCACTTCCCAAAGGGTGATCAGCAATGGCGCAGCGACCAACCACTGGCCTGCTGCGCGAACCGAGCTTGACCAACGTCCGCCTTTCGGGGCCAGGACGGACCAAACCACCAAGACCAATGCGACGAACAAGGCAGCGACACCGAACTCAGAAGTGAACGCCCAGTCTGTGAAACCCGCTTCATGGTTAGGCCAAGCCAGTGTGAGAGAGCCTAGAGCCGCCCAGGCAAATGAGGCCAGCACACCAGTGCGCCACACCTGGTGGGTGATCTGGGAGGCGTCCGTGCGCTCGCCAACGGTTGCCGGCGGCTCGACCGCGTTCGCGGCAGCACGCGCGCTGTAGGGACCAGGTAGTGCGTTTGGAATCGCAGTCATGCCGTGCTCCATCAGGCAAGCACGTCCACGGCCACGTGATTGGCCAGACGTGCGGGATCGGTGGATGCTTTGAGTACGCCTACCGAGCGAAAATCTCTGGCGTAGAACTCAACTTCGTCGCGCAGGCTCTTGCCCAGCGGGTGGTGTTTGTGGGTTAAGGTTCCCAGCAACGCCTGCAAATCTGGCACAGGCACCTTCGGCGAGTACTTGGCGAAGAGCTTGGCGGATTCGTTCGGGTTTTCCGCCACGTAGTCGGAGGCCTGCACGATCGAACGCACCAGCGCCGCCACGGTGGGCTTGTCCTTTCGCACCAGCTCGCCGCGCGCACCGACGATGCAGCAGACCTTGTCCTTGTATTCGCCCGACAGGTTGGTCGCCAGCTCGGTGAACTTGCCCTTGTTGCGCTTTTCGATCAGATAGGGCGCCGGGTCGCCGTCGGCGATGGCCTGGATCTCGCCCTTGTTCACCGCGACGTCGAGCAGGTCGGCAGGGTACTGGCGCCACTGCACGTCCTTGTCCGCGTCAATGCCGTTTTTCTTGAGCAGGATCGAGAAGAAGTTTTTTCCAGGGCTGGCGATGTCTGAGACGCCAATGATCTTGCCCTTGAGCTTGGACAGGCTCGTTACGCCGGCGTCGTTGGCACCGACCAACCGAACGCATCCACCATGTGAGCTGCCTACGATCTTGACGTCGAAGCCGGATTCCAGGGGCTTGAGCCAGCGGTGAATCATGCCTACTGCGGCGTCGGCCTTGGCCGTGGCCAACGATTCAAGCAACTGGTCGGTCGAGCCGGTGTAATTGACCAGCTCGACTTGCAGTCCGTTTTTCTCGAACAGGCCTCGTTCTTGGGCCACCACCACCGGCGACAAGCAGAAGGCATTGGCGTTCCACGCAAACGTGAGCTTGCGAGGCTGAGACCAGGCGCGGGAGGCGAGGAGGCTGCCGGCGGCCACGGTGGCGGCGGCACCAGCGACGCGAAGGGCGTTGCGACGTGAGAGGGTCGAGTAGGTCATAGGGCGTTGGTGGCAAGTGAAGGGTTAATCGAGGCCTTGGGGTTCTTCTTCTTCAAGCCTCTCGTGAAGGCCTTTGAAAGCATGGAGCGCGCCGTTGGGCCTGCTCATCTGCTGGTGCGTTTGGCGCACACCCTGGTTTCGTGATCGGCGTGTGCTTTGCTGGCTGTGCCAGCAAGCAGACGGCTACGGCAACGTTGGGCGTTCACGCTGGTGCAGGGTGGCGCTCATAGGGCCTGGCCGCTAAGGGACTGGAGCCATGTGTTCAAGCGGCGCGGCGTTGGTTCGCAATGCGTCGGGCCACCAGTTCGCGGGTGAGAGGGATCAGCGCACGGCCGTAGTCAATCGCGTCGTCCAGCGGGTCGAACCCGCGGATCAGGAAGGTGCTCACGCCCAGATCCCAGTAGTCGAGCAGTGCGTCGGCCACTTGCTCGGGTGTTCCCACCAGGCCGGTCGTGTTGGAGCGGCCACCCGTCTCCTGTGCGATGGCCGTCCACAGGCGCTTATCCAAGCGCGGCCCTTTGTCGGCCGCGGCCAGAAGGCGGCGCGCGCCTTCACTTTGCTGCGGTCCACCGCGCGCGTAACCAGCCACCACGCGAAGGCGGCGCGTTTCTTCCAGAATGCGGTCTGCCCGCGCCCAGGCGGCGTCTTCGGTGTCGGCCAAGATGGGCCGGAACGAAACAGAAAAGCGCACGCTGCGTCCGTGCTGGGCCGCCTCCGCGCGAACCCGGGCCGTGAGTTCGCGCGTCTGATCGAGCGATTCGCCCCACAGCGCGTACACGTCCGCGTGCTTGCCGGCCACCGGGATTGCGGCCTCCGAAGCGCCGCCGAAGTACACCGGCACATGCGGTTTTCCGCCTTGTGTCTGCCGCGGCTTGATCTCTGACCAGGCGCCTTGCGCGCGGTAATGCGCGCCTTCGTGGTCGAAGGGTTTCTCGGCCGTCCAGACCTTGCGCAGCACGTCCAGGTATTCGTCGGTGCGTGCATAGCGCTGGTCGTGGTCCAGCCAGTCGCCGTCTCGGCGTTGCTCCTCGTCGGAGCCCCCCGAGATGTAGTGCACGGCCAGGCGCCCGCCGCTGAGCTGATCCAGCGTGGCGAACTGCCGCGCCGCGAGCGTGGGGGCCACGAAGCCCGGCCGGTGCGACAGCATGAAGTGGATGCGCTCGGTGACTGCCGCCGCATGCGCCACGGTGAGCGTGGCGTCTGGGCTGGTCGAGTGGTGCGGCACCAGGATGCGGTCGAAGCCAGCAGCCTCGTGGGCTTGTGCGAAGGCGCGCACGTAGTTGGGGTCGAAAGCAGGGCCGTGCGCAGCGTGGATTTCCGAGACCTTCTGTCCCTGGATCATTCCGATGAATTCGACGTCTTGATGGCTCATGGTGGTTCCTAGTGAAAAGTCGACAAGAACAAAGGTCAGTCCGCTGCCGGATGGCGCTTCGCGCTGGCGCCCCGCGCCGGCAAAATGTGACTTGGGGCTACGGGCTCAAGCGCGCCGATGCGCAGCGGCGAGTGCGCGGGCGGGACCTGTCGCTCTTTCAGCCCACAACGCCGGTGCGTAAGGTGCGATCGGTGGTGAAGGTTTGGCATTGGTGGACGAGGTTTTTGGACTGGAGCCGTGAAGGTAGCGGCGCGGTGCTCGTCAGTGAACGCAGAAAAACGCGCTTGCATATGCGTCTTCCGTCGTTCACCGCAGGCGCAGGGCGACCTATGGTTGACCCATGCGAATGCTTCCAAAACACCTGTCATCTCAACTGTCCAGCGCCGATGTGCCCCAAGAGGGCGTCGATGCCGCGTTGCTTGAACGGCTGAGCCGCCAGTTCGCGACCAGCGCGAGCGAGCACGATGCCGTCGGCAGCTTCCCGCGCGATAACTTTGATGCGCTGCAGGCGTCAGGCCTCGTTGCGTTCGTCGCGCCCAAGGCCTATGGCGGAGGCGGTGCCACGCTGGCGCAAGCCCGCGAAGTGATCGCGGCGGTCGCAAAAGGTGAGCCAGCCACGGCACTCATTCTCGTGATGACCTACTTGCAGCGCCACAGCCTTGGCCATGCGGGAAGCAGGTGGCCACAGCGTTTGCGAGAGCGCGTGGTCCGCGATGCGGTGGGGCACGGTGCGCTCATCAATGCGTTGCGTGTAGAGCCGGCGCTGGGATCACCGGCGCGAGGCGGATTGCCGGGGACTGTCGCGCGTCGCGACGGCGACCAGTGGTCTATCTCAGGGCACAAGATCTACACCACCGGCATCGACGGATTGAGTTGGCTGGCCGTGTGGGCGCGCACCGACGAACCAGCCCCTCGAACAGGCTTTTTTTTGGTGCCACGCGCAGCGCGTGGCCTGCGTGTGATCAAGAGCTGGGACCACCTGGGCCTGCGTGCCTCGGGCAGCCACGAGGTCGTGCTGGAAGACGTGCGCGTGCCGCTGGATCATGCGGTCGACGTGCGTGCACCGGCCGAATGGGCGCCGCACGCAGGCAGTCAGACCGACGTCGATGCCCACGCGAGCCAGCAGGCCTGGATGATCGCGCTGCTGGGCACACTGTACGACGCGGTTGCGGGCGCTGCCCGCGACTGGCTGGTGGAGTTCCTGCGCACACGCGCGCCCGCCAGTCTGGGGGCGCCCTTGGCTACGCTGCCGCGCATCCAGGAGCAGGTGGGTGAGCTGGAGGCGCTTTTGCACACCAACCGAGTGCTGTTGGACGAGTTGGCACGCACGACCGATGCTGGTTCGCCGCCAGCGCCCCATGAAAGTGGGCTGATCAAGTATGTCGTGACCAAGCAAGCGATCCAAGCGGTGGAGACCGCCCTGCAACTGACGGGCAACCACGGGCTGTCGCGACACAACCCGCTCGAGCGGCATTACCGCGACGTGTTGTGCAGCCGCATCCATACGCCGCAGAACGATGCGGTGCTTTCGGCGGTAGGCCGTCAGGTGCTTCAGTCGTGAGCGGCGCGCTGACCCCGCTGCGCGATTTCGTCGTGGCCTTCGGCCGCTTGATCGACACCGCGCCGCACGAGGGCGCGGTGCTGCGCGACGGCGGTGCGCTGCTGCGCCAACTGGTCGCGCGCGACGGCTGGCTGCCCGATGCCTTCGCGCGGCCAGACCCTGAGCGCTACCAGCAGTTCCTGTTGCACGCCGATTCGACCGAGCGTTTCTCGGTGGTGAGCTTCGTCTGGGGGCCCGGCCAGGCCACGCCGGTCCACGACCACACGGTGTGGGGCCTGATCGGCATGTTGCGTGGCAGCGAGTACAGCCAGCGCTACGTCGAACAGGGTGGCCGGTGGCGCCCGCACGGCCCAGCGCAGCGCTTGCTGCCGGGCGACGTGGAGGCCGTATCGCCAGCAGTGGGCGACGTGCATCGCGTGCACAACGCGTACGTCGACCGCGTGTCCATCAGCATCCACGTCTATGGCGCAAACATCGGCGCCGTTGCGCGACACGTTCTTCCCGTCGAGGGCGGCACCAAGCCCTTCGTCTCCGGGTACTCGAATACCGTTTTGCCCAATCTTTGGGATCGCAGCGCCGACGTGCGCAAAGTCATTTCAGGAAGCCGTGTATGAGTCATCTCGCCTTGGTCGAAGCCCCGCTTGCAGATCCGATCAGTTGGGATGCCTTCGCCGACACTGTGGGCCCAGGCTGGCCGACGCTCACCGCCGATCAGGTGCGTGCTCATCTTCTCGCGCGCGACGAGATCGCGCTGCTGGACGTTCGCGAGGAACACCCTTACGCGCAGGCGCACCCGCTTTGGGCTGCCAACCTGCCCCTGTCGCGCATCGAACTTGAAGCGTGGCGCCGTATTCCTCGGCTTGACACACGCATCGTGCTCTTCGGTGATTTCGAGGGTGAGGACCTTGCACCCAAGGCCGCAGCCGTGCTGGCGCGGCAGGGCTACACCCAGGTTAATGTGTTGGCTGGCGGGCTCGCCGGCTGGCAGGGTGCGGGTGGCGAAGTGTTCCGCGACGTGAATGTGCCCAGCAAAGCCTTTGGCGAGCTGGTCGAGCACGAGCGTGCAACGCCTTCGCTGTCTGCCGAACAAGTGAAATCGCTGCTTGACGCGAAAGCCGACGTGGTGGTGCTCGACGCACGCCGCTTCGACGAATACCAGACGATGAACATCCCGGGCGGCATCAGCGTGCCGGGCGGAGAGCTGGTGCTGCGCGCCAGGGCCCTCGCGCCCAACCCCGAAACGCGCATCATTGTCAACTGCGCCGGTCGCACACGCAGCATCATCGGCGCGCAATCGCTGGTCAACGCGTCACTGCCTAATCCCATCGCCGCGCTGCGCAACGGCACCATAGGCTGGCTGTTGGCGGGGCAGGCACTGGAACACGGCGCCGACCGCGCCGCCACCGCACGGGCTGCGCCCGAACAGCAAGCGCTGGCGCGCGAAGGGGCTGGCGCGGTGGCTGAGCGCGCGGGTGTGCAACGCATCGGACGGGCGGCGGTGGACGCACTGGCCGAAGGTGGTGCGCGCACGGTCTACCGATTCGATGTGCGCACGCCAGAGGAATACGCCGCAGGGCACCTCCCCGGCTTCGCCAGCGCTCCGGGCGGCCAGTTGGTGCAGGAAACAGACCATCACGCCCCGGTGCGCGGCGCCCGGATCGTTTTGGCCGATGACGATGGTGTGCGCGCCCACATGGCCGCGTCCTGGCTGGCGCAGATGGGGTGGGACGCCTATGTCGTGGCCGACGCCCAAGCAGTGGATTTCACCGAGAGAGCAAGCCCGCACCCGCCTTACCCGCCGCACCGTCACGCTATTGAGCGTGTTCCGCCTGCAGCGCTGGCAGCGCTGCTGCGCTCAGGCGACGCAGTGGTGATCGACGTGGGGGCCAGCGCCAACTATGTCAAGCGCCACATCCCCGGCGCCTGGTTCGCCGTGCGCGCTCAGTTGTCCCAGGTGCTGGCCCGCCTGCCCAAGGCGGGCCGATATGTGCTGACCTGCGGCACCGCGCTGTTGGCACGCTACGCGGCCGACGATGTGCGCGACTGGCTGGACGCCCGGGGCCAGCAGCAAGCGGAAGTGCAGGTGCTCGATGGTGGCAACACGGGGTGGTTTGCGCTGGGGTTGCCGGCCGAAGCGGGTGAGACGCACCTGGCCACCCCGCGCACTGACCGCTATCAACGGCCGTACGAGGGAACGGGGGCACCGCGCGATGCGATGCAGGCCTACCTTGATTGGGAATACGGTCTGGTCGCGCAACTGGCGCGCGACGGAACTCACCACTTTCACGTGGTGTGAGTATTGCTGCACTATTGGTAGCTGATCGCGCCCTATCAGCCTGCGCTTGGGCCGGATTTCTGATCATAGAGCGCGGCGATAGCGGCCGGGCCGCCGCGTAGGCGCCTGCCGCCCGACAAACCCGATTGCTGCCTGGCCTGACGCTGGGTAAATCGATTGCGTCGAACGCTGAGTGTCGCACCCCGCCGCGGTAACAAGGGGCTTCACGCAGCGCCCGCCGCTGTACGACTTCCAGGCGCCCGTGCCGCCGCGCAAGCGCCACGCAGAGCTCACTCTCTCCAGCCCGCTAAAATACCCGGTTTTGCCGCGCGCCCCGGTGCCGGCAAATCAACCCGAATGAATTCCCGCGCAGGGAGCGTGGCCCGGCTGACAGCCGCGGCGGCGCGTCCTGCGCACCGCAACTTCAACCCTTGAGAGAAACACACCATGGCCGTGAACGTGGAAACCCTTGACAAGCTGGAGCGCAAGATGACGCTCTCCCTGCCCGTGGACGTGATCCAGAACGAGGTGGAAGCGCGCCTGCGCAAGCTGTCGCGCACCGTCAAGATGGACGGTTTTCGTCCCGGCAAGGTGCCGATGGGTGTCGTGGCCCAGCGCTACGGCTATTCGGTGCAGTACGAGGTGATGAACGACAAGGTCGGCGAAGCGTTCTACAACGCCGCCAACGAAGCCAAGCTGCGCGTGGCCGGTCAGCCTTCGATCTCTGAAAAAGAAGGCGCGCCCGAAGGCCAGATGACCTTCGACGCCGTGTTCGAGGTGTTCCCCGAAGTCAAGCTGGGCGACCTGTCTGCCGCCGAGGTGGAAAAAGTCTCGGTGGACGTGGGCGACGACGCCATCGACCGCACGCTGGACATCCTGCGCAAGCAGCGCCGCAGCTTTGCCCAGCGCGCCCAGGGCACGCCCGCCGAAGACGGCGACCGCGTGACGGTGGACTTTGCCGGCAAGATCGACGGCGAGCCCTTTGAAGGCGGCAAGGCCGAAGACTTCCAGTTCGTCATTGCCGAAGGCCAGATGCTCAAGGAATTCGAAGACGCCGTGCGTGGCATGAAAGTCGGCGAATCCAAGACCTTCCCGCTGGCTTTCCCGGCCGACTACCACGGCGCCGAAGTGGCCGGCAAAACCGCCGACTTCCTGGTCACCGTCAAGAAGATCGAAGCCGCGCACCTGCCCGAAGTGAACGAGCAGCTGGCCAAGTCGCTGGGCGTGGCCGAAGGCACCGTCGAAGCGCTGCGCGCCGACATCCGCAAGAACCTTGAGCGCGAAGTGAATTTCCGCGTCAACCAGCGCAACAAGCAAGCCGTGATGCAGGCGCTGGTGAACGGCGCCGAGCTGGACGTGCCCAACGCGCTGGTCAAGAACGAAGTGGCCCGCATGATCGAAACCGCCCGCGCCGACCTGAAGTCGCGCGGCATCAAGGACGTGGAAAAGCTGCCCATTCCTGAAGACACCTTCATCCCCGAAGCCGAGCGCCGCGTGCGCACCGGCCTGGTGGTGGCCGAGCTGGTCAACAAGAACGCGCTGCAAGCCACGCCCGAGCAGGTCAAGACCCAGGTCGAAACCATGGCCGCCAGCTATGAGCGCCCGGAAGAGGTGGTGCGCTACTACTTCGCCGACGGCAACCGCCTGGCCGAAGTGCAGGCCATCGCCACCGAGAACAACGTGGCCGACTTCGTGCTGGGCAAGGCCAAGGTCACCGACAAGAAGCTCGCGTTCGACGAGCTGATGGGCCAACAGGCCTGAGCCTACTTCGATTTTGATAGCTGCTTGCGCTTGCTGTGCCTGCGCTAGAGGCTGAAATCGTTGTTGATCTGGGGCGGCTGGACTGGCCCCTGCCATGGGGCTTGGAATCTGCGGGTTCCAGCCCCATTTGCTTTTGCAGACGCAACTTGGAGTTTTTATGAGCCAGTACGACACCCCGACCAACCTCGGCCTCGTCCCCATGGTGATCGAGCAGTCGGGCCGCGGCGAACGTTCCTACGACATCTATTCGCGCCTGCTGCGCGAACGCGTGGTCTTCCTCGTGGGCGAAGTCAACGACCAGACGGCCAACCTGGTGGTGGCGCAGCTGCTGTTCCTTGAGAGCGAAAACCCCGACAAGGACATTTCGCTGTACATCAACTCGCCCGGCGGCAGCGTGACGGCCGGCATGTCGATCTACGACACCATGCAGTTCATCAAGCCCGATGTGTCCACCATGTGCCTGGGCTTTGCCGCCAGCATGGGCGCGTTCTTGCTGGCTGCGGGCGCCAAAGGCAAACGCTACAGCCTGCCCAACAGCAAGATCATGATCCACCAAGTGCTGGGCGGCGCACGCGGCCAGGCGACCGACATCGAGATCCATGCGCGCGACATCCTGCGCACCAAGGACCAGATGAACCGCATCCTGGCTGAGCGCACCGGCCAGCCGCTGGAAAAAGTGCAGCGCGATACCGAGCGCGACTATTTCATGACCGCCGACGAAGCCAAGGATTACGGCATCGTCGACCAAGTCATCGCCAACCGCCCCTGACGGAGGCCGAGCGGGCTGCAATGCCCGCTTAAATCCGCCTGACCCCCGTGGCCCGATGGCAACGGGGTTTTATTTTGGTGCGCCTGATTTGGTTATCATGCGCCGATTCTTCACTGAACTGTCATTCAATGGCCGATAAAAAAGGCTCTTCTGGCGAGAAGTCGCTCTACTGCTCCTTCTGCGGCAAGAGCCAGCACGAAGTCAAGAAACTGATTGCCGGCCCGTCGGTGTTCATCTGCGACGAATGCATCGACCTGTGCAACGACATAATCCGCGAGGAAGTGCCCGCGGATGCACCCGAGGGTGAGGCCCGCAGCGACCTGCCCACGCCGTCCGACATCAAGCACAACCTCGACAACTATGTGATTGGCCAGGAAAAGGCCAAGCGCACTCTGGCTGTGGCGGTGTACAACCACTACAAGCGGCTCAAGCACAAGGAAGACGCCAAGGGCGGCGACGTCGAGCTGGCCAAGAGCAACATCCTGCTGATCGGCCCCACGGGCTCTGGCAAGACGTTGCTGGCGCAGACGCTGGCACGCCAGCTGGACGTGCCCTTCGTCATGGCCGACGCCACCACGCTGACCGAGGCTGGCTACGTGGGCGAGGACGTCGAGAACATCATCAGCAAGCTGCTGCAAAGCTGTAACTACGACGTCGAGCGCGCCCAGCGCGGCATCGTCTACATCGACGAGATCGACAAAATCAGCCGCAAGGCCGACAACCCCAGCATCACGCGCGACGTGTCGGGCGAAGGCGTGCAGCAAGCGCTGCTCAAGCTGATCGAAGGCACCATGGCCAGCATTCCGCCGCAGGGCGGGCGCAAGCACCCGAACCAGGACTTCCTGCAGATCGACACGACCAACATCCTGTTCATCTGCGGCGGCGCGTTCGCGGGGCTGGAGAAGGTGATCGAGGCGCGCACCGAAACCTCGGGCATTGGCTTTGGCGCCACCGTGCGCAGCAAGCAGCAGCGCTCGATCAGCGAGGCCTTCCAGGAAGTGGAGCCAGAAGACCTGATCAAGTTCGGCATCATCCCCGAGCTGGTGGGCCGCATGCCCGTGGTCGCCACGCTGGCCGAGCTGACCGAAGACGCGCTGGTGCAGATCCTGACCGAGCCGAAGAACGCGCTGGTCAAGCAGTTTGCCCGCTTGCTGAACATGGAAGGCGTCGAGCTGGAAATTCGCCCGTCCGCGCTCAAGGCCATCGCCCGCAAGGCGCTGGCGCGCAAGACCGGCGCGCGCGGGCTCCGCTCGATTCTGGAACAGGCGCTGATCGACACGATGTTCGAGCTGCCCCACACGGCCAACGTCGAAAAGGTGGTGGTCGACGAGAACACCATCGAAGAAAACCAGCCGCCGCTGCTGGTTTACCGCGAGTCGGCCAAGAAGGCCTGAGTGGGCTGTTGGCCAGCGAGGCCAATGGACAAATCGGCCTTTGACGCAGGCGCCACTTGCGCTGGACGCTATTTTTTAGATAGCATATTTCGCGGCTTAACCTCTTTGCAAGGCGCGCCATGTCTCTGACGGGGCGCGCCTTGTGGCGCTGGGTTGAAAATGGCGCCTGAGCAGCCATTTACTGGCGAATCACCCGAAGGAACATTGCATGTCCGGAACCACCCCATTGCCCGCCACGCCGATTGATCTGCCGCTGCTGCCGCTGCGCGACGTCGTGGTGTTCCCGCACATGGTCATCCCGCTGTTTGTGGGGCGACCCAAGAGCATCAAGGCGCTGGAGACCGCCATGGCGGCCGACCGGCGCATCATGCTGGTGGCCCAAAAGGCGGCCGCCAAAGACGAGCCCACGGTGAGCGACATGTTCGAGGTGGGCTGCGTGTCCACCATCCTGCAGATGCTCAAGCTGCCCGATGGCACCGTGAAGGTGCTGGTTGAAGGCCAGCAGCGCGCTACCGTGACTCACATCGAGGACGGCGGTGAGTCGCACTTCGTGGCCACCGTCACGCCCATCGAGCCGGCCAACGACCAGGACGACCCGGAGGTCGAGGCGCTGCGCCGCGCGGTGATGCAGCAGTTTGACCAGTACGTCAAGCTGAACAAAAAGATCCCGCCGGAAATCCTGACCTCGATCGCCAGCATCGACGAGCCCGGCCGCCTGGCCGACACCATCGCCGCGCACCTGCCACTCAAGCTGGAAAGCAAGCAGAACGTGCTGGACCTGGCCAGCGTGAAAGAGCGGCTGGAAAATCTGTTTGAGCAGATTGAGCGCGAAGTCGACATCCTCAACGTCGACAAGAAGATCCGTGGTCGCGTGAAGCGCCAGATGGAAAAGAACCAGCGCGACTTCTACCTGAACGAGCAGGTCAAGGCCATCCAGAAAGAGCTGGGTGAGGGCGAAGAAGGCGCCGACATCGAAGAGATCGAGAAAAAGATCAAGGCCGCGCGCATGCCCAAGGACGCGCGCAAGAAGGCCGAGAGCGAGCTGAAAAAGCTCAAGCTGATGTCGCCCATGTCGGCTGAGGCCACCGTGGTGCGCAACTACATCGACGTGCTGGTTGGCCTGCCCTGGAGCAAGAAGACCAAGATCAAGCACGATCTGGCGCACGCCGAAGAGGTGCTGAACGAAGACCACTACGGGCTGGAAAAGGTCAAGGACCGCATCCTGGAATACCTCGCGGTGCAGCAGCGTGTGGACAAGGTCAAGGCGCCCATCCTGTGCCTGGTGGGGCCACCTGGCGTGGGCAAAACCTCGCTGGGCCAGTCGGTGGCCAAGGCCACGGGCCGCAAGTACGTGCGCATGGCGCTGGGCGGCATGCGCGACGAGGCAGAGATTCGCGGGCACCGCCGCACCTACATCGGCGCCATGCCAGGCAAGGTGCTGCAAAGCCTGAACAAGGTGGGCACGCGCAATCCGCTGTTCCTGCTGGACGAGATCGACAAGCTGGGCATGGATTTCCGCGGCGACCCGTCCAGCGCGCTGCTGGAGGTGCTAGACCCTGAGCAGAACCACACGTTTGGCGATCATTACGTCGAGGTCGATTTCGACCTGTCGGACGTGATGTTCGTGGCCACCAGCAACTCGATGAACATTCCGCCGGCCCTGCTGGACCGCATGGAAGTCATCCGCCTGTCGGGTTACACCGAGGACGAGAAGACCAACATCGCCGTGAAGTACCTGCTGCCCAAGCAGATGAAGAACAACGGCGTGAAAGACGGCGAGCTGGAAGTCACCGAAGGCGCCGTGCGCGACATCGTGCGCTACTACACGCGCGAAGCGGGCGTGCGTTCGCTGGAACGTGAGCTGTCCAAGATCTGCCGCAAGGTGATCAAGGGGCTGCAGCTCAAGCAGCTGACGCCGAAAGTGGTGGTGAATGAAGACAACCTCAACGACTTCCTCGGAGTGCGCAAGTTCACCTACGGCCGCGCAGAGCAGCAGAACCAGGTCGGCCAGGTGGTCGGGCTGGCCTGGACCGAAGTGGGCGGCGATCTGCTGACCATCGAGGCCGCCACCATGCCGGGCAAGGGCGCTATTCAGCGCACCGGCCAGCTGGGCGACGTGATGAAGGAGTCCGTGGAAGCGGCGCGCACCGTGGTGCGGTCGCGGGCGCGGGTGCTGGGCATCAAGGACGAGGTGTTCGAGAAACGGGACATCCACGTGCACGTGCCCGATGGCGCCACGCCTAAGGACGGCCCCAGCGCTGGTGCTGCGATGACGACGGCGATTGTGTCGGCGCTGACCGGCATTCCGGTGCGCGGCGACGTGGCCATGACCGGCGAGATCACCTTGCGTGGCGAAGTCACGGCCATCGGCGGTCTGAAGGAAAAGCTGTTGGCCGCGCTGCGCGGCGGCATCAAGACCGTGCTGATTCCCGAGGAGAACGTGAAGGATCTTCAGGACATTCCCGCCAACGTGAAGGAGGCGCTGAAGATCGTGCCTGTGCGCTGGATCGACAAGGTGCTTGAAGTCGCACTGGAGCGGCAGCCGTCGCCACTGCTCGACGACGACGTGGCGCCCGCTGCTGTTGAGGCTGCGGCTGCCCCTGCCGTGGCCAAGAAAACCACTGAGCGCCGCGGCGCGGTGAAGCACTGAGCCGCCGCTGAACGTGGTCGCTGAGAGGGGGTTGCAAATAATTGAAGAAATTTTTGCATGCCTCTTCCCAATGCCGATTTTTCAGCATACAATGCAAGGCTTGCAACGCGGGAATAGCTCAGTTGGTAGAGCGCAACCTTGCCAAGGTTGAGGTCGCGAGTTCGAGCCTCGTTTCCCGCTCCATACGCTAGCTCCGGTCACCAAACCGGGGCACTTAAAAAAGGAAGCAGCCGCTTCCTTTTTTTTCAGGCAGATGGTTCTCGCACAGCTGGCGCGATAGCAAAGCGGTTATGCAACGGATTGCAAATCCGTCTAGTCCGGTTCGACTCCGGATCGCGCCTCCAGTTAGAACAGCGTAAATGCTAGCTAAGCCGCTATAGCCTCTATAGCGGCTTTCTTTTTTCTGGCGATGGCTGCTTGTCTGCTACCCGTAGCAGTAGCAAGTGAGCCAACGCCGCTTCAACGAGATGCACTCGAATTGAGTGCGACAATGCACGTTTGGCCCCGGTGGTGAAACTGGTAGACACAGCGGACTTAAAATCCGCCGCTTCCCGAAAGGGTGCGTGCCGGTTCGATTCCGGCCCGGGGCACCAGCTGTGAGGAATACGCCATGAGTGAAGACGCACCTTTCGAAATACACGTGCATGGCGACGTGAAGCTGCGCAGCGATGTGGGTTTCGATGCGCTGCAAGACGCCCTCAAGCCACTTTGGAAGTACGCCCGCGCTCGCTCGCTGGCCGACGGTGCCGCGAGCCTGTACGAGGATGAGCCGGGCATCCGCTTCGACGCCCCCGATCATTTGCTGCAGATGTGCTGGACGGTGGCTGGCGACGAAGACTTCCGCCAGCAACTCGACGACCTGTGCATGAACCTGAACGATCTGTCGGCCGAGGGCAGCCAGATCGAGGTGACGTTCTACGACGCGCAGTACGACGAAGAGGACGAAGAGCAGGGGCGCGAATCGCGCGACGACTTCGTGCTGCTGTTCGTTGGCCCGACGCCCGAGGCGATCATGCAGGCGCAGCGCAATCTGCTGGTGGAAGACGTGGTGGCGCTGATGGAGCGCCATTTCGACGGCGCCGAGCTGGGCGGCGTGGTGGCCGAGATCGACAAGCTGTTTTCCGACCGCTTCACGGCGCTGGTCAGTTCGCTGGAACTGGGTAAGCCCCCGCGCAGCCCTGGCGCGGGTGGGAATGGTCACGGCAGCGGACGCCGCCCACGCCATCTGCATTGATGGCTGACTGGCGCCTGCCGCGCCTGTTCAACCTGCTGTTTGCTCCTGAATAAGGAGCTTCCAGCGCTGGTGGGGCAAGGGCTAGAGGCCGATTCGGCGCCTGGCTGCAGGCGTGCTGCTTCTGCGCCGTTGGGTCAGCCCGGCGACGCCCAGCGTGCCACCGCAGCCTGCAGCGGTGCCAATTCCCCCGTCGATACCAATTCCAATTGAAGGTGAACGCGCGGCTCGCCCGCACGCGCGCAGCTGCCGTCCTCGCTGAGGGCACCGCGCGCGGCCAGAACACGGCGCAGCTGCCGTGCCACGGCCGCGGCAGGGTCGATCAGCTGCACCTTGGCACCGGTAGCCGACACCCAATCCGACCAAGCCAACGGGTAATGCGTGCAACCCAGCACCAGCGTGTCGATAGCGCCAGCGCCGCCGCCGATGGGCCCCAGCGCTTGTACGTAGGTGCGGATCAAGCTGCGAACCGCTGCACCGTCTTCGGCCGCGTCGTCCTGCGAATGCGCTGCCAGCTGTTCGATGGCGTCTGCCAAACCGTCGCAGGGCTGCGGATGAAAGTGGCAATCGCCGCCGACACGCTCGGCCAGCTGCTGAAAGCGGTCGCTGGCCAGCGTGCTGCGGGTGGCCAGCACGCCGACGTGCCCGGTGCGGCTTAGCGCCGCGGCGGGCTTCAGGGCCGGCTCGATGCCCACGATGGGCACATCAGGGTGCGCGTGGCGCAGTGAATCAATGGCCGCCGCCGTGGCGGTGTTGCACGCGATGACGACCGCCTTCACGCGGTGCTGCTCGCGCAGAGCCTGAACGACGGCGTGCGAGCGTTCGCGCACGAAGGCGGTGCTGCGTTCGCCATACGGCGCATGGCCGCTGTCGGCCCAGTAAACGAAGCGTTCGCCCGGCAGCGCGGCCTGCAATTCGCGCAGCACGCTCAGCCCGCCGATGCCGCTGTCAAAAACGCCAATGCTTGGCTGCTCGGTGGACATGGCGAATCGGGAGAGTGGGGCAGGGCAAGCGCCACCATGCGGTGTGGGCGGCGCTGGGGGTGAAAGCGCTGTTTGCTATCAATAAAAGAGCTTCTGCCGCAGGTGGGGCGGGCGCCAGGGGCCAATTTGCTTATAAAAAAAGCGGCGGGCGAGCGCTGCAAGGCGCCGCCCGCCATGGCGCCCTTGGCGCGCTGCCCTCAGGCGCTCGCCAGGTCGATCACCTTGTATTCGCCGCTGGCAATCTTCTTCTGCCATTCGGCGGGGCCGGTGATGTGGGCGCTGGTGCCGCCCGCGTCCACGGCCACCGTCACGGGCATGTCGACCACATCGAATTCGTAGATGGCTTCCATGCCCAGGTCTTCAAAACCCACCACCTTGGCGGCCTTGATCGCCTTGCTGACCAGGTAGGCGGCGCCGCCCACGGCCATCAGGTACGCAGATTTGTGGTTCTTGATGCTTTCGATGGCGACCGGGCCGCGCTCGGCCTTGCCGATCATGGCGATCAGGCCGGTTTGCTCCAGCATCATGTCGGTGAACTTATCCATGCGCGTGGCGGTGGTCGGGCCGGCGGGGCCCACGGCCTCGCCCTTGACCGGGTCGACCGGGCCAACGTAGTAGATCACGCGGTTGGTGAAGTCCACCGGCAGCTTCTCGCCCTTGGCCAGCATGTCCTGCATGCGCTTGTGCGCGGCGTCGCGGCCCGTCAGCATCTTGCCGTTGAGCAGCAGCGTGTCGCCAGGCTTCCAGCTGGCCACTTCTGCCTTGGTCAGCGTGTTCAGGTCGACCTTTTTGGACTTGTTGTAGTCGGGTTCCCAGTCGATCTTGGGCCACAGGTCGAGCGACGGGGCTTCGAGGTACACGGGGCCGCTGCCGTCCATCACGAAGTGCGCGTGGCGCGTGGCGGCGCAGTTGGGGATCATGGCCACGGGCTTGCTGGCCGCGTGCGTGGGGTACATCTTGATCTTGATGTCCAGCACGGTGGCCAGGCCCCCCAGGCCCTGCGCGCCGATGCCCAGTGCGTTCACTTTCTCGTACAGCTCCATGCGCAGTTCTTCGACCTGGTCCAGCTTTTCGCCGCGGTCGGCCTTGGCCTGCAGCTCGTACATGTTCAGGTCTTCCATCAGGCTTTCCTTGGCCAGCAAGACCGCCTTTTCGGCGGTGCCGCCAATGCCGATGCCCAGCATGCCCGGCGGGCACCAGCCGGCGCCCATGGTGGGCACGGTTTTCAGCACCCAGTCGACCAGGTTGTCGCTGGGGTTCATCATGATCATCTTGGACTTGTTTTCAGAGCCGCCGCCCTTGGCCGCCACCGTCACGTCCAGCTTGTCGCCGGGCACGATCTGCACGCTGATGACGGCGGGCGTGTTGTCCTTGGTGTTCTTGCGTGCGAACTGCGGGTCGGCCACCACGCTGGCGCGCAGCGTGTTGTCGGGGTGGTTATAGCCTTGGCGCACGCCTTCGTTGATGGCGTCTTCCAGGCTGCCGGTGAAGCCTTCCCACTTCACGTCCATGCCCACTTTCAGGAACACGTTGACGATGCCCGTGTCCTGGCAGATGGGGCGGTGGCCGGTGGCGGCCATCTTGCTGTTGGTCAGGATCTGCGCCATGGCGTCCTTGGCGGCCGGGCTTTGCTCCTTCTCATAGGCGCGCGCCAGGTGCTGGATGTAGTCGGCAGGGTGGTAGTAGCTGATGTACTGCAGGGCGCCTGCGACGGAGTCGATCAGGTCTTGCTGGCGGATCGTGGTCATAGTGATGATGGCAGTGGGTTCGAGAGGTGGCCCGTCAGGCTTCGGGCAAACCCTCGCATTATCGGGCGTGGTGGGCCACACGGGGCTGACGGCGGCGAAGGCTTGCGCACGGGGCTGTCTACAGGGCTGGCCACCGCAGATTTCCCCTGATCGCGGCGCAGGCAATGCGCTCGTGTACCGTAGCCGCATCACCACCACCAACGGAGCCCCTCCATGAGCGAGCTGAATGCCGCCCGGCGCAACGAACTGCCGCCGGGCGAGTTTGCCTTTCCCGAGCAGCGCAAGCTGCCCCTGGAAGACGCGCAGCACGTGCGCAACGCCATTGCGCGCTTTGACCAGGTTGAAGGCGTGACCGACGCCGAGCGCGACGCCGCCTGGCAGCGCCTGCTGGCCGCCGCGCAGCGCGAAGGCGTGCAGGTGCACGAGCAAAGCTGGCGCGAATTGGGCCACCAAGGAGGTCGCCCATGAGCGCCACCCGGCAGGAAAAAGACACCTTCGGCCCCATCGACGTGCCCGCCGAGCGGCTGTGGGGCGCGCAGACCGAGCGGTCGCTGAACAACTTCCGCATCAGCACCGAAAAGCAGCCCGCCGAGATCATCCACGCGCTGGCGCAGGTCAAGCGTGCGTCGGCGGTGGTCAATGCCGATCTGGGCCTGCTGGACGCGGCCAAGTCCAAGGCGATTGCGCAGGCGGCCGATGAGGTGATCGGCGGGCAGCACCCCGGCGAATTCCCGCTGGCCGTGTGGCAAACCGGCTCGGGCACGCAGACGAACATGAACGTCAACGAGGTGCTGGCCAACCGCGCCAGCGAACTGCTGGGCGGCGAGCGCGGCGAGGCGCGGCTGGTGCACCCTAACGACGACGTGAACAAAAGCCAGAGCAGCAACGACGTGTACCCCACGGCGATGCACGTGGCCGTGGTCACCGCCATTCACCAGCACCTGTTGCCCGCGCTGGAGCGCCTGCGCGCCACGCTGCACGCCAAAAGCGAGGCCTTTGACGGCATCGTGAAGATTGGCCGCACGCACCTGCAAGACGCCACGCCGCTGACGTTGGGGCAAGAGATTTCGGGCTGGGTGGCGCAGCTGGCGCATGGCGAGCGGCACATCCGCGCGGCGCTGCCGCACCTGTACGAGCTGGCACTGGGCGGTACGGCCGTGGGCACGGGGCTGAACGCGCCCAAGGGCTACGCCGTGGCCGTGGCCGCCGAGCTGGCCCGGCTGACGGGCTACCCCTTCGTCACCGCGCCCAACAAGTTTGAGGCGCTGGCCAGCTGCGATGCGCTGGTCTACGCCCACGGCACGCTGAAAGGGCTGGCCGCCAGCCTGATGAAGATCGCCAACGACGTGCGCTGGCTGGCCAGCGGCCCGCGCAGCGGCCTGGGCGAGATCAGCATTCCTGAGAACGAACCCGGCTCATCCATCATGCCGGGCAAGGTCAACCCCACGCAGTGCGAGGCGCTGACCATGCTGTGCGCGCAGGTCTTTGGCAACGACGTGGCGGTGAACATCGGCGGCGCGTCGGGCAATTTCGAGCTGAACGTGTTCCGCCCGCTGGTGGCGCACAACGTGCTGCAAAGCATCCGCCTGCTGGCGGACGGCATGGTCAGCTTTGACGAGCACTGCGCGGTGGGCATCGAGCCCAACCGTGGCCGCATCGAAGAGCTGCTGGAGCGGTCGCTGATGCTGGTGACCGCGCTGAACCCGCACATCGGCTATGACAAGGCCGCCTTCATCGCCAAGAAGGCGCACAAGGAAGGCAGCAGCCTGCGCGAGGCGGCCATCGCCTCGGGCTACCTGACGCCCGAGCAGTTCGACGCCTGGGTGGTGCCCGCCAACATGATCGGGCGCTGAATCGGCGGGTGGGGCGGCCCCGCGCGGGCTGCGCCCTGCCTTGCCATTGCTTGGCGGGTGGGCGTGCGGTGGTCACCCAGCCTTCTTTCAGGTCACCGCCCAGATCAACGTCCTTCCTGTTCGCAATCAAATTGATAGCTGCTGGCGCTGGTAGGGCGGGCGCCAGAGGCTGATTTGATGCACAACGCCACGCAGGCGAACGCCCAGCGGCCCAGCCCGCTTCACGCAACGGCCCGCCGCCGCGTGCGGCTCAATAACCGACCGTGAAGCGCTCGCGCGCGTGCTGGGGCCGCTCGAACTCGTCCAGGAAGGCGATGGCGAAGTCGGCAAAGCTGATCCAGCTGCGGCCTTCAGCGCTGACCAGCAGGTCGTCCTTGCCCAGGCGGAAGTGGCCGGTGCGCGGGCCTTCGACGAATTCAGCCGATGGCGACAGAAAGGTCCAGTTCAGCGCGGGCTCGGCCTGCAGGGCGTCCAGAAACTGGCCGCCCGCGGCGGCTTCGGCCTTGTACGCCTCGGGGAAATCGGGCGAATCGATCACGCGCGCGCCGCCGGCCACGCGCAGGCTGCCTGCACCGCCCACCACCATCAGGCGCGGCACGTGGGCCTGCTTCACGGGGCCGATCACCGCCTGGGGCGGCACGGTGGCGAAATGCGCGGCGCTGAAAACCGCGTCGTGGCTGCCGATGGCCTTGGCCAGCGCGGCACTGTCCAGCACGTCCAGATCGACGGGAATCACGCCGTCGCGCCCGGACAGCTGGCTGCTGGCGTGGCGCGCAATGGCGGTGACGCGGTGGCCCCGACGCAGGGCTTCTTCCAGCAATTGACCGCCTGCGCGGCCGGTGGCTCCGATGATGGCGATGTGGGCCATGGTGGTGTCCTTTCAAATAAACAAGTCGAACGGATGAGATGAACCAGTGTGCGGCGCGGTGGCTGGCGGATGTGTCAGCCGGCAGCGCCACACGGTGTACCGATGGTAAATTTCTGAATTCGATTGAAATAGACCGTCAATGGCACTGGTTTATTGCTGAAATCGTTCAACTGAGGGCTGAGGGGCGCACATGGACCGTCTGCAAGCGATGCAGGTTTTCGTGACCACGGTCGAGGCCGGCAGCCTGAGCGGCGCCGCCGATCGGCTGGGGCTGTCGCGCCCGGTGGTCACGCGCTACCTGGCCGAGCTGGAGGCCTGGGCCGGCGCCCGGCTGTTGCACCGCAGCACCCGCCGCCTGGGCCTGACGACGGCGGGCGAAGCCGTGCTGCCCGCGTGTCGGCAGGTGCTGTCGCTGGCGCAGGGCATGCAGGCGCAGGCCGCACCGGCGGACGGCGCGGCGCCGCTCACCGGCCAGCTGCGGCTGACGGCCAGCAACTCGGTCGGGCAGGTGCAGCTGGCGCCCGCGTTGGCCGATTTCGTGGCGCGGCACCCGGGCGTGTCGGTCGATCTGCAAATGCAGGACCGCGCGGTGAACCTGGTGCAAGAGCGCATCGACCTGGCCATTCGCATCGCTGTGGAGCTGGACCCGAACCTGATCGCCCGCCGCCTGTGCGACTGCCATTCGGTCGTCTGCGCGGCGCCCGCCTACCTGGCCGCGCGCGGCTGGCCCGATCGGCCCGAAGCGCTGGCGGCGCACAACTGCCTGACGCACAGCTACTTCGGCCAAAGCGTGTGGCAGTTCACCGATGCGCAGGGCCAACCCACCTCGGTGGCGGTGCGCGGCAATTTGACCGCCAACGACGCGATGGCGCTGCTGCGCGCGGCCGAGTGCGGCGCCGGCGTGGCGCGCCTGCCGACCATCCTGGCGCGGCCGGCGCTGGCCAGCGGCGCCCTGTTGCCCGTTCTGCCGGGCTGGACACCGCAAATCGCGGGCGTGTGGGCGGTATACACCTCGCGCCGCCACATGCTGCCTGCGCTGCGCGCGCTGCTGGGCTTTTTGGTGGAACGCTTCGCGGCCGAGCCCGCCTGGGGCCCGCTGGGCGATGCGGCGCCGCTGGGCGCCTGAGCGGCGCGCTGTGCAAGCTGCGGTGCAGCTTGCTGGCCGCGGCGGGCGGGTGGATGGATTGCAGCTCGCAGTCTGGGCGGCCGCGCCTGCGCAGCGAATACTATGCTATTGATAGCTGCCAGCGCAGGTGGCACCAGCGCTGGAGGCTGTTTTTATAGGTAGATGACCGGGTAGGGTTTTCGCACCGCCCAGCGGGCGCCTGACCGTTGCCCGCCGTCTTTCAGTGCCCGCCGTGGTGCCCGCTGTGGCCGCCGCTCATCAGCTTGTCGGTGTAGGCGATGGCCATGGCCGACAGCAGGAAGGTGATGTGGATCACCGTCTGCGCCACCAGCGTCCTGTCGGAATAGTTGTCGGCGTTGATGAAGGTTTTCAGCAAGTGGATCGAGCTGATGCCGATGATCGACAGCGCCAGCTTCACCTTCAGCGTGCTGGCGTTCACGTGATCCAGCCACTCAGGCTGGTCCCGGTGGCCTTCCAGGTTCAGCCGGCTGACAAAGGTCTCGTAGCCCCCCACGATCACCATGATCAGCAGGTTGGAGATCATCACCACGTCGATCAGCGCCAGCACCACCAGCATGATGATGGTTTCGTTCAGCGACCCGACCGGTGCGGACGTCTTGTAGCCAATGCTGTCGACCAGCGCCTGCAGCGCGTCCTTGTTGCCCAGCGCCGCCTCGACCAGGTGCCACAGCTCGATCATGAAGTAGCCGACGTACACGGCCTGCGCCACGATCAGGCCCAGGTACAGCGGCAGCTGCAGCCAGCGGCTGGCAAAGATCAGCCGGGGCAGGGGGCGCAGGACGCGCTCAACGGAAGGGGGCAGTTGCGGTTCGCTCATGGAGGCGTGGGAAGGGTGGCGCGCGCGGGGCACGCGGTGGGGCGAGGGCGTATTCTAGAGATGGGCGGCGTCTGCCAGTCAGTGCGTTGTAAGAGCGCCCGTTGATCATGATTTGGTTGCGTCGGCCAGCGTCGGCGGCGCGCGCACCAGCCAACAAAACAGGAGACAAATTCCATGAGCGCGATTGAATCGGTTTTGGTTGAGAACCGGGTGTTCCCACCCAGCGAAGCGGTGGTCAAGGCCGCGCGCGTGGGCGGCATGGACGCCTACAACGCCCTGTGCAAAGAGGCCGAAGACGACTTCGAGGGCTTCTGGGCGCGGCACGCCAAGGAAAACCTCGTGTGGGCCAAGCCGTTCACGCAGGTGCTGGACGAATCGAACAAGCCTTTCTACCGCTGGTTTGCCGACGGGCAGCTGAACGCCAGCGCCAACTGCCTGGACAAGCACGTCGGCACGCCGGTAGAAAACAAGACCGCCATCATCTTCGAGGCGGACGACGGCGCGGTGACGAAGGTCACCTACAAAGAACTGCTGGCGCGCGTCGGCCAGTTCGCCAATGCGCTGAAGGTCAGCGGCGTCAAGAAGGGCGACCGCGTGCTGGTCTACATGCCCATGACGGTGGAAGGCGTGATCGCCATGCAGGCGTGCGCGCGCATCGGCGCCACGCACAGCGTGGTGTTTGGCGGCTTTTCGGCCAAGGCGCTGCAAGAACGCATCATCGACGGCGGCGCCGTCGCGGTCATCACCGCCAACTACCAGATGCGCGGCGGCAAGGAACTGCCCCTGAAGGCCATCGTGGACGAAGCATTGGCGATGGGCGGGTGCGAGTCGATCCAGAACGTCTTTGTTTTTGAACGCACGGCCACCGCCTGCGCCATGGTCGAAGGGCGCGACAAGACCTTCACCCAGATCCTGACCGGGCAAAGCACCGACTGCCCGCCGGAAGTGGTGGACGCCGAGCATCCGCTGTTCGTGCTGTACACCAGCGGCTCCACCGGCAAGCCCAAGGGCGTGCAGCACGCCACGGGCGGCTACCTGCTGTGGGCGAAGATGACGATGGACTGGACTTTCGACCTGAAGGATTCGGACGTCTTCTGGTGCACGGCCGACATCGGCTGGATTACCGGCCACACGTACGTGGCCTACGGCCCGCTGGCCGCTGGCGCCACGCAGATCATCTTTGAAGGCGTGCCCACCTACCCGAACGCGGGCCGCTTCTGGCAGATGATCGAAAAGCACAAGTGCACGATCTTCTACACGGCGCCCACGGCCATCCGCTCGCTGATCAAGGCGTCCGACACCGATGAGAAGGTGCACCCGAAGAACTGGGACTTGTCGTCGCTGCGCATCCTGGGCAGCGTGGGCGAGCCCATCAACCCCGAGGCGTGGATGTGGTACTACCGCAATGTGGGCGCCGAGCGCTGCCCCATCGTGGACACGTTCTGGCAGACCGAAACGGGCGGCCACATGATCACCCCGCTGCCGGGCGCCACGCCGTTGGTGCCGGGCTCGTGCACTTTGCCGCTGCCGGGCATCATGGCGGCCATCGTCGACGAGGCGGGCAACGACATGCCCAACGGCTCGGGCGGCATCCTGGTCGTCAAGAAGCCGTGGCCCAGCATGATCCGCAACATCTGGGGCGACCCGGAGCGCTTCAAGAAAAGCTACTTTCCTGAAGAGCTCAAGGGCTATTACTTGGCGGGCGACGGCGCCGTGCGCGATGCCGAGCGCGGCTACTTCCGCATCACCGGGCGCATCGACGACGTGCTGAACGTGTCGGGCCACCGCATGGGCACGATGGAGATTGAATCCGCACTGGTCGCCAAGACCGACTTGGTGGCCGAAGCCGCCGTGGTGGGTCGCCCCGACGATTTGACCGGCGAGGCGATTTGCGCCTTCGTGGTGCTCAAGCGCAGCCTGCCGGAGGGCGACGAAGCGAAGGCCATCGCCAAGGAGCTGCGCGACTGGGTGGCCAAGGAGATAGGCCCCATCGCCAAGCCCAAGGACATCCGCTTTGGTGAGAACCTGCCCAAGACGCGGTCGGGCAAGATCATGCGCCGCCTGCTGCGCAGCCTGGCCAAGGGCGAGCAGATCACCCAGGACACCAGCACGCTGGAAAACCCGGCCATCCTGACGCAGCTGGATCAAACGTACTGATCGGCCGGGACGCCAGTGCGGGGCACTCGGCCCCAGCACTGGCGTTCTGACTGGATTGCGACAGGCGCTCGCCTCGACGCCTCAACAAAAAACCCGCCAGCGGCGGGTTTTTTTGCGGGATGCCAGTCGTTTACTTGAGCGACAGGATCCAGGTGGCCAGGGCTTTCGCCTCCGCCGGGCTGACGTTGGCGTTGGGCGGCATGGGCACGGCGCCCCACACGCCCGAGCCGCCTTTCTGGATCTTAGCGGCCAGCTTGTCTACCGCGCCGGCCTCCTTGCCGTATTTGGCGGCCACATCTTTGTAGGCAGGGCCCACGAGCTTCTTGTCCACCGCGTGGCAGGCCATGCAGTTCTTCGCTTTGGCCATCGCTTCGTCAGCCATGGCTGGCGCGACCGCGGTCACCGCAGCCAAGGTGGCAATAGTCATCACAATACGCTTCATCGTCGGTTCTCCATCGCGGGTAGTTGCGCTACAGTCAATCAACGTCATTGTAGGCGGCGAGGTTGACCGGCCCGCCCGGTGCGGTTAGAGGAATACCATGTACTTTTTGGGCTTGGGCATCGTTTTGTTGCTCCTGAAATGGCAGGAAATCGGCCCCGTGGCCGAATGGTCCTGGTGGACGGTGCTGGCGCCCTTCGCGCTGGCCGTGGTTTGGTGGACCTGGGCCGATTGGTCGGGCTACACCAAGCGCAAGGCGATGGAGCGTGACGACCAGCGCAAGCAGGACCGGATCAACCGCCACCTCGAGGCCATCGGCCAAAAGCCGCGCGACGCCCGTCGCCGCTGACGGCGCCGTGCGGCCGCGGTCGCCAACCCCCACCTTTCCCGACACAGCGCTGCAGCCGCCAAGGCCCAGCGCCGCGCGCGCAGGTCGTCCATAATCCCAGGTGAACCGCAGCCCTAGCTGCGCCGTGTGGATTGGCCGCATGGGATGCGGGTCAGCACGCACGCCGAAGCGACGTGTGCCTGTCTCACCCCGATTTCCCTGACCACGATGCCTGCCTACCGTTCCAAGACCTCCACCGCCGGCCGCAACATGGCGGGTGCGCGTTCCCTGTGGCGCGCCACCGGCATGAAAGACGGTGATTTCTCCAAGCCCATCATTGCGGTGGTGAACTCGTTCACGCAGTTCGTGCCTGGCCACGTCCATTTGAAGGACCTGGGCCAGCTGGTTGCGCGTGAAATCGAGGCCGCTGGCGGCGTGGCGAAGGAATTCAACACCATCGCCGTGGACGACGGCATCGCCATGGGCCATGACGGCATGCTGTATTCGCTGCCCAGTCGCGAGGTGATCGCCGATTCGGTCGAATACATGGTCAACGCCCACTGCGCCGACGCCATGGTCTGCATCAGCAACTGCGACAAGATCACCCCCGGCATGCTGATGGCCGCCATGCGCCTGAACATTCCTGTGGTTTTCGTCTCTGGCGGCCCGATGGAAGCCGGCAAGGTGCGCCTGGCGGTGCCGGGGCAGGGCGGCGAGAAAACCATCCAGATCAAGAAGCTGGATTTGATCGACGCCATGGTGATGGCCGCCGACAGCAAGGTCAGCGACGCCGAGGTGGCCGAGGTAGAGCGCTCTGCCTGCCCGACCTGCGGCTCTTGCTCGGGCATGTTCACCGCCAACTCGATGAACTGCCTGGCCGAGGCGCTGGGTCTGGCGCTGCCGGGCAACGGCACGGTGGTGGCCACGCACGCCGACCGCGAGCAGCTGTTCAAGCGCGCCGGCCGCCTGGCGGTTGAGCTGTGCCAGCGTTACTACGAGCAGGAAGACGCCAGCGTGCTGCCGCGCGCCGTGGGCTTCAAGGCGTTTGAGAACGCGATGACGCTGGACATCGCCATGGGCGGCTCCACCAACACCATCCTGCATCTGCTGGCCATCGCGCAAGAGGCGGGCATCGACTTCACGATGAAGGACATCGACCGTCTTTCGCGCGCGGTGCCGCAGCTATGCAAGGTGGCGCCCAACACCAACAAGTACCACATCGAAGACGTGCACCGCGCAGGCGGCATCATGGCCATCCTGGGCGAGCTGGACCGCGCCGGCAAGCTGCACACCGACGTGCCCACGGTGCACGCGCGCACCATGAAGGACGCGCTGGCCCAATGGGACGTGACTGGCCCGGTGGACGAGGCCGTCAAGACCTTCTACATGGCCGGCCCCGCGGGTATTCCCACGCAGGTGGCGTTCAGCCAGAACACGCGCTGGCCCAGCCTGGACACCGACCGCCAGGAAGGCTGCATCCGTTCGTACGACCACGCCTTCAGCAAGGAAGGCGGCCTGGCCGTGCTGCACGGCAACATTGCGCTGGACGGCTGCGTGGTGAAAACCGCTGGCGTGGACGATTCGATCCTGGTGTTTGAGGGGCCGGCCCACGTGGTCGAATCGCAGGACGAGGCGGTTGAAAACATCCTGGCCGACAAGGTCAAGGCTGGCGACGTGGTCGTGGTGCGCTACGAGGGCCCCAAGGGCGGCCCGGGCATGCAGGAAATGCTCTACCCCACCAGCTACATCAAGTCCAAGGGCCTGGGCAAGGTCTGCGCGCTGCTGACCGACGGGCGCTTTTCGGGCGGTACGTCGGGCCTGTCGATCGGCCATTGCTCGCCTGAGGCCGCCGCCGGCGGCGCGATTGGCCTGGTGCGCAACGGCGACCGCATCCGCATCGACATCCCCAACCGCACGATCAACGTGCTGCTCAGCGATGAAGAGCTGGCCCAGCGCCGCGCCGAGCAAGATGCCAAGGGCTGGAAGCCCACCCTGCCGCGCCCGCGCAAGGTTTCTACTGCCTTGAAGGCCTACGCCAAGCTCGTCACGTCAGCCGACAAAGGTGCCGTGCGCGACGCCAGCCTGCTGGACTGATCGCCGCACGGGCCATCGGAACAAGAAAGCCGCCTGCGGGCGGCTTTTTGCTTTTTGGTCGAAGGGTGAAGCCGCTGCGGAGGGTGCTGCGCCGCCGGGGCTTACGGCTCGACGATGGCTCCGCTCCGTCCCGCGACGCGCGACGGCGTGCCTGCAACGCCATCGCCGCGCCGCCCGAACGGGAATCGCCTGCGCGCCCACGCGGCCCTGCCGCGGTGGCTACCGCCAAGCCCAAGGCCATGCGCCCGCCATTTCGCACAGGCACAATCGGCGCCATGCTGATGTACCCCCAAATCGACCCCATCGCCATTCGCCTGGGCCCACTGGCCGTCCACTGGTACGGCCTGACCTACCTGGTGGCTTTTGGGCTGTTCTTCCTGCTGGCCACGCGCCGCCTGAAGCATGAGCCCTATGCCAGCATCACGCAGCCCGCGCCCTGGACGCGGCGCGACATCGAAGACTTGCTGTTCTGGGGCGTGATGGGCGTCATCCTGGGCGGGCGCCTGGGCTACTGCCTGTTCTACAAGCCCAGCTATTACGCGAGCCACCCGCTGGAAGTGTTCGCCGTGTGGCAAGGCGGGATGAGCTTTCATGGCGGCATGCTGGGCGTGATCATCGCCATGATGCTGTGGGCGCGCCGCACCGGGCGCCCCTGGCTGCAAGTCACCGACCTGATTGCCCCCTGCGTGCCGCTGGGCCTGGCGTCGGGGCGCGTGGGCAACTTCATCAATGGCGAGCTGTGGGGCCGCCTGGCCGACCCGTCGCTGCCCTGGGCCATGGTCTTTCCGGGCGCGGCGCTGCCCGATGGCACCAACCCGCCGCGTCACCCTTCGCAGATCTACCAGTTCTTGCTGGAAGGCGTGCTGCTGTTCGTGCTGCTGTGGCTATACGCGCGCCACCCGCGCAAGACCGGACAAGTCAGTGGGGCGTTTTTGGTGGGCTATGGCGCTTTCCGCTTCATCGCCGAATACTTCAGGCAGCCCGACGCCTACCTGGGCCTGCTGGCGCTGGGCATGAGCATGGGCCAGTGGCTGTGCGTTCCGATGATCGTCGCTGGCGCGGTGCTGTGGGTGTGGGCCACGCGCCGCCCGCAGCCGCCCTTGGCGATGGGTGGCCAGCCTAACTGATCTTTTAAGCCAAATTGGCCTTTGGCGCTGGTGCAGCAAGCGGGAGAAGCTATGAATAATGTAGTGAAATCCGATGCGGCGGGCGAAGGCGCCACCGCCCGCACCATGCGTGAACGCCTGGGCGCGCTGCTGGGGCGGCGGCATGAAGCGCTGTCGCCCTGGGTGCTGCGCCGCACGCTGGGCGAGCTGCAGGCCGTCAACGACCCGGCTGTCAGCGATGTCGAAGGCGGCCGCCGCGCCGCCGGGGTGGCGAGTTGGTACGCCGGCGCCTCGCCCGAAGAGCGGCGCGACTGCTGGCTGCTGATGAGCGAGCAGTTCGCCCCCGACGTCAGCGCGCTGGACGAAGCCCGGCGCGACTACGAAGTCGCCTTGGGCACGCCCGGCGAGGCCGAGGCCGAAGTGCGCCTGCGCCGCGCCTACGTGTCGCCTCGTACGCGGCTGCTGCAGCGCTTTGCCGCCTTCCCGCAAGGGCTGCGCTTTCTGCTCGACATGCGTGCCGAGCTGTTGCCGCACCTCAAGAGCGACAAGCGCCTGGTCGCGCTGGACGCCGAGCTGGAGGCGCTGTTTTCCACCTGGTTCGACGTGGCCTTTCTGAACTTGCAGCGCATCAGCTGGCAGTCGCCCGCCGCGCTGGTCGAAAAGCTGATCAAGTACGAAGCGGTGCACGACGTCACCAGCTGGGCCGACGCCAAGAACCGCCTGGACGAAGACCGGCGCTGCTACGGCTTCTTTCACCCCCGCCTGCCCGGCGAGCCGCTGATCTTTGTCGAAGTGGCGCTGCTGCAGGGCCTGGCCAGCAGCATGCCGCCGCTGCTGGACGAAAGCGCCGATGCGGCCGACTTAGGCAAGGCCAGCACCGCCATCTTCTATTCCATCAGCAACACGCAGCAGGGCCTCAAGGGCGTGGGTTTTGGCGATTCGCTGATCAAGCGCGTGGTCGAAACCCTGCGCGCCGAGTTTTCGCAGCTCAAGGAATTCGCCACGCTGTCGCCCATTCCGGGCTTGCGCGGCTGGCTGGGCAAGCAGGCAGAGGCGCTGTGGGCCGCCACGCCCGCGCGCACGCGCCAGGCTATCGACAAGCAGCTGGGCACATCGGGGCTGACCAGCGCAGCGCTGCTGGCGGCGCTGGACAAACCCAAGGAGCTGGACGAAAAGTCGCCCCTGGCGCGCTGGCTGCAAGGCGCGGCCGCGCGCTACCTTGCGCCCGAGCTGGCACCCGGCGATCGCCCGCTGGACGCGGTGGCGCGCTTTCACCTGGGCAACGGCGCGCGGGTAGAGCGCATCAACTGGCTGGGCGACCCGTCTGCCAAGGGCGTCAAGCAGTCGTACGGCCTGATGGTGAATTACCTGTACGACCTCAAGCGCCTGGACAAGCACCGCGCCGCGTTGGCACGGGGAAAAATACCTGTATCGGGCGCGGTGCAAAGCCTGTTAGATTGATTCGTAGCCTTTCGGCGCGCACAGCGCGCGGGGGGCGACGATCAAAAAATGGCGCGCGTTCAGTGCGCCGCACGACAGGAGACAAGCCGCATGAACCCCCGCATTCGCCGTCGCCACGTCCTGCTGGCGGGCGCCAGTGCCGCCGTCGCCGCGCCTTGGGCCGCCCGCGCCCAATCCAGCTGGCCCGCCAAGCCGGTCAATTTGGTGGTGCCCTTTCCGGCGGGCGGCGGTACCGACGCCTTTGCCCGGCCCCTGGCCACGCAGTTTTCCAAGCTCACCGGCAAGACGCTGGTGATCGACAACCGCGGCGGGGCCGGTGGCACGCTGGGCGCGTCGGTGGCGGCCCGGCTGCCGGCCGATGGGCACAACCTGTTCATGGGCGGGGCGCACCACGTGGTGGCGCCCAGCATGTACCCCAGGCTGGACTACGACATCGAGAAAGACTTCGTCCCGCTGATCCAGGTGGCCAGCGTGCCGCAGGTGCTGGTGGTCAACGCCAAGCGGGCGAACACGGGCAGCTACCAGGAGTTCATCGAGCTGATCCGCAAGAACCCCGGCAAGCTGAACTACGCGTCCGCCGGTGCCGGATCGGTGCACCACCTGGCAGGTGAGTTGTTCAAGCAGCAGACCAAGACCTTCATCACCCACATCCCTTACCGCGGCGCCGGCCCGGCACTGCAAGATCTGATAGCGGGCAATGTCGACATGAACTTCGACGGCCTGGGCTCTTCGGCGGGCCACATCAAGGGTGGGCGCATCAAGGCGCTGATGGTGGCGGGCAGCCAGCGCAACCCCGCCATTCCGGACGTGCCCTGCGCCGCTGAAGTGGGCCTGCCCGCCTACGATGTGCACACCTGGTACGGCATCTGGGCGCCCAAGGGCACGCCGGCCGACGCGCAGGCGGGCGCCATCGAGGCGATCCGCAAGGCCTGCCAGGAGTCAGAATCCAAAACCGTGTGGGCCGGCCAGGGCGCCGACTTTCCCAACGTGTCGGGCGAGCGGTTCGCCAAGCTGATCCACACCGAGATCGGAAAATGGGCGCAGGTTGTCAAACTGTCGGGGGCCAAGCTGGAGTGACGGCCCCGACGCAAGCAAGGAGGGCCGGTGCCCGTGGCAGGTGAAGTGCGGTTAATGGAGGACGGCGCCATCGCCGTTGTGGAGCTGAATCACCCTGGCAAGTACAACGCCATGTCGCGCGCCATGTGGCGCGAGCTGGCCGAGGTTTTCCGGGCGATTCAGGCAGATGCTTTGAACAGCGGGCGCTGGCGCTGCGTGCTGCTGCGCGGGGCCGACGGGCATTTTTGTGCGGGCGGGGACATCGCCGAATACCCGGCGTTTCGCTTCGACCGTGAACGCCTGCGCGCCTTTCACGAAGACGAGGTGTGGGGCGGTTTGCAGGCGGTGATCGACTGCGACGTGCCCATCGTCGCCGCCATCGAGGGCAACTGCATGGGCGCCGGCGTGGAAATCGCCAGCGCGTGCGACATCCGGGTGGCGGCCGAATCGGCACGCTTTGGCGCACCGATCGCCAAGCTGGGCTTTCCGATGGCGCCGCGCGAAGCCGCGCTGGTGGCGGGTGCCTTGGGCGAGGCCACCGCGCGCGAAATGCTGCTGGAGGCCGCCGTGCTAGACGCCGCCGAGCTGCGCCAGCGCGGCTTTCTGCAAGCCGTGCTGCCCGCGCCAGAGCTGGCTGCGCACGCACGCGCCCGCGCCGAGCGCATCGCCATGCTCAGCCCCCAGGCGGCGCGCTTGAACAAACAAACGCTCAGGGCATTGAAATGGCCGCCAGCGCAAGCTGCAACAGCGCCAGCAGCTATGCAATTGATAGTAGAAGGCGCCTACGACTACGCCGACAGCCCAGAGCACCGCGAGGGCATTGACGCCTTTTTGACCAAGCGCCGCGCCCGCTTTTAGCGCCGCGCCTTTCATCACCCCGCTAAATACGCCAACCGAGATGAGCAACCAGAACCTGTTTGTCGCCCTGCGCAACGCCTTTCCCGCCGACCTGGACGCCCTGGCCGTCGAAACGGACGAAGGCCTGCGCTATTCCTGGCGCGACCTGGACCGCGCCACCGCCATGATGGCCAACCTGCTGCAGTCGCTGGACATTCCGAAGTCAAGCGACGGCGTGCCGCCGCGCGTGGCCGTGCAGGTGGAAAAGTCGGTGGAAGCGATGGTGCTGTACCTGGCCACGCTGCGCGCGGGCTTTGCCTTTTTGCCGCTGAACACCGCCTACCAGAGCGCCGAGATCGAATACTTCATCGGCAACGCCGAACCGGCGGTGGTGGTGTGCAGCGGGGCGCACTTTCCGTGGGTCAGCCAGATTGCTTTCAAGGCGGGCACGCGTCACGTCTTCACGCTGAACGACGACCGCACCGGCAGCCTGCTGGAGCGCGCCGCCCATTGCAGCGACCAGCAGGCGCCGGTGGCGCGGCAGGCGGACGACCTGGCCGCCATCCTGTACACCAGCGGCACCACCGGGCGCAGCAAGGGCGCCATGCTGTCGCACGGCAACCTGCTGTCGAACGCGGCGATGCTGAAAGACTACTGGGGCTGGACGCAGACCGGCGGCCCGCAGGGGCGCGGCGACGTGCTGATCCACGCGCTGCCCATCTTCCACGTGCATGGCCTGTTCGTGGCCATCCACGGCGCGCTGCTGAACGGCAGCACCATGCTGTGGCACGGCAAGTTCGACCCGAAAAAGGTGATTGCCGACCTGCCGCGCGCCACCGTCTTCATGGGCGTGCCCACGCTGTACGTGCGCATGCTGGCCGATGCTGCGCTGACGCGCGAACCGCCGGCAAAGATGCGCCTGTTCATCAGCGGATCGGCGCCGCTGCTGATCGAGACCTTCAACACCTGGCGCGAGCGCACCGGCCACACCATTCTGGAGCGCTATGGCATGAGCGAGACGATCATGCTGACCTCTAACCCCTACCAGGCCGACGCGCGCTACGGCGGCCAGTCCGAGCGGCGGGGCGGCACGGTGGGCTTTCCGCTGCCGGGCGTGCAGGTGCGCATCCAGGGTGACGACGGGCAGGCGCTGCCGCCGGGCGACATCGGCGGCGTGCAGGTGGCCGGGCCCAACGTGTTTGCGGGCTACTGGCGCATGCCGGAGAAGACCCAGGAAGAATTCACCGCCGACGGTTTCTTCAAGACCGGCGACGTGGGCCTGCAGGACGAGCGCGGCTACGTCACCATCGTCGGGCGCAGCAAGGACTTGATCATCAGCGGCGGCTACAACGTGTACCCGGCCGAGATCGAGGGCTACCTGAACGACATGCCCGGCGTGGCCGAAAGTGCCGTCGTCGGCGTGCCGCACCCGGATTTCGGCGAAGTGGGCGTGGCGGTGGTCATCGCCAAACCCGGCGCCCAGCTGGATGGCGAGGCGCTGATGGCCGCGCTGAAGGCCAAGCTGGCCAACTTCAAGGTTCCCAAGCGCTGCTTCATCGCGCCCGAACTGCCGCGCAACACCATGGGCAAGGTGCAGAAGAACCTGCTGCGCGACCAGCACAAGGGCTTGTTCACCACCGGCACGCCATGACGATTGGGGGCCTTCGCTGACAAAGCGGGGCCGGGCAGGGGGCTAAACTCGGCAGCTAAGCAGGTTCGCAGCGACAGCGCGCGCCCCCACGACCAGACACGTCCAGCGAGAAGGGAAGACGGATGTCCTTGAAATCCTTGTTACTGCTCATTATTGGCATTGCCGTCTTGGCCTTCGTCGGCCTGAACTGGGCGGCCATGAACACGCCCACCGACCTGAACCTGGGCTTCACCGAAATTCGCGCGCCGCTCGGCCTGGTGCTGCTGGGCCTGATGGCCGCGCTGTCGGTGGTGTTTGTCGCCATGGTTGCCTACACCCAGGGTACGGTGCTGGTGGAAACGCGCCGCCACGCCAAGGAACTGGCCGCCCAGCGCGAGCTGGCCGACAAGGCCGAGGCATCGCGCTTTACCGATCTGCGCGCGCATCTGGACAAGGAAATGACGCGCCTGACCGACTCGGTGGCAATGCAGACGCGCGAAATGCTGTCGCGTGTGGACCGCGCTGAAATGGGCCTGCGCGACCGCCCGGTGGACGCCGAAGTGTCCCGCCTGGTGCAAGCCGTGGAGAACCACAACCGCGACCTGCACGCGCGGGTGGACCGCCTGGAGATGGGCCTGCGCGACGGGCTGGCTGGCTACGTGCCCGCACCGGCTTCGGTGCGGCCCGCGGCATTGACGGGCCAGTCGTACCAGCCGGCACCGGCTGAGCGCAACCCAGACCCCACGCAAGACCCTATCGGCAGCGCGGTTCCGCGCTGAGCGATACCGCCAATTTCCTGGTCTTTGGCGCCTCTAGCCTAGGCGCAATCAGCGCGGCCAGCTATGCAATAGATAGCTGGCCGTTCGCGTTTTGGGGCTGTGCCTGTCAGTGAATCTGCGGCTTTCGCGCGTTTCGGCTTACCTACGGCGGCGGAGCGCATGTCTCATCGCAGACCGGAGGAAAGGGCAAAGGGCGGCGCAGTGCAGCGCCAAGCCATCCAGAAACAGCTGGCTTAAAAAAGCAAGTCAAATCGCCCGCCAGCGCCCTACCTACAAGCGCTGGCAGCTATGTTTGTCATAGCGAAGGGCGGCGGGCCCTCAGCGCAGCACCAGCACCGGGATTTCGGAATGGGTCAGCACCTGCTGGGTTTCGCTGCCCAGCAGCAGGCGTTTGACGCCCTTGCGGCCGTGCGACGCCATTACGATCAAATCGGCCTTGTGCTTCTTGGCGGCGGCGATCAGCGCGTCGGACACCACGTCCGACTTGGCCAGGATCGCCTTCACTTTCACGCCCTGCGCCTCGCCCGCGGCCTTGACCGCATCGACCACGCTGCGGCCGTCGTCACTCCATTTCTGTTCTACCCGCGCCACGTCTTCGGCCGACAGCGGCACCGAGCCTTCGAAATAGCTTTGCGGGTAGCGCGGAATCACCTTCAGCGCGATCAACTCGGCGCCGGCCAGCGCGGCCAGTTCGATGGCGCTGTTGACGGCCTTGGTGGACAGCTTGGAGCCATCGGTGGCCACCAGAATGCGTTGGTACATGGTTTTTCTTCCTTGGTTGGGCCTGCTTTGGCACGCGACAGTGCCGCTCAGCCTGAAACCATACTCTCCTGACGATGGTGCTGTGCTTGACATAGGTCAAGCCCGGCGGCGGGCGGCATGGTTAGAGTCGCTTCTGTTATGCAGGGCGCCAGTGCGATTGTTCCTCCACTGACGCGGGTTGACGCTCCCGCGGGCGGCTTGGCGTCGCCCGCGCCACGGGCGCCGGACGATTTCACACTGCTGGACGAGCGCGACACGTGGCTCGAATTCAGCCGCCCTCTGGGCGACACCCAGGCCAGCGGCGGGGCCGCCACGGCGCAACCCGTCGGCCCTGGCCGCTGGGAATCGACGGTGGTGTTTGAAGGCATGCATTGCGCCGCCTGCGCCGGCACCATCGAGCAGGCACTGCGCGCCACCCCCGGCGTGCTGGAGGCCGATGTCAGCGCGGCCAGCCACCGCGGCCGCATCGTCTGGGACGAGCAGGGCACGCGCCCTTCCGCCTGGATGCGCGCGGTGCAGCGCACAGGCTACCGCCCGCTGCCCGCCCACGACGCCTTCGCCAGCGCGCGCCGCCAGGCCGAAACCCGCAAGATGCTCTGGCGCCTGGGCGTGGCCGGTGTCTGCATGATGCAGGTCATGATGTACGCCGCGCCGACGTACTTCGCCGCGCCGGGCGATATCGCCCCCGATCTGGTCAACCTCTTGCGCTGGGCGCAGTGGGTGCTTTCGCTGCCCGTGGTGCTTTTTTCTTGCCGGCCGTTCTTTGCCAATGCGTTGCGTGATTTGCGCCAGCGTTCGATCAGCATGGATTTGCCGGTGGCGCTGGGCATGGGCATCTCCTTCGTGGTCAGCTCGCTGGGCACGTTCGAACCGGGTGGATTGTTTGGGCGCGAGGTGTACTTTGACTCGCTCACCATGTTTGTCTTTTTCCTGCTGACCGGGCGCTGGCTGGAGTTGCGCATGCGCGACCGCACGGCCGGCGCACTCGAAGCATTGATGCACCGCCTGCCCGAGAGCGTTCAGCGGCTTTCTGCCAGCGGCGAATGGGAGCGCGTGGTGACGCGGCGCGTGCGCGTGGGCGACGTGCTGCTGGTCTTGCCGGGCGAGGCCTTTCCGGCCGACGGCGTGGTGTTGCGCGGCCATACCTCGGTGGACGAGGCGCTGCTGACCGGCGAATCCACCCCCGTGGCCCGCCGGGACGGCGATCAGGTGATTGCTGGCAGCCACAACCTGGCTGCCCCGGTGGAAGTGAAGGTTTTGCGCATCGGCGGCGACACGCGGTATGCGCAGATCGTGTCGTTGATGGAACAGGCTTCCGTCAGCAAACCGCAACTGGCGCAGCTGGCGGACCGCATGGCCAAGCCGTTTCTGGTGCTGGTGCTGGTGGCAGCGGCGGTGGCCTGTGCCTACTGGTGGCCCAGCGATCCGGGCCATGCGCTGATGATCGCCGTCGCGATTCTGGTGGTGACGTGCCCCTGCGCTTTGTCGTTGGCGACGCCTGCGGCCATGCTGGCCAGCGCTGGGGCGCTGGCGCGCAACGGCGTGCTGGTGCGCCGCCTGCAGGGGCTGGAAACGCTGGCCGAGGTGGATACCCTGGTCTTCGACAAGACCGGCACCCTCACGCGCGACGCATTTGTCTTGAAGCACATCCGCCTGCGCGAAGGGGCTGCGCAAACGGAGGTGATGGTGTTGGCGGCGCAACTGGCCAAAGGCAGCCTGCACCCGGTGTCGCGCGCGCTGGTGCGTGCCGCCGAAGCGCAGATTGACCTGGGCGGCGCGCCCATTGCCGTACCGGTGCGCGATGTCACCGAAGTCGCAGGCCAGGGCGTGCGCGCTTCGGCCGAGCTGGCGGGCGCGTGGCAGAGCGTGCGATTGGGCTCATCCGCCTTCTGCGACGTTGGTCAGGATGCCCGGGTGCGCGACGCAGCGGCAGCGGCCGAGGGGCCTGTAAGCCATTTGTCTGACAGCCAGGGCTGGCTGGCCACTTTCGTTTTTCACGAAGATCTGCGCGACGACGCGCTGGCCACCGTGCAGGCGCTGGAGGCCGACGGGGTGCGGGTTCAGCTGCTTTCTGGTGATTCACCCGCGGCGGCGCAAGCGCTGGGGGCCATGGCGGGTATTGCGCAGGTGCGCGGCGCCTGCACGCCAGACGACAAGCTGGCCCTCATGCAGGCCGAGCAGCGGGCCGGGCACACCGTCGCGATGGTGGGCGATGGCCTGAACGATGGCCCCGTACTGGCCGGCGCCCACGTGTCATTTGCGTTCGGGCGCGCCGTGCCGCTGGCGCGCGCGCAGTCCGACTTCGTGGTGTTGGGCGAGCGGCTGGCTGCGATCGCGGACACGCGCCTGACGTCGCGCAAAACCATGCGCATCGTTCGCCAGAACCTGGCCTGGGCTGCGGCCTACAACGCGGTGGGTGTACCCATGGCCATGGTCGGCTGGATGCCGCCCTGGGCGGCAGGCTTGGGTATGGCCTTGAGCTCGCTGCTGGTGGTGGGCAACGCACTGCGGCTGGCCAGGCGCGACATCGGCACAACCGGAGCGGCGTGACATGGACATTCTTTATCTGTTGATCCCGCTGTCCGTAGGGCTGGTGTTCGTCATTCTGGGCGTGCTGGCCTGGGCCATCTACCGTGGCCAGTTTGACGACGTCGATCGCGAGGGGCAGCGGATTCTTGATCAGGATTGATCGGCGTCAACCAAACCCATTCGATCTTCGCGGACACTCCATTAGCTATTTTTGAGGATGAGGTGGAAATGACATTCGCCAATACCCAGGCCACGGTCTACAACGACAGAGTGGTCAGACAGTTCGCCATCATGACGGTGGTGTGGGGCGTCGTAGGCATGCTTGTGGGCGTGCTGATTGCTGCACAGCTGGCTTGGCCAGATCTGACGCACGGCATACCGTGGTTGAGCTATGGCCGATTGCGCCCACTGCACACCAATGCGGTGATTTTTGCGTTTGGGGGTTGTGCGCTGATTGGCACTTCCTTCTACGTCGTGCAGCGAACCTGCCAGGTTCGACTGTTCTCCGACAAGATGGCGGCCTTCGTCTTCTGGGGCTGGCAGCTGGTCATCGTCGCAGCGGCGATTTCCTTGCCCTTGGGCTTCACGACCTCGAAAGAGTACGCTGAGCTGGAATGGCCCATCGACCTCTTGATCACGGCCGTTTGGGTTGTGTACGCGATCGTGTTCTTCGGGACGGTTGGTACACGCCGCGTTCGCCACATCTACGTGGCCAACTGGTTCTACGGCGCCTTCATCCTGGCCATCGCGATGCTTCACATCGTGAACAACGCCGAGCTGCCGGTGGGCCCGATGAAATCCTATTCCGCCTATGCAGGCGTTCAGGATGCGATGGTGCAGTGGTGGTACGGCCACAACGCGGTCGGCTTCCTGCTCACCGCTGGCTTCCTAGGCATGATGTATTACTTCATCCCCAAGCAGGCCGAACGTCCTGTCTACAGCTACCGCCTGTCGATCGTCCACTTCTGGGCGCTGATCTTCACGTACATGTGGGCCGGCCCTCACCATTTGCACTACACCGCGCTGCCTGATTGGGCGCAGTCGGTCGGCATGGTGTTCTCGCTGATCCTGCTGGCCCCCAGCTGGGGCGGGATGATCAACGGCATCATGACCCTGTCGGGTGCCTGGCACAAGCTGCGTGACGATCCCATCCTGCGCTTCCTGATCGTGTCGCTGTCGTTCTACGGCATGTCCACGTTCGAAGGTCCGATGATGTCCGTCAAGACCGTCAACGCACTGTCGCACTACACCGACTGGACCATTGGCCACGTGCACTCTGGTGCGCTCGGATGGGTGGGCTTGATCACCATCGGTTCGATGTACTACCTGATCCCGCGCCTGTTTGGCCGTAAAGAGATGTACAGCGTCAAGGCCATCGAGGTGCACTTCTGGGTGGCCACCATCGGTATCGTGATCTATATCGCCGCAATGTGGATTGCCGGTGTGATGCAGGGCCTGATGTGGCGCGCGGTCAACGCCGACGGCACGCTGACCTACACCTTCGTTGAATCGGTCAAGGCAACTTATCCGTTCTACGTGCTGCGCCTGATCGGTGGCGTGCTGTACCTGAGCGGCATGGTGGTCATGCTCTGGAATACGGTCAAGACGATGACGGCCGGGCGGGTTGTGCCGGTTCAGATTCCGGCCATGGCTGCCCACGCCTGAGGAGGTAAATAACCATGGCACAAGAAAAAATCTCCGGCCACGGCCGGGTCGAGACCAACAACTTCCTGCTGATCGTCCTGACGCTGATCGTTCTGTCGTTCGGTGGTTTGGTTGAGATCGTTCCGCTGTTCTTCCAGAAGTCGACCACGCAGCCGATCGAAGGCCTCAAGCCATATACCGCCTTGCAGGTCATCGGTCGCGACGTGTACGTCCGCGAGGGCTGCTACAACTGCCACTCACAGATGATTCGCCCCTTCCGGGCAGAAGCGCTTCGCTACGGTCCCTACTCGGTCGCTGGTGAATTCGTCTACGACCATCCGTTCCAGTGGGGCAGTAAACGCACCGGCCCCGACCTGGCGCGCGTGGGTGGCCGCTACAGCGACGACTGGCACCGTGCCCACTTGCACAACCCGCGTGATGTGGTGCCCGAGTCGAACATGCCGGCTTACCCCTGGCTTGAGGCTACGCCCGCCAACGCGAACACGATCCAGGCGCATATGCGCGGTCTGCGCACCCTGGGCGCGCCGTACACGGACGAAGAGATCGCCAAGGCGCCAGAAGAGGTGAAAGACAAAACCGAACTCGATGCGGTGATCTCTTACCTGCAAGTGCTCGGAATCCACCGCAAGTAACCCTCAACCGAAGGAGAGCGTGTCATGGACAGCATCAATGTGTTGCGCATCATCGTGACCGTGGCGTCTTTCGCCCTGTTCATCGGAATCGTGGTGTGGGCATGGTCGAGCCGGAATAAGGCTCAGTTCGAGGAGGCGGCTCGGCTGCCGTTTGAAGAGAACTGAGCGCGGCGGTCAAGGAATAAAAAATGAGCGACTTTACGAGTAACTTCTGGTCGGTTTACGTCGCCGGCATCACGCTGGCGGGTATTCTGGGATGTCTGGCCCTGTTGTGGTTCAGTGGCAAGACCAAGGCCATGACGCATACCGACAACACCACCGGTCACGTGTGGGATGGCGACTTGCGCGAGATGAACAACCCGCTGCCGCGCTGGTGGGTCGGTTTGTTCATCATTACCTGTGTTTTCAGCCTGATCTATCTGTATCTGTACCCTGGCCTGGGTTCGTACCAAGGCTCGCTGAAGTGGACGCAGACTGGTCAGTTCGAGCGTGAGGTTGAGCGCGGTAACGAACAAGTGGCACCGATCTATGCCGGCTTCGCTGGCAAGTCGATCGAGGCCCTGTCGAAAGACCCGCAGGCCATGGCCATTGGTGACCGCTTGTTCATGAACAATTGCGCCCAGTGCCATGGATCGGACGCTCGCGGCAGCAAGGGCTTTCCCAACCTGACGGACGACAACTGGACCTGGGGCGGCACGCCCGAGCAGATCCACGAGACGATCACCAAGGGCCGGATGGCCATCATGACGCCCATGGGCGCGGCTGTCGGGTCTTCGGACGACATTCGCAACCTGGCCAACTACGTGATGAGCCTGTCCAACGGTCCCCACGATTCGGTTCGCGCCAACCTTGGCAAGTCGAAGTTCACCGTGTGCGCTGCCTGCCATGGCGCCGACGGAAAAGGCAACCAAGCACTGGGCGCCCCGAACCTGACGCGCGGCATCTTCATCTACGGCCCGGCGGTCGAGTCCCACGTGGCCGACATGATCGCCAATGGCCGCACCGGCGTGATGCCGGCTTGGGAAAGCAAGTTCACGCCCGAGCAGTTGAACGTTCTGACCGCCTATGTCTGGGGTCGTGGGGGTGGCGTTGCACCCGCACCGGCAGCCGCTGCCCCGGCAGCGCCAGCGGCCGCAGCCAGCGCCGACAGAGCGTCGGTCGCGGTGGAAGGCGGCGTCGTCAGCTTCTTCTTCGCCACCGGCAAGTCGGACGTCGCTGCAGATGCCGACAAAGCGTTGGCGGAAGTGGTGGCTGGCGTGAAAGCGGGCAAGAAAGTGCAAGTCAGCGGCTTTGTTGATAGCACCGGCGACGCTGCTCAGAACGCTGAACTGGCCAAGCAACGCGCTTTTGCCGTGCGCGACCAGCTCAAGGCATTGGGCATTGCGGAAGACAAGATCGACTTGAAAGAGCCGAAGAACATCGACGCTGGCGCCGGTGCGCAGGCTCGTCGAGTGGAAGTCAGTCTGGTTTGACGGCGCAGCCAGCGAACGGCGAGGGTGCCATGCAGGGCATGGTGCTCTCCCGTTGCGAGCAGCGCATCATGAGCGGTGTTGAGCGCCACCGCCCCGCTTACCCGTCAATTGGTACGGGATACGGGCCAAACCGCGCTCTGAACTGAGTGGGCGAGATGGCATCGAAGGACAAGGTCGCCGCGGCGGCCAACCAAGAAGTTGAGGTCTCGCTGTACGAGGCCCAGAAGAAGATTTACCCACGCAGCGTCACGGGCGTTTTCGCCAAGTGGCGCTGGTTTTTTGTTTTCGCCACTCAGCTGTTCTTCTACGGCATGCCGTGGCTGCAGTGGGGCGACCGCCAGGCCATGCTGTTCGATCTGGACACGCGGCGGTTCTACATCTTCGGGTTGGTGCTGTACCCGCAGGACGTGATTTATCTGGCCGGCATCCTGATCATCTCCGCCATGCTGCTGTTCCTGTTCACGGCAGTGGCAGGCAGGCAGTGGTGTGGCTACACCTGTCCGCAAACCGTCTATACGGAAATCTATTTGTGGATCGAGCGCAAGTTCGAGGGTGATCGTTCAGCGCGCCTGCGCCTGGATGCGTCGCCCATGTCGCTCAACAAGTTCTGGCGCAAGACCGGCAAGCAGCTGGCCTGGATCGCCGTCGGTCTTTGGACGGGTTTTACCTTCGTCGGCTATTTCACGCCCATCCGCGAACTGGCGATGCACGTCGTGGGGATGAGTCTTGGCCCGTGGGAAACGTTCTGGATCTGCTTCTACGGCTTTGCCACTTACGGCAACGGCGGGTACATGCGCGAGCAGGTCTGCAAGTACATGTGCCCTTACGCACGCTTTCAGAGCGCCATGTTCGACAAGGACACGCTGATCGTCACCTACGACGCCAAACGCGGCGAGCCGCGCGGTGCGCGCTCGAAGAAAGCCGATCCGCGCGCCTTGGGCCTGGGCGATTGCGTCAACTGCACGCTGTGTGTGCAGGTGTGCCCGACGGGTATCGACATCCGCAATGGGCTGCAATACGAATGCATCAGCTGCGCCGCGTGCATCGACGTGTGCGACGACGTGATGGACAAGGTGGGCTACCCGCGCGGTTTGATCCGTTACTCGACCGAGCGCGCGATGGAGGAGGGGTGGAATCGCGCCCAGATTCTCCAGCGCGTGCTGCGCCCGCGCGTGCTCATCTATTCGGCGATCCTGGCCGTGGTCACCATTGCCTTGCTGGCCAGCCTGGTCATGCGCACGCCTTTCAAGGTAGACATCGTGCGCGACCGCGCCACGCTGGCGCGCATCGTCGAAGGTGGAAAGATCGAGAACGTCTATCGCGTTCAGATCATGAACGCGACCGAGCACGCTCGGCAGTACACGCTTTCAGCTGAAGGGCTTCCGGGCATCGAAATGGTGACGGACAAACAGGTCACGGTGGATGCCGCCGAGTCGCTGTGGGTGCCGGTGCGCCTGAGGGTGCCCTACGATGCAGCCAGCCCAGGCTCTCATGAGATCCGCATCGGCGTGAGTGCGCCCGATGGCGTTGTTCAGGAAAAATCCGTTTTCATCGTGCCGAGGTAATCGCATGACTACAGCCCAAGTAACTTCTTCCCCTGCCGCAGTCGGCGCCACGCCCCCTGTGTCGGGTCCCTGGTGGCGCTACGGCCACGTTTGGATGGTGATTGGCGGCCCTCTGGTGGTGGTAGTGGCCTCTTTCGTGACACTGTGGCTGGCTGTCAGCACGCCTGATCCCGTCTACACGGAAGCCGACTTGCAGGCCCGCGACGCAGCCCGCTCGCTGGCAACGGACAAGGTCGGCCATCCCCTCGCGCCCGCCATGCAGGCGCGCAACCATGCCGCCACCGGCGTGGTGCCGCAAGCCCCGGCGCACGCCGAAACTGAGTCTCGCCCCACGCCTCAGCATTGAGCCACGCGGGGTTCATGTCCATCCGAGGAGCTTCGATATGCTGCGTGAGCGATTGATGTGGGTGGCCTGGCCAGCGTTTCTCGTCGCCGCCGTGCTGGAAATGCTGGTGTTTGCCGTACTGGATCCGGAATCGCTCAGCCTGTTTGGCGAGCGCCTTGCCTGGTCGCGCTATTCGGTCTACACGGTCACGTTCTTCATCTTCTGGGGCATGACCATGGTCTCCAGCGCGTTGACGATGCTCCTGGCCTTGTCGCCCACCGACGTCAATCGCCATCAGCCGCAGATCGGTGACGACACGCGCTAAGTGCATTGACAACCCGCCGGATGGCCGGGTTCTGAATCAAAATGGCTGCTGGCGCAGGTGGGACGAGCGCTGAGTGCTATTTAAATTGAAGCAACTGTCTGATCGGCGCGCAAGCATGGGGCGCCGAATGTCAGGCGCCGGCCTTGGCTAGGCGCAACCGCTGGAGTCGCGGCAAAGCGAGCAAAGGCTGCGCTGAAAGCCAGCCAATCAGAACTTGAGGAAGATGAACCGGCCCGATACAGCCAGCGCTGCTGAATAGGCCCGCAGGCAGCCGACTCGCCGATTGGATGGAAACGCGGTGCTCAAAGGTGGCAACGCATTTCAGTGAAAAGGTGACGAGCCTTGACCCCGGCACTGGCTCCAAAGTTAGGGCTGCTTGGTTCCCCACCTGACCCGGTTGGCTCCTTCACCATGCGGGAAGGCCCGTCACCGACTATTGTAGTGCCTGCAGGCGGCGGGCGGCTTCAGCGGGGCCAAAACTCAACGTCAGCAGATGGGCGATTTCGGCCTGCAGCGCGGCCAGCGGATCGCCGCACCGGCAGGTCGCCAACCGCGCTTTCAGCCGCAGGGCGCGCGGGTGGCAGCAACCCTGCAGCGTGCCCATCAGCACGGCGGCTTTGGGGTCGATGTCCGCGCAAGCTTCTGGGCGAACCGGCGCGGGCGCGTTGATGATTTCAAGCATGTGGGATCGGCTCAGGCAGCGCCTGGGGTGCGATGGGGTAACCGTTCGCCAGCACGTATCGGCTCGAAGCAAACGGTTGCGCGTGTATCGCGTTGCAGCATACCCAGTTTTGTATAAAAAAGGCTACATCGTGGCGTGTACGCATCAGTTTCCGAGGGTGGACTCTAAACCGGGGGCGGTGCTTTTCGCACCGTAAAATCCGGGCCATGTCTTATCTGGTGCTGGCCCGCAAATACCGTCCGCGGAAGTTCACGGAAATGGTGGGTCAGGAGCACGTCGTGCAGGCCCTCACCAACGCGCTCACGCAGCAGCGGCTGCACCACGCGTACCTGTTCACCGGCACCCGCGGCGTGGGCAAGACCACGGTGTCGCGCATTCTGGCCAAGTCGCTGAACTGCACAGGCTCCGACGGCAACGGTGGCATCACGGCCGAGCCCTGCGGCGTGTGCGCGGCGTGCACCGAAATCGACGCCGGCCGCTTTGTCGACTACACCGAGCTGGACGCCGCCAGCAACCGCGGCGTGGACGAGGTGCAGCAACTGCTGGAGCAGGCCGTCTACAAGCCGGTGCAGGGGCGCTTCAAGGTCTTCATGATCGACGAGGTGCACATGCTCACCGGGCACGCCTTCAACGCGATGCTCAAGACGCTGGAAGAGCCGCCGGAGTACCTCAAGTTCGTGCTGGCCACCACCGATCCGCAGAAGGTGCCCGTCACGGTGCTCAGCCGTTGCCTGCAGTTCAACCTGCGGCCCATGGTGCCCGAGACGGTGCTGGAACACCTCACCAATGTGTTGGCGGCCGAGCACGTACCGGCCGAACCGCAAGCCCTGCGCCTGCTGTCGCGGGCGGCGCGCGGCTCCATGCGCGATGCGCTCAGCCTGACCGACCAGGCGATCGCCTTTGGCTCTGGCCAGCTGCAGGAAGCCGGTGTGCGGCAGATGCTGGGCGCGGTGGATCGCACCGTGGTGTTCCGCCTGATCGATGCGTTGGCCAACGGGCACGGCAAGACCGTGGTGGAGCTGGCCGATCAGCTGCGCAGCACGGGCCTGTCCGCTGCTACCACACTGGAAGACATGGCCACCGTGCTCCAGCGCATGGCCGTGTACCAGGCCGTGCCCGACATGGCCGTGGACCCGGCCGACCCAGACGCGCAGGAAACCGCGCGCCTGGCCGCGCTGATGCCTGCGGATGAAACGCAGCTGCTCTACAGCCTGTGCATCCACGGCCGGGGCGAGCTGGGGCTGGCGCCCGATGAATACGCGGGCCTGACCATGGTCTTGCTGCGCATGCTGCCCTTCAAGGCCGGGGCAACGCCCGGCTCGGCGGAAAAAAAAACTCTGAAATCGGCTGAGGCGCCGCCGGTTCCGGCCTCGCCCGATCTTCGTTCTACGCCCACGTCGGCCGACCAGCCAGTTCGCCCCGCTGTCAGCGCGCCAGCGCCCGAAGCATCGCAAGACGCTGCCAGTGCGCAGGCGGACAACGCCCCTTCGCAGCAAAGGCCCGGCGCTCTGCCGCAGCCGGCTCACGATGCCCCGTCGGCCGCCGACGCTGCGGCCGCTGCAAGCCCGCAGCCACCCGCGCCCGCCGTCGCGCAGCCTATCGCCAAGCCCGAGGATTCTGGCCGCGCCGCCTTGCCGGCTACCAACGCCAGCGCGCCATCCGCGGCCAATTTGCCGCCGGCCGACTTGGCCGAAGACATGGGCGACCAAGCGTTTGCGCCGCTCGATGCGCAGGATGCGGACAGCGCCGACATGGACGACGGCGCGCCGTGGCCGGACGATTGGGCCGATTCGGCGGCGGCCGATATCGCAGCCGCCTCGGCCCCCGCTGCAGCGCCGGCGCCCACGCGCTCTCCGCTGCAGCCCCTGCCGGTGGTGAATCCGCGCCCGCATGCCCATGTGGATGAGGCTGATTCAGTGCCTAATCAGCCGCTGGCGCAGGTGCAGCCTGCGGTGGCAGCTGCAGAATCTGTAGCAGTTCGCGTACGCGAAGGCAGTGAGGATCAGGCGCCGCAGCGCGCGATGCCGCCACCAGAGCCACCGCCCGTGACGGGCGACGCGCTGGGCGACTTCTGGCACACGCTGGTGCAGGACCTGGTTGCGCGCGAAGCCGTCACCGCGCTGGTGCGCGAGCTGGCGCTGCAGTCGCAATTGGTCGAGCGCCAGCCCGATCAGTGGACTTTGCGCGTCGAAAACGAAACCCTGGGCCAAAGCGGCGCGCGCGACCGCTTGCAAAATGCCCTGCGCGACGCCGGGCACGCGGTGCGGCTGGAAGTGCTGATCGGCCGCGTGGGCGACAGCCCGTCGCGCCGCAACGCCATCGCTGCGGCGCAGCGGCTGAAGGCCGCCGAGGCGCTGGTGCTGGCCGATCCGTTCGTGCAGGAAATGATGCGTGACTTTGGGGCGAAAATCGTCCCTGGCAGCATCAAGCCGCTGTGATGCTTTTTGATTTGAGTGTGTAAAAAGGATTTGATCGATGTTCAACAAAGGACAACTGGCCGGCCTGATGAAGCAGGCGCAGGCCATGCAAGACAACCTGAAGAAGGCGCAGGATGAGCTGGCGCTGATGGAAGTCGAAGGCGAATCGGGCGCGGGCATGGTCAAGGTGCTGATGACCGCCAAGCACGACGTCAAGCGCGTCACCATTGACCCCAGCCTGCTGGCCGACGACAAGGACATGCTGGAAGACCTGGTGGCCGCCGCCTTTAACGCCGCCGTGCGCAAGGCCGAAGAGCTGTCGTCCGAGAAAATGGGCAAGCTGATGCCCGCGGGCATGCCCGGCATGCCGCCTGGCATGAAGTTTCCGTTTTGAACCCACTCGCGTGCCGGTGATGCGCATCGGCCCTACCTGCGTGCCACATTCACGGGCTGCGGCGGCTCTGCCGCGACTTGATGGGCAGGTGTTCGCAGGGGCGATGCGCGCACCGCACCCGGTTGAGCCATGAGCGACACCCACAGTCTGGATGCCCTGGTGCAGGCGTTGCGGCGCCTGCCGGGCGTGGGCGTGCGCTCGGCCCAGCGCATGGCCTTTCACATGCTGCAGCACGATCGCGACGGCGCGCAACTGCTGGCGCGATCGCTGCAAGAGGCCGTCACCCACGTGCACCACTGCGCGCTGTGCCACACCTTCACCGAAGGCGAAGTCTGCGCCACCTGCCTGGACCCGCGCCGCGACGCGACCAAGCTGGCGGTGGTCGAAACGCCCGCCGATCAGGCGGCGCTGGAGCGTACGGGCGCCTTCAAGGGACGCTATTTCGTGCTGATGGGCAAGCTCAGCCCACTGGACGGCGTGGGCCCGCACGACATCGGCGTGCACAAATTGATCGACCGGGCCAGCGACGGTGTCGTGCAGGAAGTGATCTTGGCCACCAATTTCACCGCAGAGGGCGAAGCCACCGCGCACGTGATCGGCCAGGCGCTCAAGAGCAGGGGCTTGGTGGTGACCCGGCTGGCGCGGGGCGTGCCTGCCGGCAGTGAGCTGGAATACGTCGATCTGGGCACCATCGCGCACGCGCTGGTCGACAGGCGCTGATGGCTTTTCTGAGCAGCCGTTTTTGGCTGACGCCCGCTTCGGGTCGTCTTGCGTCGAGTTGATATCAAAGTGATAGCGCCTTGCGCTGGTGCCATGGGCGCTGACGGCGCATAGGCTTCATGCCTTGTTGCGTCCTCAGCGCACCAAGGCGATGCCATGTGGTGTTGAGGGGCGTTCGGGTTAGCACTTTCCTTTTCGCGCATCGCACCACTTTGCCTGAACGGCGTACAGATCCGCTTAAGGGCTACAGACAAACCCGATTGGGGCTCGCCCGGATGCAGGGGGCGGGGCGATCCGATAACGTCCAACGTTCGATGGCTCTTCAATGGATTGGGGGCTGTCCTCAACAGCCTTGCCGTGTCGTTTGCCAATGTCTGTTTCGTGTCTCACGCGCCGTTCCCTCCTCTGGGGTTTTCCCGCCTTGGCCTGGTCTGCGGGCAACGTCAGGGCCCAAGGCGCTGCGAGCGCCAGCAAGCCCGAACGCCCCCGCGTGAACGTCGCCTTGGGCGACAGCGGCGCGCTGTACCAGCTGCCGCTCATGGTGGCTGCGCAGCTGCAGTACTTCGCGGCGGAAGGGCTGGACGTTGAGTTTCACGAATACAACGGCGCGGGCCCTGTACAGCAGGCGCTGACGAAGGGCACTTGCGACCTGGCGGCGGGCGGGCTGGAAAACGCGGTGATGCTGCGCCAGCGCGGCCTGGAATGCCAGTCGTTCACGCTGCTCGCCCGCGCGCCGCAGCTGGTGTTCGGGGTGGGTACGCGGGCGCTGCCCGGCTTTCGCCAGCTGGCGCAACTGCGCGGCTGCAAGATCGGCATTGCGGCGCAGGACCCGGCCACGCACTGGTTTGCCAAGCAGGTGATGTCGCGCAGCGGGCTGGGGCCTGACGATGTGGAATACGTGGCACTGGCCAGTCCCTTGGCCGCCGTGGTGGCGCTGCGCGATGGTGAGGTGTCTGCCATCGCGTATGGCGACCCGCTGATCAGCCTGCTGGAGGCGCGCGGTGACATCCGCGTGGCCGTGGACACGCGCCTGCTGCGCAGCACGCAAGAGCTGTTCGGTGGCCCGATGCCCGGTGGCGCGCTGTATGCGACGGCTGAATTCCTGCAGCGCAATCCCCGCACGGCGCAGGGCGTGACCAACGCGGTGGTCAAGGCGCTTAAATGGCTGCAAACCGCGGGCCCGAGCGACATCGTGCGTGCGGTGCCCGAAGTCGGCCAGCAAGGCGATCGAGCCGTTTTTCTCAACGCGTTCGAGAAGTCTCGCGAGGCGCTTTCACCCGACGGGGTGCTGAGTGACCAGGGCGCGCAGAACCTGCTGCGGCTGATGGACCGCTACGCCCCCGCGACGCATCCTGCGCGGCTGGCGGCAGACACCGTCTACACCAACGAGTTTGCCCGCCGGGCCAAGCAGCGGTTTCAGGCGTAATTGGTGGCGTCGGGGCAGCCCGGGCCCCGCGGGGCGCACTGTGTGCCACTCAGACGGCGGCGACGGGCAAGGGCGATGTGCCTCTTGCGCGACGCGTTCAGTGCTTGCCCTTGGCCTTGGCGGTGGACTTGCCGGAAGACTGCGCCGCTGCCTTGGCCGCGGGCGCGGATTTGGCTGCGCCTTTGGTGGATTGGGCTGTGGGCTTGGCCGCCGATTTGGCGGCGGCTTTACCACCCGATTTGCCGGCCGCGGCAGACTTGGCGTTGGCCGTCGAACGGCCGCTGCCCGAACGTGCGGAAGTGGCCTCGGCCTTGTTATGGCGCGCGTTGCGCCCGCTGGCTGCAGCTTCGCGCCCGCTGGGTTGCGAGGCGCGCTCGACGCGCGATTTGCTGCGCGGCGAGTTGCCTGCTTCGCTGGCGGCTGCGGCGGCCGCAGCACGCACCGGCAGGTAAAGCACCACGGCCTGGCCGCGCTTCAGGCTGGCGTTGGCGGGGCGCTTGTTCCAGCCGGCGACGGTGGAGGCGGGCAGGTCGTAGCGGCCGGCCACGCTGGCAATCGTGTCGCCCTTGCGTGCCCGCACCGAGGTGCGGCGCAGCACGATCTCGGGCGTGTACGACAGCTGCGCGTTGTTCACCACATGGCTCGCAACGGCCGGCGCCGCACCGCTGCTGCGCTTGACCAGCACCGTCGAACCCGTTTTGATCAGCATGCCGCGCGGGATGCTGTTCATCTCGCGGAAGCTCTCCTCATCCATGCCGAATCGGCTGGCCACCTCGCGCGAAGGCATGTTGGAAGGCGCGACCCAAGCCGTCCATGACGCCAGCGACTGCGCATCGGCCTGCGCCAGATTGCGGTTGAAGATCACCGCGTTGTTCCACGGCAGCAGCACCTGGGGCGTGCCGGCCGCGAAGATCACCGGCTTGCGAAACGACGGGTTCAGCGCGCGGAAGTCTTCGACGCGCACCTCGGCCAGGCGGGCCGCCACATCCACGTCGATGTCTTTGGTGATGTCCACCGTGTCGAAGAACGGGTGGTTTTCAATCAGCGGCAGGATGGCGCCGTAGCTTTCGGGGCGCGCGATGATGTTCTTGACCGCCTGCAGCTTGGGCACGTAGTTGCGCGTCTCGGCGGGCATGTTCAGGTCGAGGTAACCCGTGCCCAGGCCTGCGGCCTTGTTGCGCTCGATGGCGCGATTCACGTTGCCCTGGCCCCAGTTGTACGCCGCCAACGCCAGGTGCCAGTCGCCAAAGCGGTCGTGCAGCTTTTGCAGGTAATCCAGCGCGGCGCGGGTGGACGCGATCACGTCACGCCGGTCGTCGCGCAGCATGTTCTGGCGCAGATCGAACGAGCTGCCCGTGGCGGGCATGAACTGCCACATGCCAGCAGCCTTGGCACTGGAGACGGCCTGCGGGTTGAAGGCCGATTCAATGTAGGGCAGCAGCGCCAGCTCGGTCGGCATGCCGCGCAGTTCCAGCTCTTCCACGATGTGGAAGATGTACATGCGCGAACGCTCGGTCATGCGCTGGATGTAGTCGGGCCGGCTGTTGTACCAGGCCTCTTGCTGGCGCACGAGATCGGTGTCCAGGTCCGGCATGGCGTAGCCCCGCCGAATGCGCACCCACAGATCGGCCGGTGCGTCCAGAGGGGCCACGCCGTTGGAATGAAGTTCGGTCACGCTCACGGGCGACATGTCGCCCGAAGCCGGCTGCCGCGCGCCGGGTTTGGTCGTGCCAAAGGGGGAGGAAGCATCGCCGGAAGTGCCGGGTGCGGCGCAGCCGGCCAGCCAGACGCTGGCGGTCAACGCCAGCAGATAGGACCATTTCATTGGAAGTTGTTTTTCCATTCGCGAAGCGCGGCAAAAACCGACACCTCGTCCGTTGCGGAAGGCGCATGCGCGCGCACGGATTGCACAACGGCACCCTCGCGGCTGCGGAGAAAGGGGTTGATCGCCCGCTCGGTGGCGATCGTGGAGGGCAGCGTGGGCAGGCCCTGCTCGCGCAGACGCTCACACTGGCCCTGGTACTCAGCCAGCGCTTGGTTGCCGGGCTCTACCGCCCGTGCAAAACGCAGGTTGGACAAAGTGTATTCGTGTGCCGCGCACACCCGCGTGTTGCCCGGCAGCGCAGCCAGCGCATCGAGTGAAGCCAGCATTTGCGCCGGTGTGCCTTCAAACAAGCGCCCGCAGCCACCCGAGAACAGCGTGTCGCCACAAAAGAGCAGCGGCGCGCCGTCAACATCTTCAGCAAAGTAGGCAATGTGCCCTGCCGTGTGGCCGGGCACGTCCATCACGCGGAAGCTGATGCCCAGCGCCTGCACATGGTCGCCGCCGTTCAGGCGATGAAACGGCTCCGGGATGCGCTCATACGCAGGGCCGTACACGGTGGCGCCAGTCAGCCCATGCAGCTCGGCGACGCCGCCGGTGTGGTCGGCGTGGTGGTGCGTGACTAGAATGCTTGCCAGCGCCAGGTCGTGCTGCTGCAAGGTGGCCAGCACGGGCGCCGCCGAGCCGGGGTCTACAACCAGCGCCTGTCGGCCGTTGTGCAACATCCAGAAATAGTTGTCCTGGAAAGCGGGCAGTGCAATCAAATTCATGAGCGGCCGATTATAAAAACGCCGCTTGCGATGCCCCGAAGCGTCTACCCTTCTTTACACATGCCCGCCGCCCCCGCTGCCGATGAACGGCCTGTCTGACTGGTTTCACACCCCGCCGGGCCGCTACGCGCTGGCCTGGGAGCAGGCCCAGTTCGATGCGGCGCTGGTCGACGCCTTTGGCTACCACGCGGTTCAGCTGGGCTTGCCCGCACTCGACGCGCTGGCCGCCAACCGCATGCCGCACCGCTGGTATGCCGAGTTGAGAGATTCCGACCCGCAAGCGGTGCCGCCAGGCGACGCCGCTTCGGTGTCGCCGTCGCCCGCGCAGCAGCCCCCAGGCACCGCAGACGCGCCCCAGCCCTTCGTGTGGCAGCCCGCGCTGGCCACGGACAGCCGCGCGCTTCCCTTTGCCGAAGCCAGTGTCGATCTGGTGGTGCTGCCGCACACGCTCGAATTCAGCCCCGACCCTCACGCCACGCTGCGGGAAGTCCAGCGCGTGCTGGTGCACGAGGGCCGCGTGGCCATCTCAGGCTTGAACCCCGCCAGCCTGTGGGGTTGGCGGCAGTACCGTGCCCACGTGTACCGCAGCCTGGGCAGTGGCAGCCTGTACCTGCCGGACGGCTGCGAATTCATCGGCCACTGGCGCCTGCGCGATTGGCTGCGGCTGCTGGAGTTCGAGCTGGAATCGGTGGCCTTTGGCTGCTATCGCCCAGCGGTACGCAGTGCAGGTTCGCTGGCGCGCTTTGAGTGGATGGACCGCCTGGGCGCCCGCTGGTGGCCCGTGCTGGGCGCTGCGTACGTCATCGTTGCCGTCAAACGCACGCGCGGGGCGATGCTGATGGGCGCAAGTTGGCGCAAGGCGCCCGTGGCGTCGGGTGCTCCTGTTTCTGTAGCTGGCCGCGCCACGCCGGCGGCGGCTGTGAGCCAAAATGACCTTGAATCGAATTGAGATGTTCACCGACGGGGCCTGCAAGGGCAACCCGGGCCCCGGCGGCTGGGGCGTGCTGCTGCGCGCGCCCGGCCACGAAAAAGAGCTGTTTGGCGGCGAAGCGCACACCACCAACAACCGCATGGAGCTGACGGCGGTGATCGAAGGCCTGACAGCCCTCAAGCGCCCCTGCGAGGTGGATCTTTACCTGGACAGCCAGTACGTGCGCCAGGGCATCACCGAGTGGATCGCGGGCTGGAAGGCCAAGGGCTGGCGCACGTCCACCAAGCAACCGGTGAAGAACGTGGACCTGTGGCAGCGGCTGGATGCGCTGGTCAGCGGCGCGGGCCACGTGATCCGCTGGCACTGGGTGCGCGGCCACGCGGGGCACGAAGGCAACGAGCGTGCTGACGCGCTGGCCAACCGCGGTGTGGCTTCCCTGCGCGGCGCTTGAAGCGGCGCCGCGCGATCATCGCGCGCGTTGATGGCGCTGTTTGTCTCTCTTTGTCTTGCGCGCCCTCGCATTTGTCGACCGAGCGCGTGGCTTGAATGGCCGGATGCGGTTGCCTTGTTGCGCCGTTGAGCCCGACTGAGACCGTTTTCTCGCAGGGTTGACCCTGGTCAAGCCTCGGGTACGCGCGTCTGGCACCATGCGTGCGAGACAAGGCCAGTCGCAGCGCGCGCTTGACGCGATCGACCGGGCCGGCGGAACTTGACGCGCATGCACCGCGTCGGACAGCCTGAAGGAGACAAAAATGACAACCCAGCCAGCGCGCTTGCGGGCCGTGCTCGGCCGCCATGGGAAGGGCCGCCCATGACCGCCGTGTTCAACGCCTTGCACTTGCAGGCCGCCACACTGGATGTGATCGCGGCCACCCACGCCCCCGCGTCGCTGCTGTTGCAGCGCCAGCAGCAGCGGCTGGCCCGTTTGCTGGACGCCGCGCGATCCGGCTCTGCCCTTTACCGCGAACGCATTGACCCCGCAGTAGCGCGCGCCGCGCACCTGGGCCGCATGGCGCCCGTGGCGCGGGCCGAGCTGATGGACCGTTTTGACGACTGGGTGACCGACCCGGCCCTGCGCCTGGACGAGCTGCGCGACTTCACCGCCGATGAAAGCCGCGTGGGCGATGCGTGGCAGGGCCGTTACGTGGTGTGGGAAAGCTCTGGCACCAGCTCGCTGCCGGGCGTGTTCGTGCAAGACGCGCAGGCCATGGCCGTGTACGACGCGCTTGAAATGGTGCGGCACCGCGCATCGGCAGGGCGCGGCGGCGGGGCAGGCCGGTGGTTCGGCTCTTTCTCGGCGTTCGACGCGCTGGGCGCCACCGACCGCACCGCCATGGTGGCCGCCACGGGCGGGCACTTTGCCAGCGTGGTCAGCTTTGAGCGCCTGCGCCGCCTGAACCCCTGGATCGCGCAAACGGCGCACTGCTTCAGCCTGATGCAGCCCACCGATGCGCTGGTGGCGGCGCTCAACGAATTCCAGCCCACCGTGCTGGCCACGTACCCCACGGCCGCTGCCGTGCTGGCCGACGAGGCGGCGGCGGGGCGCCTGCGGATTCGCCCGCGCTGCGTGCTGACCGGCGGCGAAGCGCTGAGCGGCGCCGCGCGCGAACACGTGCACCGCAGCCTGGACACCGTGGTGCGCAGCAGCTATGGCGCGTCGGAGTTTCTGCCCATGGCCTGGGAATGCGCGCATGGCCACCTGCACCTGAACGAAGACTGGCTGATCCTGGAGCCGGTGGACGAGCATTACCGCCCCGTGCCGCGCGGCCAGCCGTCGCACACCGTGCTTTTGACCAACCTGGCCAACCTGGTGCAACCGCTGATTCGCTACGACCTGGGCGACCAGGTCACCCTGCACAGCCAGCGCTGCGAATGCGGCTCGGCCCTGCCCACGCTGGAGGTGGCCGGCCGCCGCGACGACGTGCTGCGCGTGCCCTCGCGCCGCCGCAAGGGTGAAACCATCAGCCTGTTGCCGATGGCGCTGTGCACCGTGGTGGAAGAGCAGTGCGGGCTGTTTGACTTTCAGCTTGAGCAGCGCGACGCCCGTACCCTGGTGCTGCGCGTGCCCCAGCATGGCGAGGCCGCGCAGGCCGCGATCGACCGCTGCTGCGACGCGCTGCAGGACTTCGCCCAAGCCCACGGCGCCGAGCCCATCAGCGTGCTGGGCGAGCTGGGCTGCGCCGTACCGCGCGGCCGCAGCGGCAAGGCCTGCCGCACGATGATGGCGTGATGCGGCTCGCCGATGTGCCGCTGAGGCGCGCCGGTGCCACGGGCGCCGCTGGCTGGCGCGTCAGCCCCGGCCGTCTCCCATCGCAGATTCAAGCATTCAAATAAAAACCAGCCCTAGCGCAGGCACCACCAGCGCTGGCAGCTATCAAATATTTAGTATTGAGGGTGGGTGATGACTCGGCTGAGTGCGCCGGGCCGCACGGCTTACGCGGGCTGCAGCGCGGGGCGCACCGGTGCTTCCCGAATCGGCAGGTTGATCACCGCGGCCAGCGCTGCCAGGGCGATGTCGGCCCACCACATCCAGGTGTAGTCGCCAAAATGCGTGATCGCCAGGCCGCCCAGGTAGGCGCCCAGAAAGCTGCCGATCTGGTGCGACAGCAACGTCAGCCCGAACAGCGTGCCCAGGTAACGCACGCCGAACAGCTTGGCCACCAGCCCTGCCGTGGGCGGCACGGTGGCCAGCCACGTCAGGCCCAGGCCCACGGCAAACACGTAAAAAACCCACGGGTCGCGCGGCATCAGCAGGTACCACACGATCAGCACCGCGCGGCTGGCGTACATCAGCGCCAGAATCATCTTGCTGCGGTACTGGCCCACCAGCTTGCCCACCACCAGGCTCCCGACGATGTTGGCCAGGCCAATCAAGGCCAGTGACCAGCTGGCCACCGACGGCGGCAGCCCGCACAAATTCACCTCGGTGGGCAGGTGCGTCACTAAAAAGGCGATGTGAAAGCCGCAGGTGAAAAAGCCCAGGTGCAGCAGCAGATAGCTGCGGTCGCCCAGCGCGCGGCGCACCGCGCGGCCCAAGCCTTCGCCATCCTGCGCGGCGGGTGCTGTCGCTGCGGCCGCGGATGGCGGCTGTGCGCCGCCGGTCACCTTGCCCACCAGCGGCAAGGCCAGCAGCGCAATGGCGGCCATCGACCACATGGCGCCCATCCAGCCCAGCAGCTGAATCAGCTTTTGCGCCAGCGGGGCAAATACGAACTGCCCGAAAGAGCCGCCCGCATTGATCACGCCCGAAGCGGCGCCGCGCGACTGCGCCGGCATGCGCTGCGCCGCCGCGCCGATCAGCACTGAAAAGCTGCCCGCGCCCGCGCCCATGGCCGACAGCAGGCCAATGGTGAACATCAGCCCCCAGGCCGAGGCCAGCAGCGGCGTCAGCGCCGTGCCCAGCGCCAGAATCAGGATGCCCGCCACCAACACGGGGCGCGGGCCCCAGCGGTCTGCCGCCGCGCCGGCCAGCGGCTGCACCGCGCCCCAGGTGAACTGCGCCACCGCCATCGCAAAGCTGATGGTGACAATGCCCAGCCCCGTAGACGTGTTCAGCGGGCCGAGGAACAAGCCCATCGACTGGCGCGCGCCCATGGTCACCATCAAGATGCCGGCGGCTGCCAGCGTGATGCCCAGGGCGCCAGAGTGGCGAAGCTCTTTGAACATGGTGGTGCGTGCGGGTAGGGTGGTGCGGGGCGGTCTGCCGCCGATCATAGGTGTTGTTATCGAAGACAAAAAGCGCAAAACTCAGGCTTTTACGTCAACGATAAATTGACAATGAAGGCCTTCAACCCAGCCACCAATGGCCCGCGTGCCGCCGGGCGATCCAACCCGCAGCTGCGCGCCGGGTCGGCATGGTTGCCGGCGTGGCAGGCCTTCGTCAAGGCGGTGGAAACGGGCAGCATGGCCGCCGGCGCGCGGGCCATGGGCTGCACCCGCGCCCAGGTCAGCAAGCAGATCGCCGATCTGGAGGCCGCTTTTGGCGCGCGCCTGCTGGAGCGCTCCACCCGCCGCCTGCGCCTGACACCCGCCGGCGAGATCTTTCACCTGCACGCCCTGGCCGCGCTGGATGCGGTGTCGGCCGCGCAAGTGGCCGTGCTCAACCAGGGCGAAACGCCGCTGGGCGTGTTGCGTGTCAGCGCCACCATGACCTTTGGCCGCCAGTACGTGGCGCCACTGCTGGCCAAAGTGGTGGCCGAGCACCCAGGCCTCACGGGCGAGCTGATCCTCACCGACCGCGTGATCGACCTGGAGGCCGAAGACATCGACCTGGCGCTGCGCATGACCCGCATGCCGCCCCAAGACGCCGTGGTGCGCCGCCTGGCCACGCTGGACCGGCTGATCTGCGCATCTCCGGCCTACCTGGCCGCGCACGGCACACCACAGACCGCGGCAGAGCTGGCCCACCACCAGACGCTGAGCTACCTGATGACCGAAGAGCACCGCTGGCACCTGGTGGGCTCGGGCGGCGAAGAGCACGTGCACACCGCCACCAGCCGCCTGCGCTTCAACAGCGTGGACTGCATGGTGGACGCGGCCCTGGCGGGCCTGGGGCTGGCGATCATTCCCATCTACCTGGCCATTCCCCATCTGCGCGATGGGCGGCTGGTGCAGGTGCTGCCCGATTTCAAGACCCATACCCAATTCGGCAGCCACCTGTACGCCTGCTACACCCCCAGCCGCGTGCGCATCGCCAAGGTGCGCGTCATGCTGCAGGCGCTGACCGAGCTGCTGGAGCCCGTTCCGCCGTGGGCCAGGTGAGCGTGGGTAGGCCAAAGCCGCGAATCGCACCAGCATGCCGCCATGCAAAGTTCGGCTCGTGACCTGGATTGGGTGATCTGCCTGCTGGCGGCAGGCATGGGCACGGCCGCCAGGCAGACGCCGCCCAGCGCCGGCGGCGAAGCCAGCTCGCGCGTGCTGACCCGCGCCGTCGTGCGCAGCCTGCCCGGGCCGGCCGAGCCCAACACGCTTCGGCTGAAGGTGCTGCCGCGTGGAAAGCTGCCGTTCACAACGATTGCGTTTGGCCTGGCGCGGCCAGAGCTGGCTCAAGGCATCCAGGTGGGCGACGAAGTGGGCTTCATCGCCGAGCGCACGGAGGCGGGCAACACGATCGTCCGGCTGCGCAAATTGGCGCCCTGCGTGCGCTTTCAGCCTTGCCCGGCTGTGCGGGACGACTGAAGAGCGGCCGAGCAGCGCGGCGGCGCACCGGCTAGTCAGGCCGCTGGCCACCGCATGGCAAAGCGGCTAGCCGCCCAGCTGCCGCAGCGCCTGCTCAATCTCCTGCTGGCCCTGGGGGCGCACCAGCCGGTGCACCTCCTGGCCGTCTTTCATGAACACCAGCGTGGGCCACAGCTTCACGCCAAAGCTGCGCCCCAAACGCCGCCCAGGGCCGTCTTCCACCTTCACGTGCGGGACGTCTGCGCCCGCAGCGGCGAAGGCCGCTTCGATATGGGGCTGCGCGCCGCGGCACCAACCGCACCAGTTCGTGCCGAATTCCAGCACCTGAGGGCCTCGCGCGGCATCGACGTCGGCGCGTGTCAGTGTTTCGGGGGTGAAAGTGGGGGTGTACGGCATGGCGCTGAGGAGGATAGCGTGTACCGCACCAGGGTGTGCGCTGCGGCTATCGCGCCGCGCGCCAGCAGAGCTTGGTGGCGCAGGCAGGATGGGGAGGAGAGAGGCGAAAGCCCAGGGCGCCGGGCATTTGCAAGGCGGCGCAACGGCTGGCCGACTGCAGAAGAACGGCGTGTTCGCCGAGACCTGTGGTGGAGAGGAGGAGGATCGAACTCCCGACCTCCGCATTGCGAACGCGGCGCTCTCCCAGCTGAGCTACCCCCCCACAAGGTTGAGGTGAATTCTAGTCCAACTGGGCGCTGCACCGTGCCGGGCCTTGCCGATGGCAACGCCGGTTGAAGGCACGTTAGCGCCTGGTGCCGTCGGCGTTGCCGCTTCGAAGGAAAAGGGCTTCGCTCCGATACTCATAGCTGCTAGCGCAGGCTGCGCAGGCGCCAGGGCCTGTTTCGGCTTAAAAGGTTCGCACAGCCCGGGGCGACAGCAGGCTTGCCGAGGTGCGCTTGCGTTTTGAGACAATAGCGTGCTCATGGCCCGCATTACCGCACCCATTCGCCGCGAACTGCCAGACATTCAATGGCTGGAACGCATGTACAACAACCGCATGCGCGTGCCTGATCACGGGGATTACTTCGCCCGCTGGGCCGCGCAGTCGGCCATGGTTCGACGCAGCTTGCCGTGTCAGCTGGACGTGCCCTACTGCGATGGCCCGCGCCAGCGCCTGGATGCATTCGCCGCCCGCCAGGCTGGCGCGCCGCTCGTGGTTTTTGTGCACGGCGGCTACTGGAAGGCGCTGGACAAGTCCTTCCACAGCTTCGTGGCGGGCGAATTGCACGACGCGGGCGCGGCGGTGGTGGTACCCAACTACGCGCTGGCGCCGCAGGCCAGCGTGCCGCAGAGCACCATGGACGTGGCGCAGGCCGTGGCTTGGGCGTGGCGCCATGCGCGAGCGCTCAAGGCCGACCGGCGGCGCCTGGTGGTCGTCGGCCATTCGGCGGGTGGCACCATGGCCGCGATGATGATGGCCTGCGCGTGGCCGCTGGTTCAGGCGGGCATGCCCAGCGGCGCGGTGCGGCGGGGCATCGGCCTGTCGGGCCTGTACGACCTGGAGCCGTTGATGCGCACGCCCAGTCTGCAAGAAGCCTTGCGCCTGTCGCCCGCACAGGTGCAGCAGGCCAGCCCGGCGCGCGTGCCCTACAGCGGCAACGGGCGTTTTGTGGCAATGGTGGGCGCGGACGAAAGCGGCGAATACCTGCGCCAGAACAGGCTGATCCAGCAGGCCTGGGGGCGCGACCGCGTGCCGCAGGCGCAGGCCTTGCCGGGGCTGAACCACTTCAGCATCCTGGACGCGCTGGCAACGCGCGGCCACCGCCTCAATACGCTGGCGCGCCAGCTTTTGCGCACGGCTTGACGGTGGCGCCGGGTGCAGGCCTGGCGGCCTGCGGTGCTTAGGCCAAGAGCCAGGGCAGGGCGCGCCGTGCGTCGCTGCCGCATCACGCCACCCACGGTGAAGCGCTATTGACGCGCATCAATATCTTGATGGCGCAACCGCCGTACGATGCGGTCAAGTAGCGCCGGGCGGGTTGCGCGCGCTGCCTTTGCATCTCATCAGCCCGATGCTTTCAGGAGTTTTCATCATCATGTTCCGTTTTGCCGCTATGGCCGTTGCTTCTTTGGTTCTGGCCGCGCCGGCGTTCGCCGCCGACTGCTCGGTTCAGGTCGAAGCCAACGATGCAATGCAGTTCAACACCAAGAGCATCGACGTGCCCAAGTCGTGCAAGAGCTTCACGGTGACCCTCAAGCACGTGGGCAAACTGCCGAAGACCGCCATGGGCCACAACTGGGTGCTCGCCAAGACCGCTGACATGGAAGCCGTCGAGAAAGACGGCATTGCCGCAGGCGCTGCCAACAACTACGTCAAGAGCGGAGACCCCCGCGTGATCGCCGCCACGAAACTGGTCGGCGGTGGCGAAAGCGCCACGGCCAGCTTTGACGTGGCCAAGCTGAAAGCTGGCGACGCGTACAGCTTCTTCTGCTCCTTCCCTGGCCACGCTGCCCTGATGAAGGGTACGCTGCAAGTCAAGTAAGCGCCTCAAGCGCTGCAGAAAAAAGGGGCCTCGGGCCCCTTTTTTTGCTTCAATATAGATAGCGCCTGGCGCAGGTGCAGCCAGCGCTGGAGGCCGAAAACGCATTGAACGCGCTGCGCCGCTGATCCCGCAGGCGCGGCGCGCTGGCGGGTCGGCCCCGCCGCTTACATCAGCAGGTGTTCGCCCGCGTTGTCGCCGCCCAGGATCACGTAGTTCACCTTGCGGATGTCCAGCAGCTTGGTGCCGCCGGCGTAGCTGATCGAGCTTTGCACGTCCTGCTCCATCTCGACCAGCGTGTCGGACAGCTTGCCCTTGATCGGTTCCAGGATCTTCTTGCCTTCCACGTGGCGGTACTCGCCTTTGTTGAAGTCGCTGGCCGAGCCGAAGTATTCCTTGAAGCGCTCGCCATTCACGTCCACCGTGGTGCCGGGCGATTCCTCATGCCCCGCGAACAGCGAGCCGATCATCACCATGGTCGCGCCAAAGCGGATGGATTTGGCGATGTCGCCATGGCTGCGGATGCCGCCGTCGGCCACGATGGGCTTGGTCGCCACGCGCGAGCACCATTTCAGCGCCGACAGCTGCCAGCCGCCCGTGCCAAAGCCGGTTTTCAGCTTGGTGATGCACACCTTGCCCGGGCCCACGCCCACCTTGGTGGCGTCGGCGCCCCAGTTTTCCAGGTCGATCACGGCTTCGGGTGTGGCCACGTTGCCCGCGATGATGAAGGCGTTGGGCAGCTTCTTGCGGATGTGCCAGATCATGTCGCGCACCGTGTCGGAATGGCCGTGCGCGATGTCGATGGTGATGTATTCGGGCGTCAGGCCGGCGTCGGCCAGGGTATCGACCGTGGCGTAGTCGGGCGCCTTCACGCCCAGCGAGATCGACGCGAACAGCCCGCGCGCCTGCATGTCGCGCACGAAGGCCACGTTGTCGATGTCGAAACGGTGCATCACATAAAAGTAGCCGTTGGCCGCCAGCCATTGGCAGATGGATTCATCCACCACCGTCTTCATGTTGGACGGCACGGCTGGCAGCTTGAAGCGGCGGCCGCCAAAGTCGATACCGGCATCGCACTGGCTGCGGCTTTCCACGCGGCATTTGCGCGGCAGCAGCAAAACCTGGTCGTAGTCGAAGATTTCCATGAGTTTCCAAGCTCCATCGAAGGTTGATCATCGTGGGCGCTTGGTCTGGCCCGGCTTTGCCGTGCACGCCCGGAGGACGCGCACAAAAAACCGGGCCAAGAAATCTTGGGCCCGGTGATTGATTCTAAGGCTTTGCGGCGCAGCGCGCTTGGGCCAGCGCAATCACCTGGCCCCGCGCGTCGGTGACCCAGCCGACGACGCCAAGGCGCGCGGGCTGCGCGCCTTCGGGCACGTTCATCGGGCGCCACAGCTGCGGCCAATTGGATGCGGGCTGTGCGTCGATCGGTGCGGTCAAAACATTGCGCACCAGCACGCGCGCAACGGGCGAACCTTCGGTGCCCGCGGGCAGCCATTCGGCCAGCGCCAGCCAGGCGGTGAAACGCCCGTGAGCCGAATTGGCAGGCGCATGAAAGGCCAGCGACGCACCAATGTGGTCGCCCACCGCCAGGCCGTGCGCCACGCGCAGACGCGGGCGATGGCCGCGTGACGCCACCGCACTGCGGTGCTCCCATTCGCGCAGGTCGTCGGCGCTGTGGCCCAGCGCCTGCAGCCGCTCCAGCGCATCGGGGCGTGCCACGGCGGCCATCGGCGCGTCCTCACCCGTGGGCGAGGGCACCACCCAGTCCAGCGTGGCGGCGCCGCGCGGCGGCCGGGGCTGGGTGGTTTCGCTCCAGCAGGTGGTGCAATCGGCACTCATGAAGCGCTCTGCCAGCCAGCGCGGCGCCGCGTGCCCGTCGCTGCTGCAGTTGGCAACGGCCTGTGCCTGCGCCGAACCGCTCGCCAGCATGCCCAAGGACAGCGTCGCCGCCAGCCCCGTTGCCATGAGCTTGGGCAGGTGAGGGCGAGTGCGGCAGGGTGAGGGGAACATGTGCGGGTTCGCTTGGCGACGGGCTGGCGATCAACGCATCTTCCCATAGGCGGGCAGGCAGCCCGCCGCCCGCCGCCCTGGCGCCCGCGTCAGAAGGCGATGTTGGCCGAAACCCAGAACGTACGCCCGCCCGCCGCCGTGCCCTTGGTGGCGGAAGTGGTGCGGTAGTAAAGGCTGCCCAGCTGGGTCGCGCCCGTGGTGTCCTGCCAGGTGCGGAACTTGTTGAAGTTCTTGTCGAACAGGTTGAACACGTTCAGCGAGATCGTGGCGTTGCGCGTGATGCGGTACGAGCCACCCAGGTGGAACAGCGCGTAGCCCTTCAGGTCGCCCAGCGCCTGGTATTCACGCTGGTTGTTGCCAGTGAGCGACGAAGGGTTGCCGTCAAAGCGTTGGCTTTTGCCGCGGTATTCGCCGCGCAGCCACAGGGTGGCGCGGTCGTTTGGTTTCCACTGCAGTTGCGCGTTGGCCACGTGGCGCGCGGTATCGCTGAGCTTGCCGCTCTTGACGCCGCCCACGATGGCCTCCGTGTCGGTCCAGGTGTAGTTCAGGTTCAGCTTCCACTCGGCCGATAGCGGGATGCCGGTCGCCAATTCCAGCCCCCAGGTTTTGCCCTGGTCGATGTTGACGGCGTAGGCGGCGGTGGGGTTGGCCGCGCAGCTGGAGATCCAGACCGACGCGCATTCGCCACCGGAGCTGATGCGGTTCTTGATCTTGTTGTGGAACAGCGTGCCCGAGGCGGTCAGTCCGCCGCCGTTGTCGTACAGCAGCCCCAGCTCGGTGCTGGTGCTGGTCTCGGGCTTGAGCGTGGGGTTGCCGATGTTCAGCACCGTGCCCTGGCCGCTGACGCCGCTGACGCCGTCGATCAGCTGGTTCAGGCGCGGGGCTCGAAAACCCTGACTGACGCCGCCCTTGACGGTGATCTGCGGCGTGGCCTTCCACACCATGTACGCGCGGGGGCTGAATTCGCCGCCGAACGCGTCGTGGCGGTTGTAGCGCCCGCCGAGGGTGGCGGTGACCTGGTCGGACAGGCGCCATTCGTCCTCGGCAAACAAGGCCCACATCCGCTGGCTGTGGGATTGGGGCAGGAGGCCGTCCTTGAAGCTGGCGTCCCACCACTGGGCGCCGGTGGTCACAACGTGCTTGTCGCCGATGGGCGCCACCAGCTTGGTGTCGAACACGGTGTTGGTTGTCTCGAGCTGGCGGGCCCCGCCGATCCGCGGGTCGCGCGCGGGCAGTGCCGCTGACGGAAGGGTGCGCCCCAGCGTCTCGGTTTTGCTGCGCATCAGGCTCGATTCGACCAGGCCAAAGCCAAAGCGGCTGCGGTGCCCGATGGCCGCCTGGTCGCGATGGAAGCGCAGGTAATCCTTGTAGCCCGACGCGGTGTTCGATCTGGCGCCGGTGGCGCAGTTGACGAAATCGACCGTGCCCAGGCGACAGTCGGCGTTGTCGTACCAGGTGCGGGCCGTCTCCACGTCGGCCCAGAATTCCTGGTCGCGCGTGGGGGTGAACGTCAGTTTGGCGCCCAGATTGTGCTGGCGGCTTTCGCCGGGCCGCGGGTCGCGCGCATTGCCGCCGCCCGTCCAGATGCGGTCTGACGCCTCGCGCTGAAACACGTCGCCGCGCAAGGCGATGCCCAGCTTGTCTTGCACGATGGGGCCGTTGGCATACAGGCTGATCTTGCGCTGCTGCCCTTCGTCGCCGTGCTGCGGAAGGCCCAACTGCACGTTCGCCGCGCCGCCCCATTGCTTGGCTACCTTGCGCGTGATGATGTTGATGACCCCGCCCATCGCGTCCGAGCCGTACAGGGTCGACATCGGGCCGCGAATCACCTCGATGCGCTCAATGGCCGACACCGGTGGCATGAAGCTGTTCAGCGCCGCGCCGAAGCCGTTGGGCGTCACGTCGCCGGCCACGTTCTGGCGGCGGCCATCGATCAGGATCAGCGTGTAGTCGCTGGGCATGCCGCGGATGCTGATGTCCAGCCCGCCCGACTTGCCTGTGCCGCCGCGCACGTCAATGCCTTCCACATCCTGCAGGGCTTCGGCCAGGTCGCGGTAGTTGCGCGTTTCCAGGTCCTGGCGCGTCACCACCGACATGGAGGCCGGCGCTTCTTTCAGTTCCTGCTCGAAGCCGGACGCCGTCACCACCACTTCTTCCAGTGATCGCGTTTCGCCGGATTCGGCCTGGGCACTGGCTTCGAGAGGGCAAAACAGGACAGGCGCAAACGCCAGCGGGCTCAGATGGCGGCGGAAACGGGATCGGGTCAAAACATGGCTCCTTTTCTTGGGGAATGCGGCTGGGCAGAAAAGATGCGCACAGCCGGTGAACGAAAAGCGTGAAGACGACGCGACACGCCGCGATGACTACCAAAGCTTACAAATGAACTATAAATGAGAATGATCCGCATTCATTTGAATACTACCAGCCTGTATCACCATGGCGACATCAACCCGGCGCAGAACTGCGGATCCGCCGGGGATGCGCTTCGCAGCAGTCCGCGCGTTGCGTCGCCCTAAGCGCGCAATGGTTCGCCTAACGTGCTGGCGACGCCGCACCGCTTTTGTCCGCTGGCCGCAGCCTGCACGTCGCGTGATGCACAGCGCACCTAGAATCGCCCCATGCCTTTTGTGGAAGACGCGCGCGATGCGCGGGCCGCGGCGATGCCGATCCTGGCCGGACTGAACCCTGAACAACTCGCGGCGGTGACCTTGCCGCCCGAACACGCCTTGATCCTGGCTGGCGCTGGCTCTGGCAAGACGCGGGTGCTGACCACGCGCATCGCCTGGCTGCTGCAGACCGGGCAGATCTCGCCCGGCGGCATCTTGGCGGTCACCTTCACCAACAAGGCCGCCAAGGAGATGCTCACGCGCCTGACGGCCATGCTGCCGCTGAATGCGCGCGGCATGTGGATCGGTACCTTCCACGGCCTGTGCAACCGCCTGCTGCGCGCGCACTACAAGCTGGCCAACCTGCCGCAGGCTTTCCAGATCCTGGATACGCAAGACCAGCTGTCGGCCATCAAGCGGCTGTACAAGCAGCACAACGTGGACGACGAGCGCTTTCCGGCCAAGCAGATGCAGTGGTTCATCGCCGGCTGCAAGGAAGACGGCGAACGCCCGGGCGACGTGGCCGTGCACGACGCCGATTCACGCCGCAAGGTCGAGATTTACCAGCTCTATGAAGAGCAGTGCCAGCGCGAAGGCGTGGTGGATTTTGGCGAGCTGATGCTGCGCAGCTACGAGCTGCTGCGCGACAACGACGCCGTGCGCGATCACTACCGCAGGCGCTTTCGGCACGTGCTGATCGACGAATTTCAGGACACCAATCGCCTGCAGTACGCCTGGGTCAAGATGATCGTGGGCCTGCCGGGCGAAGGCGGCGGCGCGGTGATGGCGGTGGGCGACGACGACCAGAGCATCTACGCCTTTCGCGGCGCGCGCGTGGGCAACATGGCCGATTTCGTGCGCGAATTCCACGTGCAGCACCAGATCAAGCTGGAGCAGAACTACCGCAGCCACAGCAACATCCTCGATTCGGCCAACGCGCTGATCGCGCACAACACCAAGCGGCTGGGCAAAAGCCTGCGCACCGACCAGGGCGCGGGCGAGCCGGTGCGCGTGTACGAGGCGCCCAGCGACTTTGCCGAGGCCGAATGGGTGGTGGACGAGATGCGCCAGCTGGTCAAGGGCGAAGGCATGGCGCGCAAGGAAATCGCCGTGCTGTACCGCAGCAACGCGCAAAGCCGGGTGCTGGAAACGCAGCTGTTCAACGCCGGTGTGCCGTACCGCGTGTATGGCGGCCTGCGCTTTTTCGAGCGGGCTGAAGTCAAGCACGCGCTGGCCTACCTGCGCCTGCTGGAGAACCCGCGCGACGACACCAGTTTTCTGCGCGTGGTGAACTTTCCGCCGCGCGGCATTGGCGCGCGCAGCATCGAGCAGTTACAGGACGCCGCCCGCGCCGCAGGCACGGCCCTGGCCGACGCGGTGGCCAGCGTGCCCGGCAAGGCGGGGGCCAATCTGGCCGCCTTCGTCGCCAGGATCGACGTGCTGCGCGAGCAGACCGAGGGCCAGACCCTGCGCGAGATCATCGAACGCATGCTGGACGACAGTGGCCTGCTGGAGCACTACCGGGCCGAGCGTGATGGCGCCGACCGGGTGGAAAACCTGCAGGAACTGGTCAACGCCGCGGAAAGCTTCGTCACCCAGGAAGGCTTTGGCCGCGACGCCGTCGCCTTGCCCGTGGACGAGACCGCCGCGCTGACCCAAAGCCCGGCCAGCCAGGGGCTGGACCCGAATGCGCCCTTGCTGAACGAGCCCATCGCCGCCCCACCGGGGGTGGTGGACGAAGACACCGGCGAGACGCTGAGCCCGCTGGCCGCCTTCCTGACCCACGCCGCGCTGGAGGCGGGCGACAACCAGGCGCAGGCCGGCCAGGACGCCGTGCAGCTGATGACTGTGCACGCCAGCAAGGGGCTGGAATTCGATGCGGTGTTCATCACCGGGCTGGAAGAGGGGCTTTTCCCGCACGAAAACTCGTTGTCCGACTTCGAGGGCCTGGAGGAAGAGCGCCGCCTGATGTACGTGGCCATCACCCGCGCGCGCCAGCGCCTGTACCTGTGCCACGCCCAGACCCGCCTGCTGCACGGGCAGACGCGCTACAACGTGCGCAGCCGCTTCTTGGAAGAGCTGCCCGAGGGCGCGCTGAAGTGGCTGACCCCGCGCCAGGGTGGCTTCGCGTCCATCGCGGCGGCGCAGTCGGGCGGCCACCGTGCCCGGCCCGCTTGGGGTAACAGCGCCATCTACCCTGACATGGTGGCCAGCGCACCGCTGCCGCCCCGCAAGGCCGAGCCGGAACACGGCATTCGCACAGGCGCCAAGGTGTTCCACAACAAGTTTGGCGAGGGGCAGGTGATGGCGGTGGAGGGCAGCGGCGACGACGCGCGTGCGCAGGTCAACTTCCCCCGACACGGGCTCAAGTGGCTGGCGCTGGCCGTGGCCAAGCTGACGGTCGTCGAGTAAACCGTTTGCTATAAAAAGAGAAGCTGCCGGCGCTGGTGCAACGGGCGCTGGCGGCTATTTTGATGCTTGAGCCTGAGCGCCGCTGGCCTCATGCGGCGGTCTAGGTGAGGGCTGGGATCAGCACCCCAAACGCGCCAGGCAGCACGCCGGCCTCAGGCCGCCAAGTCGCCCGCAGGCTGCTCTTCGCCGGTATCGAAGCAGTCGCGGAAAGCGGGCCACAGCGACGCCATCACCATCGACGCCACCACCAGGCTGATCGGCAGCAGCCCGGCCGTGGCGATGGCCATGCTGCCCAGCATGCCGGACACCATCAGCAGCACCAGCGAGGCGGTCATGCCCACCATCGTCCAGCCCATGAAATAGACGAAGAACGCGCCCGTGTTGCGCAGCACGGCCACCGCGCTGAAGAACAGGCTGCGCACCACGGGCACGCCGTACCAGTGCACCAGCGCGGGTGAGTGAAAGAACAGAATCGAAACGGGCAGGTACAGGATCGACGCGAGCAGCATGTTGCCCATTGCGTTGCGCACGGCCTCCTGCATGGCCGGGTCTTTCATGGTCTCTTCGGTGATCTGGCCCTGGTTGGCTGCGATCAATGCGGCCAGTTTGCCGTCGTCAGAAGCCACCAGCATGATCGCGAACAGCGCGGCGGCGTACAGCACGCCCAGCAGCAGAATGGCGCGCGTCTTGGCCGGCGAGTCGCGAAATGCCTTCAGCAGCACGGCGGGCATCGGAAAGCGGCCGGCCTCCACGTGGCGGGCTGCGGTCATCATGCCCACGGTGAACGCTGGCACCAGGGCCAGGCCCACGAAGTTGCCGACCACGGGCACCAAGCCCAATACCTGGGTAACCGCCATGAACACGAAGAACAGCCCGGCGAAGGCCAGCGGCTGCTTGAAGAACAGGCGCAGGCCTTCGCGCACCCATTGCGCGCCGGTGCGGGCGGGGACGACGCGCAGCCTCATGGCAGCAGCGGCTCGGCCACGCGGGCGCTGAGCACGCGTTCAAAGTGTCCGGGGTCGTGAGGCTTGAGCATGCTGGCCTCGCGCGGCAGGTGAAAGTCCCACAAGCGGGATATCCAGAAGCGCAGCGCGCCGGCGCGCGCCATGGCGGGCAGCAGGCGCCGCTCGGCGTCGGTCAGCGGGCGCACGGCCGTGTAGGCGTTCAGCAGTGCGGCGGTGCGCGCCGGGTCGCCCTGGCCGGTGCTCAGATCGATGGCCCAGTCATTCAGGGTGACGGCCAGGTCGAACAGCCAGGTGTCGACACCGGCGAAGTAGTAGTCGAAGAAGCCCGACAGCTCGGGCTGCTCGGCGGTGCCGGCGAACATCACGTTGTCGCGGAAAAGGTCGGCGTGCACGGCGCCGCGGGGCAGGGCGGCGTAGGCCGACCCGGCGGCGATATGGTTCTGGTAGGCCAGCTCGGTGCGGATCAGCGCGGATTGCGGCGCATCCAGGTACGGCAGCACCACCGGCACGGTTTCGTTCCACCAGGGCAGGCCGCGCAGGTTGGGCTGGCGCAGTGGGTAGTCGCGCGCGGCCAGGTGCGCCCGCGCCAGCATGTCGCCCACGGCGGCGCAGTGGGCCACGCCCGGCTGCAGTTCGCTCTTGCCGCGCAGGCGGTTGACCACCGCCGCCGGCTTGCCGCAGACGGTGTGCAGGATGTCGTCCTCGCCCGGGGGAATGGGCGTGCCGTCGATCTTGGCTTGCGGCTCTGGCACCGGCACGCCGTGCTGGGCCAGGTGCTTCATCAGGTGCAGGTAGAAGGGCAGCTGCGCGTGGTTCAGCCGCTCGAACAGCGTCAGCACCCATTCGCCCTGGTCGGTGCTGGCGAAATAGTTGGTGTTTTCGATCCCGCCTTCGATCCCGCGCAGGCTGGTGAGCGTGCCCAGGCCCAAGGCGCGCATCAGCGCGCCGGCCTCGGCTTCAGAGACTTCGGTGTAAACCGCCATGGTGCAAACGCTTCAGCCGGGCTTAGAACTCAACTTTCCAGACCCGACGGCCCGGTGCGCCCGGGCCCGCTTCGCCATGGCTCATGTTCGTGGGGTCGGCCGGTTGCACGCTGTAGGGCGGCACGTTGGCCTTGGGCTGCACGGTGATGCTTTTCGTTTCGCCGCCCGCGCGCACTTCGTCTACGCGGCTGCCGGCGTCTTCGGTGCGGATGTGTTCCACCCGCTGGGTGCGGCGGTCCAGCTGCAGCTCATCGCGCGTGACGGCCGCGCCCGAAGAAGCCGCCGCAGGAGACGCAGCCGGTGCCGGCGCTTGCGCCGAAGCGGCCGCCGCAGCGGCGAGCGCCAGGATGGCCGTGCCGGCCCGAAGTTGAACAGATGCACACATGCCCCAATTCTAGTGGCGAGCACCCACGCACCTGTAGGACGGCGTGCACAATCCGCCCATGAACGACGCGCCTTCCACCGCCGAATCGGCCCCCGCTGACAACCCCCAGGCCACGCCCCCAGCGCCCACCGCGCGCCCGGTGATGCTGCTGGTGGACGGCTCCAGCTACCTGTACCGCGCCTACCACGCCATGCCCGACTTGCGCGCCGACCCGGCCGACCGCGCCAGCCAGCCCACCGGCGCCATCCGCGGCATGATCAACATGCTGAACAGCCTGCGCAAGGACTACCCCGAGGCGCAGCACGTGGCCTGCGTGTTCGACGCCTCCGGCCCCACCTTCCGCGACGACATTTACCCCGACTACAAGGCCCAGCGCGCGCCCATGCCGGACGATTTGCGCAGCCAGATCGAGCCAATCCACGAAGTGGTGCGCCTGATGGGCTGGCCGGTGCTGGCGGTGCCGGGCGTGGAGGCCGACGACGTGATCGGCACCCTGGCCAAGGCGGGCGAGGCGCAGGGGCTGGATGTGATCATCTCCAGCGGCGACAAGGACTTGGCGCAGCTGGTCACCCCCGCCATCACCATCATCGACACCATGAGCGGCAAGCGCCGCGACCTGGCCGGCGTGCAGGCCGAATTCGGCGTGGCCGCCAGCCAGATGCTGGACTACCAGACGCTGGTGGGCGACAGCGTGGACAACGTGCCCGGCGTGGACAAAGTGGGCCCCAAGACGGCGGCCAAGTGGCTGAACGAATACGGATCGCTGGACGCCATCGTTGCGCAGGCCGACAAGGTCAAGGGCGCCGCGGGCGAGAACCTGCGCAAGGCCTTGGACTGGCTGCCCATCGGCCGCCAGCTGCTGCACATCCGCACCGATTGCGATCTGGCCGGGCACGTCGATGGCCTGCCTGCTCTGGATTCGATAGCTGCTGGCGCAGAACAGACGGGCGCCCTGGCCGATTTTTATGAGAAATACGGCTTTCGCACGCTGGCCAAGGCGCTGCAGGGCGGGGGCGCTGCGGGGGGCAGCCAATCCAGCCGCGCCGCCGCAGGCGCCGCGCCGTCGCCGCAGGACGACCTGTTTGGCGGCCTGCCCGCCAGCTCGCACGTGGGCGATGCGGTGGACTATGAAACCGTGCTCACCTGGCCGCAGTTCGACGCCTGGCTGGCCCGCATCGAGCAGGCCGATCTCACGGCGCTGGACACCGAAACCACGTCGCTGGACGAGATGAAGGCGCGCATCGTCGGCCTATCGCTCAGCGTGGCGCCGGGCCAGGCGGCCTACATACCGCTCGCCCACAGCGGGCCCGACGCGCCCGAGCAGCTGCCGATCGACGAAGTGCTGGCGCGCCTCAAGCCCTGGCTTGAAAACTCCGCACGCCAAAAGCTGGGCCAGCACGTCAAGTACGACCGCCATGTGTTCGCCAACCACGGCATTCAGGTGGCCGGCTTCGTGCACGACACCATGCTGCAAAGCTACGTGCTGGAAGTGCACCGCCCGCACGGCCTGGCCAGCCTGGCGGAACGCCACCTGGGCCGCAAGGGCGTCAGCTACGAAGACCTGTGCGGCAAGGGAGCGCACCAAATTCCGTTTGCGCAAGTGCCGGTGGACAAGGCCGCGCACTACGCCTGCGAAGACGCCGACCAGACGCTGGATGTGCACCTGGCCCTGTGGCCCAAGCTGGCGCAGGACGAGCGGCTGCGCGGCATCTACGAGCTCGAAATTGCCACCAGCGAAGTGCTGTTCAAGGTAGAGCGCAACGGCGTGCTGATCGACGCCGACCAGCTGCGCCAGCAAAGCCACGATTTGGGCCAGCGCATCCTGGCGCTGGAGCAGGAGGCGCACGCGCTGGCCGGCCAGCCTTTCAATTTGGGCAGCCCCAAGCAGATTGGCGAGATCTTCTTCACCAAGCTGGGCCTGCCCGTCGTCAAGAAAACCGCCACCGGCGCGCCCAGCACCGACGAGGAAGTGCTGGAAAAGCTGGCTGAAGACTACCCGCTGCCCGCCCGCATCCTGGAGCACCGGGGCCTGTCCAAACTCAAGGGCACCTACACCGACAAGCTGCCGCTGATGGTCGACCCGGCCACCGGCCGCGTGCACACGCACTACGCGCAGGCCGTGGCGGTGACCGGGCGCCTGTCCAGTAACGATCCCAACCTGCAGAACATCCCCATCCGCACGCCCGAAGGCCGCCGCATCCGCGAAGCCTTCATCGCCGCACCGGGGCACGTCATCGTCAGCGCCGACTACAGCCAGATCGAACTGCGCATCATGGCCCACCTGTCAGACGACGCGGCGCTGCTGGCCGCCTTTACCGAGGGCCTGGACGTGCACCGCGCCACGGCGGCCGAGGTGTTTGGCGTTGAGGTGGCGCAAGTCAGCAGCGAGCAGCGCCGCTACGCCAAGGTCATCAACTTTGGCCTGATCTACGGCATGAGCGCGTTTGGTCTGGCGCGCAATCTGGGCATCGACAACACGGCGGCGCGCAACTACATCGAGCGCTATTTCGAGCGCTACCCCGGCGTCAAGCGCTACATGGACGAGACCAAGCTGTCGGCCAAGTCCAAGGGTTATGTCGAAACCGTGTTCGGCCGGCGTCTGTACCTACCCGAGATCAACAGCCCCAACGGCCCGCGCCGTTCGGGCGCCGAGCGCGCCGCCATCAACGCGCCGATGCAGGGCACGGCGGCCGACTTGATCAAGAAGTCCATGCTGGCTGTGCAGAGCGCGCTGCAAAAAGAAAAGCGCGCCACGCGCATGATCATGCAGGTGCACGACGAACTGGTGTTCGAGGTGCCCGAGGCCGAGGTCGATTGGGTCAAGGGCGAAGTGCCCCGGTTGATGGCCGGCGTGGCCGAGCTGAAGGTGCCTCTGCTGGCGGAAGTCGGCGTGGGGCCGAATTGGGAGCAGGCCCATTGATGCCCCCGGCCGGGCGCTTCCATTTCAAGCGATTCCAGGCCCCGGTCGCCGTCGATTCTGCAGTTTGCGCTATCCAATTTATAGGTGCCGTGGAGGTGTTCACACCACGTCGTCGGCCCGCAGTGCAGTCAGCGGGCTCTCCGGCGCAATCCGAGGCGCCCAATGCTCACGGGCAAGGACCAGCACCAGACCGTTGCGGGCAAGCGCCGAGGCGCGGGTGGTGCGGGTTTCAGTGGCGGGGCTGGCGCTGACGATGAGAAGGCGACCTTGTGCCAGGGGCTCGCGCTCCTCTGCGGCGGGGCGATAGTCGCGGTCTGGGAGCAGGTGGCGGGCCAGCACTTTGACGGCGCGGCCCTGGCGGCGCAGCAGGGAGCGCAGCACCTGCTGCTCCAGCGGGGAGTGGAAGCCGCTGACGAGCACGCGGCCCGCCTTGGCCCATTGCGGTACGCGCTCCAGTGTTTCGATGAAGACGTGGCCGGGGCATTGGCGCGAGGCGATGAGGCCCAGCAGGGGTTCGGCCAGCAGGGCCGGATTGCCGATGCCGATGAGGCGCGCGGCGATGTCAGCGGCGATGCGCGGGGCAAGGTGGGGCGGCAGTTGGATGGGGACGGGTTTCATGCTCCATCGTCCGCGCCGTCTTCAAAGTCGGGGGTGACCGTTTGCGAGTAGAGCAATTCCAAGTCGTCCCACACTGCCTCCATGCCAAAGGCTTTCAAGAGAGCAATGTCTGATTTGTCGGTGACACCGCGACACTTTCCCAAGTTGTAATTGCCCACGCGCTTGCCGGCATTGAGCTTGAACTGTTCTGCCTTTTTGATTGCCGCCTTCAGCTCAGGAACAATAACTCTGAGGCCAGAACGTTTTTCGACCCGAACTCTCTGCAAATTTAATGGCAAGTCGGCCATGGTCGAAGGAGTGACATGGAAGTCGTCGCCGATAGCTATCCAAAAAGCCCACGTAATTTTTCCATTCAACAGAAGAAATGCCAAATCCCGTATTTCTGAATCAGTGATATAGAGTTTTCCGTAGCCCGTGTGTGGAATCTGTTTTCCCCTCTGGTCAAAGCACGGTGCTTCATCATATGCGAAGGACAAAAAGTTGCGTGCGGAGTTTCTAAAGTTCAACGGATAGGGTGTTGCTCGGCGGCTCAACGAAAGCTGAAGCGTTTCGTTGCCCAACTTTTGCTCAAAAGCATCAATCAACTTCTGCGTGTTGAGCTTGGGGATACGTCCTTGCCAAAGCTTCGGCGTGAAACTGGCATAAGATAGCGCAGCGAATAGATGTGGACGGGCAGCTCTGAACCAGCGATGCAGGCGTGATGTATAGTTTTGGTTCGCTGTGTTGCTATCGCCGATTTTACCGATGTGAACTACATTGCGGATGCCAACGCCGTCGAACAAACTGGAAGGAATGTTGCTGTAGTGAGAAAACCAATTTTTCTGATATTTACCGTAAATTAACTGCCGCAAAACGCCAAAATCATTACTGAACGCAAGACTCAAAAAGACAATCATACCTGTATGCGCTTTTGGGCCTGCAATTTCCATGACCTTTTCCAAACACCAGGCATAAATGTCTGTGCATGATGCGGTTTTGTAGCCGCGCACTGAATAATCAGTAACCTTGCGCGTAGAAATATAAGGAGGATTGCCGATGACCACATCAAATCCACCCGCGCTCATCACGCCGTAGAACTCGGCGAACCAGTGAAAAGGCTGGTGGCTTGAGCGCCAGGCATAGAGTGCCTTCGATTTATCCGGGTCGATGCCGTAATCCCGTGCCAGATAGCGGTCGAGTTCCAGGCTCAAGCCCTTGAGCTTGTCGCGCAGCGTGTGCTTGTCCTGCGCCGTGACCTTGCCGCCTTGCACGGTTTGCTGTTCGCGAAATCGGGTGAACAGGTCGGCCAAATCGGCAATGTCCGCCTTGATGTCGGATTTGTGCTGCTGGTCACTGGCCAGGTCGCCCGATGTATCGAACTGCGCTTCGGTCGCGTAGCCGACCAGCGTATTGCCTGTGCGGATGTTGAAGTCGATGTCGGGCAGCGGCTCCAGTTGCTGGCCTTTGTCCACCTGCGAGACGAGCTTGAGGAACAAGCGCAGCTTACAAATCTCCACTGCCTCGGCCATGATGTCCACGCCGAAAAGGTTGTGCAGGATGATGCTTTTGTAGATGTAGTAGTCGGGCGATGGGTGTTTCTTCACCTCATCCAGAACTTTCACAAAATCTGGTTCGGCGGGTTTGCCGAGTTTCTGAGCGTCTTCGACAAAACCTGCCATGCGATCCAGGCAGGCTGCATACAACGGCTCCAGCACACCCAGCGCGGCGAATAGAAATGCGCCCGAGCCGCAGGTCGGGTCGAGGATGGTGATGCCGTGGCGGAATTTCTCGTTCGACTTCTCCGGCACGCGGCCCACAATGGCCTGCCACACGGCGCGCAGCAGTTCGGGGCCGGTGGCGGTGTCGATCACGTCCTGCATGAACTGGCGGATATCCAGATTCAGCGTGATGAGGTCGTCGGCAGACTTGACTTCACCCCGCGCAAGTTTGTTGCGCAGGTCTTGGCAGCGGTGGCGGCGGTCGGCCAGTTCGCGCTCGGTTTCTGTGGGCAATGCGTCCTCGGCCTTCATGGCCGGGTAGATGTAGCGATCTGGCTCGGCCTGGAGCAGCTTCCACACCGATGATTCGCCCTCGAACGCCACCTTGCAGCGCTCGCGCGCCTGCTCCAGCAGGTGCGGGATGACGGTGTTCTTGCTGATGTATTCGGTAATGTCTTCCTTGGTGTAGTACGCCCCCATTTGCTTCTGGTTGATGTACTTCTCGAAGATATAGCCGAGCACGTCGGGGTTGATTTCCTTGCCGCTTTTCAGTGGGCGGTCGTCCAGGTGCCAGTCCCAGGCGTCGAAGAATGCAAACAGTTGTTCGAAGGCTTCGTCGGGAACGTCGATGTCGTGATGAGCGGCTTCGAGTTCATGCACGTCGAACAGGCCGCCGTTCAGATAGGGGATGCGCTCGCCAATCAGTTGGTTCAGGCCCGCGTCGCGCGGTTGGGGCTGGCCCAGCCCTTCGTGGAACAGGCGGCGCAGAAACTGGCGGTAGAAGCTGTGGAACTGGCCTTTGCCCGCCGCCTGCTGCACCTGGGTCATGCGGTTTTGCAGATAGTTTTCGTCGCCGTCCAGAAACCCCTTCTTCTGGATGAAATAGACGAACATCAGCCGGTTGAGCATGAGCGAGGCGTACCAGGCTCGGTCTGCCGTCTGGTTCAGGCCGGTGATGAAGGCGGCAAAGGCGTCGTGCTGGGCCTTGAACTTGTCGTAGAAGCTCTTGGAGACCCTGTCGCGGTCGAAAGCCCTGCGCAGGCCGGTGATGACGTCGGTGAGGGTGATGGCCTCTTCTGCTTCCAGCGACCAGACGATTTGCGAGAGCTTCTGACGCAGCGCTTCGCCGCTTTGCCCCTTGTGCCAGGTATGGGTGCGGGTACTGGCGGGCTGGCCCGGCGCGCGCAGCACCCACAGCCAGGTGAGCATGGTTTCGTCCGCGTCGGCAAAGACCAGCAGATGTTCATGGGCGAGCTTGCGGGCTTCGTGCTCGATCTTGAGCAGCACGGGGCGGGGCGGAATCTTGCCGCTGGCGTCTGGCGAGCAGCGCAGCACGGCCACGCCGCGCTTGTGGGCGATGGGTGTGAGCGTGAAGGCCGCGCCACCCGCATGGATAGTTTGAGCCTTCAGCGCGGGTTGGTCCCAACCGAGTTCGTTGAACAGTTGAGGCAGCTTGAATTGGCTCAGCAGCTGCTGAAAGCGGGTGGCGTCGATATTCATGTCAAATTGGCCTCCAGCGCCCGCCTGACAAGCGCGAGCAGCTATGAAATTTGAGTGATTGCAGGGCGTTGGCGCTTCAGGCCAGGCCGAGCGAGCAGATGAGCCGAGGCTCGCGTTGCTGGTCTTGTTCGTCCACCAGGCACAGGCGACCGTCTTCGCGCAGCGAGAAGACGAGGTCGATCAGGTCGTGGTCGTTGATGCCCGCCTTGAGCTGGCGGTTGAGCGTGTCGGTGGCGCTTTGGTACAGCGGGTAGCGGTAGATGTCTTCCAGCGCCTTGTCGATGCGGCGGATGTGGTCTTCGGTGATGAACAGGTCGCGCGTGCTGCCTTGTCGCTCGCGCCAGCGCTTGATGCGCTCGTAGGTCTTGAAGCGCGCGCCGGAGGGCCGGCCCAGTGCGCCGCCGGTGGATTTCTCTTCTTCGGCGATGTGCGCCATGCCCTGCTGGGTGAGGGCGTGGTGGTTGTCCGTGCGCGGCAGGGCAGGGGTGTCGGCCGCGCAGGCGGCGGCCTTCAGGATGGTGAATTGCGACTGCGTGACGGGCTGGCCGCTTTCGTCCACCCATGCGAGTGCGTCGTTGCCCTGGTCGGTGCGCAGATAGACGAGCACGCCCTGAGGTGCGGCGGGCGTGGCCGTGTGTGCCTTGGTGGCATAGACCACGTTGGGCAGGCTTTCTATGGTGGCGGCGAGCGATGGGTCGGCGTCGGTGGCGTTCTTCCAGATCTGCCAGGCGTAGGAGGCCAGATCGACCTCGGTGTCGCCGTCGTCGTCGAGGATGCCGTTCTTCTCGGTGTACAGGTCGCGGATCAGACGGTCGTCGTCATCGCTGTCGTCGTCGAAGAAGGTTTCGTCGGAGCCGACGACTTCGGCGTTCTCGATCAGGCGCTGCCTGACGCGAGCGCGCAGCCTGATGAGACGCTCGACGCCATCGGCAGGCACGAAGGAATAGCAGAGGATGGTGTCGGACTGCTGGCCGATGCGGTCCACGCGGCCCGCGCGCTGGATCAGGCGAATGATGGCCCAGGGCAGGTCGTAGTTGACGATGATGTGCGCGTCTTGCAGGTTCTGGCCTTCGGACAGCACGTCAGTGGCGATGAGCACGCGCAGTTCGTCGGCCTTCTTGACCTGTTGACGCTTGTCGTTGGACTGCGGCGAGAAGCGCCAGGCCAGGGCTGTGGGGTCGGCGCTTTGGCCGGTGGCTTCGGCCACTTGCAGCATGCCGCGTGCCGCGAGTTGCGTATTCAGGTAGCGTGCGGTATCGGCGAACTGGGTGAAGATGAGCAGCTTGTCCTTGGGGTGCTGCTTCTCGATGAGTTCGGCCAGGGCGGCAAGTTTGGCGTCTGCCTGAGGTTGCCAGTTGCCGCAGGTGCGCAACACGCCCAGCAGGGCGTGGGCGTCGGCCAGCAAATCCTTGGCCAACGTTTTCTTGAACAGCGCGCCGGGCAACCACTTGAAGCGGCTTTTCAGTGGGCCGCTGTAGGCTGCATAGGCTTGGGTGGCGCGAGTGCGGTAGTCGGCTTCGGTGCGCAGCCCGTTGCTGCTGGTGGTGTCAGCTTCCTCGTCGCCTTCCTCATCGGCAAGTACACCGTCCGGGTCTTCGTCGTAGTGGCGAGTGTCCAGCAGTTCCGCGCCCTGGGTGCCCAGCGGAATGTCCAGCCCGTTCTCGACGGCGTGTAGGACGATGAAGTTGCGCAGGATGTGCCGCTCGATGGACAGGATGAAGGCAGGCCCGGCACTTTCCAGTCGCTTGAACAGGTTGGTGCGGCAAAAACCCATGAGCCGCGTGCCTGCGCGTGACAGTCCATCGATGATCTTGTTCTGCTGCGGTGTGGGTGGCGTCTTGGGTTTGGGTGCGATGTAATTGCCCAGGCCGTAGCGTGGCAGCAGGAGATCGTTGATGGTGCCCACGACCGTGTTGCTGTAGAAGCGGGCGTAGGGGTCTTCGGGGTTGGTTTCGTCGATGGCAAAGCCCAGGCTTTTGGGCACCCGCTTGGGGAAGTAGGACTTGCGGCCATCGGCGAAGAGCAGGTATTTGCCGTGTTCGTCTTGCTGCGCATAGTGCTGCATGATGAAGCCGCGCGTGCGGCGCACCATGTACAGCCGCATGAGTTCGCGCCAGTCGTCGGGGATGTCGCTTTTCTCGAAAGCAGCGAGGGTGCGCACGCCGCATTGGTGGCGGCGGATGAATTCGTGCTCGCCGCCCAGGTCTTTGAGGAGGTGTTCGGGGCGGATGCCGATGTCGGCGTCTTCATTCAGGAACAGGCCGAGTTGCGCCGAGAGGTCGAGGTAGGTCTTGTTGTACGGCGTGGCCGAGAGCAGGACGGTGAGGCTTTCGTTGCGTTCGATGTATTCGCGGATGACCTTCCATCGCTTGCCGTCCTTGTTGCGCAGGTTGTGCGATTCGTCGATCAGTACCAGCCGGTAGCGCCGGGTTTTCTCTGGCAACTCATTGATGACCCTAGACAGCGACAGCACCTTGGCGTGCAGGCGGTAGCGGTGGACGTAGTCCTCCCACATTGGCACCAGGTTCTTGGGGCAGATGACGAGGGTTTCGGTGTGATAGTCGTCTTCGAAGACCTTGGCCAGCGCCGTGGCCATCATCGACTTGCCCAGGCCCACCACGTCGCCGATCAGCACGCCACCGCGCTTGTTGAGGTGGTGCGCGGCGATCTTGACGGCGGCGGTCTGGAAGTCGAACAGCGTGCCGCTGAAGATCGCGGGAATGCGGAATTCCGTGAGCCCGGCCCTCGCTTCCTGCGCGAGGTGGTAGGCCATCTTCAAATAGACGTGATAGGGCGGTAACAGGCGCTCGCCCGCCCAGCTTTCGTCGATGATGGTCGCCAGTTCCTTGGAGATGTCGACGCACCAGCGGTCGTTCCAGCGGTCATCGAACCACGCGGCCAGCTTGTTGCAGGCATCGTGCTCCAGCACGTCAACGTTGAGTTCGCCCTGTTTGGAAAGGCCCGCGAGCGTGAGGTTGGAGCTGCCGAGGAAACCCGTGACGGGGTTGTTGGGGAACTGCGGCGTGAATAGCAGGTAGAGCTTGGCGTGCAGCGGGTGGCGCAGATAGACCTTGACGGTCAGTTGGCCAGAATGGATTTGTGCGGCCAGTTGCCGCAAGGCGGCTTCGTCCCCGTTGGACGGGGCGCCGAAGGTGAGTTGCTGGCGGAACTCTTCGGCGATGCGGCGCTTGTCGCGCTGCGCCGTTTGATTGTCTAGAAGTTCGTCGTCGTTTTGGTGACGTAAGGCGTGGCGCAGTTCTTCACTGGGCGAGACATGCATACCGACCAGCAGGCGGCATGTTCCATTCTCCTCTCCTCTCCTCTCCTCTCCTGATTTCATCAGGTGGGGCGCGAGATGCTGCCAGCCGCGCAGGTTGAAATAGCCAACGCAGAAGTCGGCGCGCCTTGCAACCAGAAGCGTCTTTTGGAGCGCAGGCATCAAGGGCGTTTCGATGTTGTCAAATATTCTTGGCATTTCTCTGCACTTGCTTGATGAATTCGACCGTGGGATGGAGCAGTTACGAGGGGGAAGGGGCGGTGTCAAGCGAATGCGTCGTCGCTGCTGTTACCTTTGATGGGCTGTCCTGTTAGTGGCCTTGCTGGGAATGGTTCTTACTGATTGAAACTCGGCCTCACGCTTGCCCATCAAGCGCTGGCAGCTATGCTTTTTGACAGCACTCGGCCCGACCAACCGGCTTGTGCGGCTCAGGTCGCCGAGCCTGCCTCCAGGTGGTACTGCGTCACTCGCTCCACCTCGTTCCTGCTGCCCAGGATCACGCTGACGCGTTCGTGCAGTTGCGTGGGCTGCACTTCAAGAATGCGCTGGCGGCCGTTGGTGGCGGCGCCGCCGGCTTGCTCGACGAGCCAGCTCATGGGGTTGGCCTCGTACATCAGGCGCAGCTTGCCGGGCTTGTTCGGCTCGCGCTTGTCCCATGGGTACATGAAGACGCCGCCGCGCATCAGGATGCGGTGCACGTCGGCCACCATGCTGGCGATCCAGCGCATGTTGAAGTCCTTGCCGCGCGGGCCTTCCTTGCCGGCCAGGCATTCGCCGATGTAGCGGCGCACGGGGCTGTCCCAGTGGCGCATGTTGCTCATGTTGATGGCGAATTCCTTCGTGTCTTCAGGAATGCGCAGGTTTTCCTGGGTGAGCACGAAGCTGCCTTGCTCGCGGTCCAGCGTGAACACGTGCACGCCGTCGCCCACCGTCAGCACCAGCGTGGTCTGCGGGCCGTACACGCAATAGCCAGCCGCGACCTGGTGGCGCCCGGATTGCAGGAAGTCTTTTTCACTCACGCCGCTGGCGTCGTCGGGCATCTTCAGCACGCTGAAGATGGTGCCGATGCTGACGTTCACGTCGATGTTGCTGGAGCCGTCCAGCGGATCGAACAGCAGCAGGTATTCGCCTTGCGGGTAGCGGTTGGGCACCACGTAGATGCCTTCCATTTCCTCGCTGGCCATGGCCGCCAGGTGGCCGCCCCATTCGTTGGCTTCGATCAGCACCTCGTTGGCGATGATGTCCAGCTTCTTCTGCACCTCGCCCTGCACGTTCTGGCTGCCGGCGCTGCCCATGACGTGGCCCAGGTCGCCCTTGTTGACCTCGAAGCTGATGCGCTTGCAGGCGCGCGCCACCACTTCCAGCAGCAGGCGGAGCTGGCCGGGGATGTGGCCGTCGACGCGCTGCTTTTCAACCAGGTAACGGGTGAGGGAAATGCGGCTGCTCATTGCTGTTGGTCTCTCATCTGGGTGTCGGGGGTGGGGGCGGTGCGCGCCTCGGGGGCGGGCGCTTCGGGGCTGTCGGCCAGGGCCTTGGCCGCAGCGGCTTCGCCGTTGCCGTGATCGGCCAGCGAGCGGGTCACCACCTCGCGCACGTCGTTGCTCAGGCTGGGCTTGGCGGCCACGCGGGCGATGGCTTCGCGCGCGGCGCTGCGGTAGGGCTCGGCCAGGCGCGCCCAGCTGTCCATGGCGCGGGCCAGGCGGGCGGCGACTTGCGGGTTGATTGCGTCCAGCTCCAGCACGCGGTCGGCCCAGAAGGCGTAGCCGGCGGCGTCGGCGCGGTGGAAGGCGGCGGGGTTGCCGTGGCAGAAGCTGAAGACCAGGCTGCGCGCGCGGTTGGGCGTGCGCAGGCTGAAATCCGGGTGCTTGAGCAGCGCGCGCACCTGCGGCAGCACGTTGCCGCCGCGGTCGGGCGCACGGGCTTGCAGCGAAAACCACTTGTCCAGCGCCAGCGGCTCGTGGCGGAACAGCTCGTAGTAGCGTTGCAGCGCGCGGCCCGCCAGATCGTGCCCGCTGCCCACCAGGGCGGACAGGGCGTTGAGCCGGTCTGTCATGTTGCCCGCGTCCTTGAAGCGCTGGTAGGCGCGGCCAGGCCAGACCAGCTCGCCACCGTGCGTGGCGGCCAGGCACAGCTGGTGCAGCGCAAGGCCCGCCAGTTCGCGGCGGCCTGCGGAGACCGGGTCGGGCGAGTAGGCGCCGGTGTGCTGGTGCTCTTCAAAAGCCCAGGCCCAGTCGGCCTGCAGGGCGGTGGCCAGCTGCAGCGCCATCGCGTCGCACACGGCGTGGATGCGCTGCGGGTCCACCACGTCCAGCTGGTCGGCGATGTAGTCCTCATCAGGCAGGGTGAGCACCAGGGCCTTGAAGGCGGCGTCCAGATCGGGGTGGCGCAGCACGGTGCGCAGCGCCGCCAGATAAGCATCATTCAGCGGTGCAGCGCTGGTGGCGCCTGCGCTGGCAGCTATCTGTTCGATAGCGGTGCGCAGCGCCAGGCGCTGGCCGGCTTCCCAGCGGCTGAACGGGTCGCTGTCGTTGGCCAGCAGGTGCAGCAGCTGCTCGGGCGTGGCCTCCCATTCCAGATCGACGGGGGCAGAGAAGCCGCGCAGCAGCGAAGGCACGGGTTCGCTATCCACACCCACGAAGGTGTAGGTGGCGGTGGGCTCGGTCAGCACCAGCGTGTGGCTGCCTTCCACCGGGCGCTGCCAGTGGTCCAGCTGCAGGGGCAGGTCGCGCCCGTCGGCACCCACGAGGCCCATGCGCACCGGGATGACAAAAGGCGCTTTGTGCGGCTGGCCGGGCGTGGCCGCGCAGCTTTGCGACAGCGTGAGGGTGTAGGTGCGGGCGGCCGCGTTGTATTGGCCCTGCGCCTTCACCACCGGCGTGCCGGCCTGGCTGTACCAGCGCTTGAACTGCGGCAGCAGGCGCGCCAGCTCGCTGTCGGGGTTGGCGTCGGCCATGGCGGCGGCGAAATCGTCGCAGGTCACGGCCTGGCCGTCATGCCGCTGGAAGTACAGGTCCATGCCCTTGCGGAAGCCATCGCGGCCCACCAGGGTCTGGTACATGCGCACCACCTCGGCACCTTTTTCATAGATGGTGGTGGTGTAGAAGTTGCTGATTTCCAGGTATTCGTCGGGCCGCACCGGGTGGGCCATGGGGCCGGCGTCTTCAGGGAACTGCGCGGCGCGCAGGTTGATGACGTCCTGAATGCGCTTGACGGCGCGCGCGCTGGGCGTGCCGGCCAGGTCCTGGCTGAATTCCTGGTCGCGGAACACGGTCAGGCCTTCTTTCAGGCTCAGCTGGAACCAGTCGCGGCAGGTGACGCGGTCGCCCGTCCAGTTGTGGAAGTACTCGTGGCCGATGACGCTTTCCACGGCGTCGAAGTCGGCGTCGGTGGCGGTGGACGCCTTGGCCAGCACGTACTTCGTGTTGAAGATGTTCAGGCCCTTGTTTTCCATCGCGCCGGCGTTGAAGTCGGACGTGGCCACGACCATGAAGCGGTCCAGATCCAGCGCCAGGCCAAAGCGCGCTTCGTCCCACAGCACCGAGTGGATCAGCGAATTCATCGCGTGCTCGGTCTGGTCCAGATCGCCCGGGCGCACGTACACCTGCAGCAGATGCTCGCGCCCCGCGCGGGTGGTGATGCGCTGCTCGCGCGCCACCAGCTGGCCCGCCACCACGGCGAACAGGTAGCTGGGCTTCTTGAACGGGTCGTGCCAGGTGGCGAAGTGGCGCCCGCCTTCCAGGTCGCCCTCGTCCACGAGGTTGCCGTTGGACAGCAGCACCGGGTAGCGCGCCTTGTCGGCGCGCAGCGTGACGGTGTAGGTGGCCATCACGTCCGGCCGGTCCAGGAAGTAGGTGATGCGCCGGAAGCCCTCGGCCTCGCACTGGGTGAAGAAGTCGCCCCCGCTCATGAACAGGCCCATCAGCTTGCTGTTCTTCTCGGGGTTGCAGGTGGTGAACACCTCCAGCTCGAAAGGCTCGGTGCCTTCGGGCACGTTTTCAAGCACCAGCGTTTCGCCTTCCATGCGGAAGCTGCAGCCCTGGCCGGCCAGCATGACGCGCGCCAGGTTCAGCTCGTCGCCGTCCAGGCGCAGCGGCTGCGCCGGCACGTCGGGGTTGCGGCGCAGCACCATCTTGTTGAGCACGCGCGTCTTGGTCGGCTCGAGGTCGAACGTCAGGTGGACGATGTCGATCCAGAAAGCGGGCGGGGCGTAGTCTTGACGTCGGGTGACGGTGTTGTGTCCTTCGCGCATCCGAGCTCCTATTTACTATGAAGTTAATAGCTGCCAGCGCTGTTGGCGTAAGCGCTGGCGGCCGATATGAATGTGATCTTTGGCTGAATGTCTGCCTGTGGGGCGCCACGCGGGTCGCCATCGCCGGGGCTGCAGGGTGCTTGAGCGTGAACGCCTTTACCAGGCCGCTGGGCTTTGCCTTTCATCCATCGGATCGAAGGCGGTGGGCGCCAGCCTGAACGCCCCAGCGGCAACCGCTGCGGCCGACCGCCCCTCAGCCGCGCCAAGCAGCGGATTGTCCCACGCTTGCCGGCGCCGACAACGCCTGCGTACATCCGGTGACGTGTACAAGTGGCAGGCACCTGGGTCAGCTGGCGGGCGGGTTTTGCCAAGGCAGACAGGGCCGGCGGCGGCTCCAAGGGCGCTTGGCGGAACGGATAGCGCCTCATTCCAAGCCCGTGCTGCCTGTTGGGTCCGAGGCGTGTGCCCGCCGCCGCGCACTGGGCGCAGGCGGCGCCTCACGCCCGCGACGTCAAACGCCTTGCTTGAGCGAAGCCTCGATGAACGCGTCCAGGTCGCCGTCCAGCACCTTCTGCGTGGCGCTGATCTCGACGTTGGTGCGCAAGTCCTTGATGCGGCTGTTGTCCAGCACGTAGCTGCGGATCTGGTGGCCCCAGCCCACGTCGGTCTTGCTGTCTTCCAGCTTCTGCTGCTCTTCCAGGCGCTTGCGCATCTCGAAGTCGTACAGGCGGCTGCGCAGGCGGCGCCAGGCCACGTCGCGGTTGCTGTGCTGGCTGCGGCTGTCCTGGCACTGCACGACGATGCCCGTGGGGATGTGCGTCAGGCGCACGGCCGAGTCGGTCTTGTTGATGTGCTGGCCGCCTGCGCCGGACGCGCGGTACGTGTCGGTGCGCACGTCGGACGGGTTGATCTCGATCTCGATCGAATCGTCGATCTCGGGGTAGACGAACACGCTGGCAAAGCTGGTGTGGCGCCCGCCGGACGAATCGAAGGGCGACTTGCGCACCAGGCGGTGCACGCCGGTTTCGGTGCGCAGCAGGCCGAAGGCGTATTCGCCGTCGATCTTGATCGTGGCGCTTTTGATGCCCGCCGTGTCGCCCGGCGTTTCTTCCTGGATCTCGGTGGAAAAGCCCTTGCGTTCGGCGTACTTCAGGTACTGGCGCAGCAGCATGCTGGCCCAATCGCAGGCTTCGGTGCCGCCCGCGCCGGCCTGAATGTCCAGGAACGCGTTGTTCGGGTCGGCCGGCTGGTTGAACATGCGGCGGAACTCCAGGTCCTGCACCGTTGTGGCAATGCCGGACACGTCGTCGTCGATCGACTGCAGCGCGCCTTCATCGCCTTCCTCGCGGCTCATGTCGTACAGCTCGGCGTTGTCCGACAGCTGCTGCGTGATCTCGTCCAGCACGATGACGACGCCGTCCAGCGCCTTCTTTTCCTTGCCCAGCTCCTGGGCTTTCTTGGGGTCGTTCCAGACCGCCGGGTCTTCCAGCGAAGCGTTGACGGTTCTCAGGCGTTCGGCTTTGGCAGGGTAGTCAAAGATACCCCCGTAGCGCGTCGGCGCGCGCGCGCAGGTCGTCGATGCGAGAGCCAATCTGGTTGATGCGTTCTGCGTCCATGGAATTCTGTCTTTCGATTAAAAGCGTGGCGCCGCTTCAGGCGCGCGTAACCCGCAATTTTCTCATGCCTGCGCCGTGGCGGCATCGCGGCCGCTGCGGACAGCCGGGGGCTGGCCCGCAGCCGGCCAAAAAGCAAAAAGGACCGCCGAAGCGGTCCTTTGCGGTCAGTGTGCGGCAAAGCGCCGTGCTTACTTGACCACCATCAGCGTGAACGGCCACACGTAGGCCTGCATCGTCACGTACAGGCCCACCAGGCAAGCCAGCGCGATGGAGTGGAAGAAGACGTAGCGCAGGATCTCGCCTTCCTTGTTGAACCAGCGCGTGGCGGTAGAGGCCACCACGATCGACTGCGCGTCGATCATCTTGCCCATCACGCCGCCCGAGCTGTTGGCTGCGCCCATCAGGTTGGGCGACAGGCCCAGCTGCTCGGCCGCCACTTTCTGCATGCCGCCGAACAGCACGTTGGACGCGGTGTCCGAGCCCGTCAGCGCCACGCCCATCCAGCCCATCAGGGTGCCGAAGAAGGGGTAGAGGATGCCCGTGTTGGCGAAGGCCAGACCCAGCGTGGTGTCGGTGCCCGAGAAGCGCGTCAGCGTGCCCAGTGCCAGCATCAGCACGATGGTCAGCAGCGAATAGCGCACCAGCCACAGCGTCTTGAAGAACGTGCGCACGATGGCGACGGGGTTGTACTTCATCACCAGCGCGCTGACGATGGCGGCCAGCAGAATGCCCGAGCCCGTGGCCGACAGCAGGTTGAGCGTGTACACGGCCGCCTCGGGGTGCGGCGTGGTCACGACCGGCGGCACCTTCATCACCAGGTTGTGCAGCCCGTCGATCGGGAACTTGGGCGCAAAGATGCTGTTCAGCCACGCCTTGACGGGCGGCAGGCCCCAGATGAACACGAACACCGACAGGATGGCCCAGGGCGTCCAGGCGGCGATCAGGGCTTCCTTGGAATGCTTGACCACGGGCTGCGGCGGCTTGGCCTCGGCGGCGCTCGGGTCCTTACCGCGCATGGCGGGCGACGTCCAGACGCGCTTGGGCTGCCACACGCGCAGAAAGGCGACCAGGGTCAGCATGGAGACGATGGCGGCGATGATGTCCACCAGCTCAGGGCCCATGAAGTTGGACACCAGGTACTGCGGAATTGCAAACGACAGGCCGGTGACCAGGATGGCGGGCCAGATTTCCATCATGCCCTTGCGGCCGGCAAAGGCCCAGATCAGCCAGAACGGCACCAGCAGTGAGAAGAAGGGCAGCTGGCGGCCGATCATCGCGGTGACCTGGTGCAGGTCGTAGCCGTGCACCTGGGCCAGCGTGATCACCGGCGTGCCCAGGGCGCCAAAGGCCACGGGCGCGGTGTTGGCGATCAGCGAAAGGCCTGAGGCGGCCAGCGGCGAAAAGCCCAGGCCGATCAGGATGGCCGCCGTCACCGCCACGGGCGTGCCGAAGCCTGCCGCGCCCTCAAAGAAGGCGCCAAAGCAGAAGGCGATCAGCAGCAACTGAATGCGGCGGTCTTCGGTGATGCCCGAGAGCGAATCCTGCAGCACCTTGAAGCTGCCGTTTTGCTCGGTCAGCTGGTGCAGGAAGATGATGTTCAGCACGATCCAGCCGATGGGCAGCAGGCCGGTGAAGCCGCCCAGCATGGCGGCGCGGCCAGCCATGTCGGCGGGCATGCCGTAGGCAAAGATCGCCACCGCCAGAGCCGCGATCAGGCCCATGCCCGCGGCGATGTGCGCCTTGATATGAAAGAAGCCGAGCGCGCCCAGCATCACCACCACCGGGATGGCGGCCAAGAAAGTGGACAGCACCATGCTGCCCATCGGGTCGTAAATTTGCTGCCAAGGCATGCTGCGGGTCTCCTCTAAGTGCAATGGTTCAGGCGTCGTCGCTGAGTCAGCCTGGTGCGGTCTGGCCGCAGGGCGTTGATTACGCTTGTAATTTTTTGCGCCCCCCGGTTATAGCGGGCAGGGCATCTGCGCGCCAGTTTTTTAGCGAAATCTGTATCTTGCACAGCACAGAAACCTGTGCTTTGGGCCTCGGCGCTGCTTTGGGGGCCGCCAGACAGAAACTCCCCCGCGTACGCCGATGGGCGCGCGGGGGCTCAGGGGCCGAAGGCCCGGTGGGGCTGTTCAGGGGGCGGGGCCGAGCGCTTGGCCGCGCGGGCCCCGGCGGGGCTGCCGTCAGCCCAAAAAGGCTTCGATCTGGCGCGCCAGCAGCTCGGGCTGGTCGTGGTGCAGCATGTGGCCCGAATCCGGCAGCGTGGCTTGCTTCAAGTTGGGCACCGCGGCCAGCCGCTCTTGGAATTCGGCCTGCGTGAAGCGTCCGCCCCACCAGCCGCCCAGGCTGTCGTCGCTGGCCAGCACCATCAGCACCGGCGCGGTGATGGCGGCGTACAGCGCGCGGATTTCGTCCACGCGAAACAGGTGCGCATTGACCACGCGGTGCGCGGCATCGCCCAGGATTTCCCAGCGCGTGCTGCCGTCGGCCTGCACGCGCTCGGCCGACCACTGGCGCGCCAGCCAATGCGCCTTGTCGGCGGGCAGGCGGCGGTTGGTCTTCATCAGGCGCTCGGCCACGCCGGCGACGCTGTCGTAGGTCTTGAGGGCGTTGTCGCCGCGGTGCAGCGCCTTCAGCTCATCCAGCCACTTGGCGTACCGCGTGGGCGCCTGGGCGGGCTGCGCCGCGGGCATGCCAAAGCCTTCCAGGTTGATCAGCCGCCGTATGCGCGCGGGCCGGGCGCCGCTGTACATCATGGCGATGTGGCCGCCCATGCTGTGGCCGATCAGGTCCACGGCTTGGCCGGGGGCGTAGTGGTCGAGCAGCGCGTCCAGGTCGCCCAGGTAGTCGGCAAAGGCGTAGTGGTCGCAGGCGGGCCCGGTGGTGTGGCCAAAGCCGCGCCAGTCGGGTGCCACGATCAGGCGCTGCGCCAACAGCTCGGGCGACAGCGCATCCACGGTGAACTGGTACGACGCGGCCACGTCCATCCAGCCGTGCACCATCACCAGCGGTGGCTGGGTGGACGCCGCGTTGCCCCACAGCCGCACGTGGTAGCGCTGGTGGCGGATGGCAAGCGTTTCGCTGCGCGAGGGGCGCAGGGGCTGGTAGGGGGCGACAGATGGCATGGCGCGGATTATTCCGAAAGCCGCGCTGGCGTGGCGAGCCGTGGGCGACATCGCGCCATGGCCGCACGCGGGCCCATTTGGTTGGCTGGAGACTATCAAGTTGATAGCTGCCAGCGCTGGTGCAGCGTGCGCTGGGGCCGTTTTTTGCTGTCAGTTTCTGCGCAAGCGGGTCGCTACCGATCGCCCAGTGCCTGCACTGCCCGCGCCGTGCCAGGGCCGCCTTGGCCCACGTTCGCAAATCCGTAAACTGACGAGCCTTCAGCAACCGAACCCAACGCCTTTCAGCATGAGCCTTGCCATGAACCCCGTCGCCCTGGGCGAAAGCGACCTGCGCGTCACCCCCATCTGCCTGGGCACCATGACCTTTGGCGAACAAGTGGCCGAGCCCGACGCCCACGCCATCCTGGACCGCGCCGTGGAGCGCGGCGTGACCTTCATCGACACGGCCGAGATGTACCCCGTGCCGCCCAGCGCCGGCACCTACGGCGCGACCGAGACGATCATCGGCAACTGGCTCACTGCGCGCCCGGGCATGCGCCAGCGCATCGTGCTGGCCAGCAAGGTGGCCGGGCCGTCGCGCGGCATGCCCTGGGTGCGCGAAGGCAAGGGCATGACGGCGGCCGACATCCATGCGTCGTGCAACGCCAGCTTGAAGCGGCTGCAGACCGACGTGATCGACCTGTACCAGATCCACTGGCCCGAGCGGCACGTGCCCGCGTTCGGCGGCATCTACTACGACCCCACCAAGGAAACCACCGAGACGCCCATCCGCGAGCAGCTGGACGCGCTGGCGGCCCTGGTCAAGGCGGGCAAGGTGCGCCACATCGGCCTGTCCAACGAAACGCCGTATGGCGTGCACGAATTCGTGCGCCTGGCCGAACAGCATGGCCTGCCGCGCATCGTCAGCACGCAAAACCCCTATGCGCTGACCAGCCGCGTGTACGACAACGGTCTGGACGAAACCTGCCACCGCCTGCACGTCAGCCTGCTGGCGTATTCGCCGCTGGCGTTCGGCACGCTGTCCGGCAAGTACGACGCCACCGGCATCCACGCGGCCGACGCGCCGCGCGGGCGCATGAGCCTGTTCGACCGCATGAAGAACCAGCGCTGGGGCCGCCCCGAGGCGCTGCAGGCCGCCCAGCGCTACAACGCGCTGGCGCGCGAGCACGGGCTGACGCCCACGCAACTGGCGCTGGCGTTCTGCTACCGCAGCTGGCGCGTGGCCAGCACCATCATCGGCGTGACCACGCTGGCCCAGCTGGATCAAGACCTGGATGCGTGGGCCGTGCAGCTCACCCCCGAAGTGCTGGCCGCCTGCGATGCGCTGCGCCAGCAGTGGCGCGACCCGGCGGCGTAAGCCACCGCTGCGCGTGCGGCTGCGCTGGCAGGCGGCCGCGCGCCGCGCCCGTGCCGTCGAAGGCTAAGATACCGGCCCACTGAGCCTTACACGTCACCCGAAACGCCCACGCCATGCCCGCACGCCACACCGAACTGCCGCTGAACACGGCCTCGCTCAACGCCGTGATCGACGCCATGGCCGTCGTCACCCTGTGCCTGACGCAGATCCTGTCGCAAGAGCAGCGCGAGCGCTTTGGGCGCGACCTGGTCACCATGGCCGAAATCGCCGGTCGCAAGGGCAATCTGGAGCTGACTTCGATCCTGCTGGACTTGCGCGCCGCCGTGAAGAGTCGCGACGAAGAGCTGCACGAGTCCGACGACGACGCGGGCGCCGCCTGACGGGCGCCATCCACCCCGACACGGTCGCCGCGCCATGAGCAAGGCCAAAGCCGCCCACGTCAGCGAAACCCCCGCTACCGCCTTGCTGCGCGCGCGGGGCGTGGCGTTCACTGAGCATCCCTACGAATACGTTGAACACGGCGGTGCCGAGCACAGCGCCGAGGTGCTGGGCTTTGACCCGTACACCGTCGTCAAGACACTGGTCATGCAGGACCAGGACGCCAAGCCGCTGATCGTGCTGATGCACGGCAACCGCAAGGTCAGCACCAAGAACCTGGCGCGCCAGATCGGCGCCAAGTCGGTCGAACCGTGCAAGCCCGAGGTGGCCAACCGCCACAGCGGCTACCTGGTGGGCGGCACATCGCCCTTTGCAACGCGTCGCGACATGCCCGTCTACATCGAGCAAACCATCCTCGAGCTGCCGCGCATCGGCATCAACGGCGGGCGGCGCGGCTACCTGGTGGGCATCGATCCGCAGGTGTGCATGCAGCTGCTGGGCGCCAAGCCGGTGCACTGCGCCATTGACCTGTAGCCATACCTCTTCGCCGGGGGCGCGCATCGCCTTCGCCTGCTCGGCGGCGGGGCAGGTAGTGGCCGTCTTTTGCCGGCAGAAGCTGATGGCAAAATAGCCATCTTGCGCAAGAAGCACCTGCGCCGGCAGCTATTGTTTCAGGAGTATTTTCATGGTCTTGCCCTGGTTGGCCGCGCTGGCGGCGTACTTGCTGGGCTCACTCAGCTTTGCCGTCATCGTCAGCCGGGCGATGGGCTTGTCCGACCCGCGCAGCTACGGCAGCGGCAACCCGGGTGCCACCAACGTATTGCGCTCGGGCAGCAAAAAGGCGGCCATCGCGACGCTGCTGCTGGACGCCTTCAAAGGCTGGCTGCCGGTGATGCTGGTCAAGTGGTTTGGCGAACCCTACGGCCTGGGCGACGGCACGATGGCTGCCGTGGGCCTGGCGGCGTTCCTGGGTCACCTGTACCCGGTGTTCTTCAAATTTCAAGGCGGCAAGGGCGTGGCGACTGCGGTGGGCGTGCTGCTGGCCTTCCAGCCGCTGCTGGCGCTGGCCACGGTGGCAACGTTCGCCATCATCGTTTTCTTCTTTCGCTACGTTTCGCTGGCTTCCATGGTGGCGGCGCTGTTTGCCCCGGCCTACTACCTGCTGGGCAACGGCGTGGCCTGGCAGGCATCGGGCGAGAAAACGCTGGCCCTGATGGCCATGGGTGTGCTGCTGATCTGGCGCCACCGCGAGAACATCCGCCGCCTGTGGGCAGGCACCGAATCCAAACTAGGGAGCAAGAAAAAACCATGAGATCAACCGATATCCAGCGCTTTCACGTGGGGGCGCGGCTGTCTGAAATGGCGGTGTTCAACGGCGTGGTCTACCTGGCGGGCATGGTGCCCGAGGACGGCGCCACCGACATCCGCGGGCAGACCGCCGATGTGCTGGCGCAGATCGACCGGCTGCTGGCCGAGGCCGGGTCCGACAAAACGCGCATCTTGCGCACGCAGATCTACCTCGCCGACATGGCCGATATGGCGGGCATGAATGAGGTGTGGGACGCCTGGGTGGCCCCAGGCCACACGCCGCCGCGCGCCACCGTGCAGGCCGCATTGGGCCAGCCGGGCTGGAAGATTGAAGTGGTGGTGACGGCCGCGCAGCGCTGAGTGCGAGCAGCCTTTTTGCTATTTATTGTGTAGCTTGCGGCGCTTGTGCAGCCTGCCGCCGCGGCCGATTCGGTCACTAAGGCCGATCAGCTATCGCCGCGACAAGCCAAGGGCAGATCCGCGCGGGTCGCGCATCAGCGCCGCACCAGCGTCATCACATCGCCGTCGCGCCGCATGTTGAAACGCTTGAGAAAGCTGTTGCCCAGCAGCACCGCGGGCATGCCCATGGGCGTGACGACAGCGTCCACGTCGTAGGCGATCACGTCGCCCACGCGCACCTGCCCCAGCTTGATCGCCCAGCCGGTGGCGACGCCGTTGGCCGTGCCCATGCGCACTGGGCGCCCGCTGCGGTAGTTCAGGCCCAGGCGGTCGGCCTCGGCCTGCCCCAGCGCGACCACGGTGGCGCCGGTGTCCACCATGAACTGCACAGGCCGGTTGTCGATGCTGCCCGCGGTGAAGAAATGCCCGGCGGCATCCGCCGTGAGCGACACTCGGTCTGCGCCCGAGCGCATCGCGCCGCCCACGCTGGCGGGCGATTCGCCCACGCGCAGCGTGACGCGCTGGCCGTCCACCATCACCACGGCCTGGTCGCCGTTGGTTGACAGCACCTTCACGCCCTGCAGCGTGTCCCCCGGCGCCACGGCGCGCGGCGCCCCGCCGTTGACGATCAACAGCGCCTTGTTGCCCAGCATGCCTTGCAGGGAAACGCTTTGCGCAACCGCAGACAGGCTGGCGGTGACCACGGTAGCGGCCAACAGGGCGTGAAGAAGGCGCATGGATAGATGGACTAAAAAGGATCAATCAGCGCGCCGACAGCCCGGGCGCCCGTGCACGGGGTTTCCCCGGGCACCAGGCGCGTCCCCCAGGGGGGAAGGCGCGCGCAGCGCGACTCAAGGGGGGAGAGGGCTCAATCCCTGAAGTTATCGAACGACAGCGGCAGGTCGGCCATGTCCTTGCGCAGCAGCGCCATCACCGCCTGCAGGTCGTCGCGCTTGGCGCCCGTCACGCGCACCGCGTCGCCTTGGATCGAGGCCTGCACCTTCAGCTTGCTGTCTTTGATGAGCTTCTGAATCTTCTTGCCGTCTTCGGTGGCGATGCCGCTGCGCACCTTCACCACCTGCTTGACCTTGTCGCCGCCCACCTTTTGCACGGTGCCCTTGTCCAGAAAGCGCACGTCCACGTTGCGCTTGGCCAGCTTGTTGCGCAGGATTTCGTCCACCTGCTGCAGCTGAAAGTCGGCGTCGCCCAGCAGGGTGATTTCCTTGTCTTTCAGCTCGATGCCGGCGCTGGTGCCCTTGAAGTCAAAGCGCGTGCCGATCTCTTTGGCGGTGTTCTCTACCGCGTTTTTCACTTCCACCATGTCGGGGTCGCACACTGTGTCGAAAGAAGGCATGGTTTTCACTCCTAGGCTGCCGTGGCGCGCACACGCCGGGGCCGCTGGTCAGCGGTGGGGCCGGTCGAACTTGCGCCAGTATTGAAAAGCGTCTTGGTGGACTTCCAGGTCCACCTCTTGCACCCGCGCCAGCAGGCGCTCCTGCACGTCGGCCACCGCCTGGTTGTAGACAAGCGGGCCGATCTCTTCCAGGAAAAAGCCGAGCAGGGCGCCCGCGCCCACGTTGCCCATGCGCTCGTCAAAGTTCTCGGCGGCGTAGCGCATCAGCGACTCAATGGCCTGCTGGCGATCCTGCTTGGAGATTTCGATGGCCATGGGGTGCATCGCTGCGGTGCCATTGGCCCGTTTCGGGCGCATGGCGCGCAGGGGGGCGAGGTGTTGCGGTGCGACAATTCTCCCATGATCGTGGAACGCAACGTGCCCCTGCAGCCGCTCAACAGCTTTGGCATTGCCGCGCGCGCCGCCCAACTGGTGCGCGTGCGCAGCGAAGCCGACGTGCGCGCCGTGCTGGCCGATGCCGAACTGGCGATGCAGCCGCGCTTCGTGCTGGGCGGCGGCAGCAACATCGTGCTGACTGGCGACGTCAAGGCCACCGTGCTGAAGGTGGAAGTGCCCGGGCGCCGGGTGGTGCGCAGCGACGAGCGGCACACCATCGTGGAAGCTGGCGCGGGCGAGGTCTGGCACGACTTCGTCGCCTGGACGTTGTCGCAAGGCCTGCCCGGCCTGGAAAACCTGGCGCTGATCCCCGGCACTGTGGGGGCCAGCCCGGTGCAGAACATCGGCGCGTATGGGGTGGAGCTGCAAGACCGCTTTCACGAGCTGGACGCGATCGACCTGCACACGGGCGAGCAGTTCACGCTGAACGCGGCGCAGTGCGGCTTTGGCTACCGCGACTCGGTGTTCAAGCACACCGCGCTGGCCGAGGGCGACTTTGGCCTGGCCGGCCGCGCCTTGATTTTGCGCGTGCGGTTTGCGCTGCCCCACGCCTGGCAGCCCATGCTGGGCTACCTGGATCTGGAGCGCAAGATGGCCGAGACGGGCGTCACCGCCCCCAGCGCGCAGCAGGTGTTTGACTGGATCGTGGACATCCGCCGCGCCAAGCTGCCCGACCCGGCCGTCATCGGCAACGCCGGCAGCTTCTTCAAGAACCCCACCGTCACGCCCGAGCAGTGCCAGGACATCATCGGGCGCGACCCGAAGGTGGTGCATTACCCCATGCCCGACGGCAGCGTGAAGCTGGCCGCCGGCTGGCTGATCGACGCCTGCGGCTGGAAGGGCAAAGCCGTGGGTAATGCTGGCGTGTACGACAAGCAGGCGCTGGTGCTGGTCAACCGCGGCGGCGCCGACAACCCCGCCACCGGCGGCGAAGTGATGACCCTGGCCAAGGCCATCCAGACCAGTGTGTACGAGCGCTTCGGCATCCGGCTGGAGCCGGAGCCTGTGGTCATTTAGCCTGCTAGCGCAGGCGCCACCAGCGCTGGCAGCTATCAACTGTGTAGCAAATCCGTCGCCCGTGCGCGCCATTGAAATCTTTCGCCTGCGCCGTGTGCGCGACAAGCCGCGCGCGCTGGCCGCGATGCAGGCGCACGCCGGTTTGAATGCCGACGAAGCGCGCACCGTGGTCAACCAAGCCGTGGGCGGCGGCAAGCCCGTGCTGCGCCTGCCGGACGATGCGGCCGCGCGCCAGTGCATCGCCGCGCTGCTGCCCACCGGCTTTGTGGCGCGGTTTGCGGCCGCACCCGGCTTTGACGCGCAGGGCCGGGCCGAGGCCGCGATCCTGGCGGCGGTGCCGCACTTGCCCGCCGCCATCAGCGACCGCGCTGGCGCGCTGCTGCTGCAAGGCGACTGGGAAAGCGCGCTGGCCGTGTGCCTGCAGGGTGCGCAAGACGCCTTGGGCAATGCGGCGCAGCAGGGCTTGCAAGAAGCGGCCATCGAGGTCGGCTTGCAGATGGGTTGGCAGGGCAACGGCTGAGCGGGGTGACGGCGGGTTTCGGCTGCGGCCAGAATGCCAAGGCGTGCCCTTCGGCACCTCAGTCTGCTCATTGAACGCCCAAGCCGCCATGCCGCCACCACTGCCCCAATCAGCCCCCGTCACGCTGCGCCCCATCGGTGTGGTGCAAAGCCCGTTCAGATCGACCGGCGGCATGCCCATCCAGACCTTGGCGACGGGCGAAGTGCAGGGCAGCCTGCAGGTGTTCGACGAATTCGCCGCGGGCCTGCGCGACATCGAAGGGTTTGAATACCTGATGCTGATCACCCACCTGCATCAGGCGACCGAAAAGCTGGAGGTGGTGCCCTTTATGGACACGCAAAGCCACGGCGTGTTTGCCACGCGCGCACCGGCGCGGCCCAACCGCATTGGCTTGTCGATCGTGCAGCTGGTGCGCGTGCAAGGGTGCGTGCTGCACTTTCTGGGCAACGACATGCTGCACGGCACGCCGGTGCTGGACATCAAGCCCTATGTGCCCGCGCTGGACGTGCGCCAGACAGAGCGCATCGGCTGGTTCGCCCAGGGTCTTACCCGCTTGCCGACCACGCTGTCGGACGAGCGGATGAAGTGATTCAGTCGTCCACGCCGATCATCACCGACGACGCCTTGATAACGCCGTAGGCCTGCCCGCCCTCCTTCAGCTGCAGGGCGTCGGCCGAGTGCGTGGTGATGCTGGACGTGATCTGGATGCCGGGCGCTATTTCCAGCGTGACCTCGGTGGAAACAGGCCCCCGCACGATCGAGACGATCTTGCCGGGCAGGGTATTTCGCGCGCTGATTTCATGGCAGTTCCTTAGGTGGTGCCGCCGATGGTAGCCATGCGCCCAAGACATGGCCCGCTGCTGGTGGATGCGCGGCCTCAGCCCGCGCGCCAGCGCGCGTGTGCGCCGCCGCCGGTGCGCGTGCGCCAGTACAGCCAGCTGGCGATGCTCAGGTTCAGCAGGTTCCAGGCGATGCCGTTGAGAAAGGCCGCGCGGTAGCTGCCCGTCTGGTCGAAGATGAAGCCCGACATCCACCCGCCCAGCGCCATGCCCAGCATGGTCGCCATGATCACGGCGCCCACGCGCGCGCCCGCTTCGCGCGGCGAAAAATGCTCGCGCACGATGATCGCGTAAGACGGCACGATGCCGCCCTGAAACAGCCCGAACAGCCCCGAAATCACATACAGCGGCACCAGCCCGTTGAAGGGCAAGAACAGCAGCAGCGCCAGCCCCTGCAGCGCCGAGCCCAGCAGCAGCGTGCGGATGCCGCCAATGTGGTCGCAAATCCAGCCCGACACCAGGCGGCTGACGATGCCGCACAGCAGCATGACCGACAGCATCTCTGCCCCGCGCACGGCGCCGTAACCCAGGTCGGTGCAGTAGGCCACGATGTGCACCTGCGGCATGGCCATCGCCACGCAGCAGGCCACGCCCGCCACGCACAGCCACCATTGCGCCTGCACGGGCGGCAGGCCAAACGGGCGGTCGCTGGGCGATGCGCGCCCGGCCACCGGCGCCGCCGCTGCCGCGTTCAGCGCGGGCGGCGGCTGGCGCATGCGCAAAGCCAGCAGCGCCATGCCCACGCCGCACACCAGCCCCAGCACCATGTAAGTGGGCCGCCAGCCGTAGTGGGTGATGCCCCATTGCGCCAGCGGCGGCCACACCGCGCCGGCCAGGTAGTTGCCGCTGGCGCACACGGCCACCGCCATGCCGCGCCGCTTGGCCCACCACAGCGTGGTGTCGGCCATCAGCGGCGCGAACGTGGCGGCGCCGCCCAGAAAGCCCAGCAGCGCGTGCGCCAGCCCAAACGACCAGATGCTGGGCGACAGCGCCGCCCACAGGTAGCCCGCGCACACCGCCGCCGCGCCCATCGTCAACACAGGGGCAATGCCGTGCCGGTCAGCCAGGCGGCCGGTGAAGATGCCGCCCAGGCCCAGGCTGACCATCATCAGCGTGTAGGGCAGCGATGCAGCGCCGCGCCCCACGCCGAATTCGGCCTGCACCGCCGGCAGCACCACCGACACCACGTACATGCTGCTGTTGCCCAGCGCCACCAGCCCCAGCGTGGTCAGCAGCCGCCACGCTGCGGTGCGCGAATCCACCAGGCTGGCGCCATCGTCGGTGGGCCTGTCTCGTGCATTGTTTGGGGGCATCGGGTCAGCGTAGCACGGGGCTGGCGCGCGTGGGCGGTGGTTCTGGCGCCTCGGCGACGGGTGTTACCCGCAGTCCGTCAGTCGATGGATGGATGAAGAAAAATGCCTCTGGCGCAGGCCAGATGGGCGCTGGCAGCTATCTGAACGATAGCGTTGGCTGGGCGGTGCCGGTGGTCAAACGAATGAACGCACTCGCCGAAAACTCACGGGTTCATGCGGTCCGACGCCATGCCCGCCGCGACGCGCCGGCCGCCAGTCGCGCCTTACCCCGCAGCTTGCAGCCCCAGCTCCCACGTCTCGCCCACCAAATCCTGCCCATAGCCGTGGTACGGCTTGCTGGCCACCCGCTGAAAGCCGCGCTGCGCGTAGATGGCGCGCGCCGCGGCCAGGTTGGCGTTGGTCCACAGCACCAGCTTGGCGTATCCCTTGGCGCGGGCGAAGGCGACGCATTCGTCGGTCAGCCGCCCGCCCAGGCCCAGCCCGCGCGCGGCGGGCGCCAGGATCAGCAGGCGCAGCTGCGCCTCGGTGGCGCTTTTGCGCACCACGAAGACCGAGCCCACGCGCTGGCCGTCCAGCTCGGCGATCCACCCGCGCTCCCACGCCGGGTCGTGCGTGCGCAGCATGCCCGCGACGATCTCGGCCACCAGCGCCTCGAATTCGCTGTTCCAGCCAAACTCGCTGGCGTACAGCGCGCCGTGTTGCTCGATCACCCAGCCCATGTCGCCGGGCCGCGGCTCGCGCAGCACGGCAGTGCGGGTGGGCGCCTGCGCCGGGGCCAGCAGCCCGTGCGCGGTGCGCAGCGCGGCCACCAGCTGCGCGCGCTGATCGGGCGCCAGCGTGGCCAGCAAATCGGCGACCTGCTCGCGTGAGCGCTGCTGCAGCGGCTCAAACACCGCCCAGCCGGCGGGCGTCAGCGCCAGTTGCTTGCGGCGCGCGTCATCGGGGTGCGGCGCGGCGGTGATCCAGCCCTGCTGCGTGAACTGGCGCAGCACGCGGCTGAGGTAGCCCGCGTCCAGCGTCAGATCGCGCGCCAGATCGGCCGCCGCGCACGGCCCCTGGTGCGCCAGCTCATACAGGATGCGCACCTCGGTCAGCGACAGCGCGCTGCCCAGGTAAGGCTCCAGCACACTGATGCGCTGGGTGTACGTGCGGTTGAAGGCGCGCAGCAGCTTGACGTCGGCAGGGTCGATTTCGTCGCGGGTCATGCGGGTCAGCATACGGCAATTGATTGCTTTAAGCAATTAATTAGATGCTGATGGCACCTGTATACCGGACTGTCAGGTGGTGCGAACAGGGCATAAAAAAAGCTGCCAGCGCTGGTGCAGCCGGCGCTGGCAGCTATCGCTTCAGTAGCGTTGGGTTAGCGCTCAGGCGTAGCGGCAGATGTAGTGGTAGCTGTCGGTCACGCGGATGTCGAACGACGAATTGGCCGGCACGCTGAAGGTTTCGCCAGCGGATGAGCGCTGCCATGCGTCCGAGCCGGCCAGCTTGTATTCGCAGCTGCCGGCCACGCATTCCATGGTTTCGGCGGCGCCGGTGGTGAAAGTCAGCGTGGCGGGCAGCACCACGCCCACGCTGGCCTTGCTGCCGTCGGCGGCGGTGAAGCCGTGCGACACGCATTTGCCGTCAAAGTAGACGTTGGCCTTGGTGGTCAGGGTGACGTTGGCGATGGTTTCGGTGGTCATGCTCAGGCGTTGGTTGAAAGGAAAGCGGCGATGTTAGCCGCCTGCCGTGCCGGGGGCGGCCCAGCCCGGCGCGCGACAATCGCCGCATGCTTCAGCCCCGCACGCGCTTTGTCTTGATAGAAACCAGCCACGCCGGCAACGTGGGCGCCGTCGCCCGCGCCATGAAGGTGATGGGCTTTGACGACCTGGTGCTGGTGCGCCCCCGCTGGCCCGACGTGCTGAGCCGCGACGAGGCCATCGAACGCGCCAGCGGCGCCGCCGACGTGCTGCAGCGCGCCCGCAGCGTGGCCACGCTGGAAGAAGCGCTGCACGGCATGACCCACCTGTGCGCCACCGCCATGACCCCGCGCGACTTCGGCCCGCCCACGCGCGCCCCGCGCGAGCACTTCAATTTGCTATTGAAACCAGAGCTGCCAGCGCAGACTACACCAGCGCTAGAAGGCGATTTGGCTATCAATGGCACACTGGATTTAAGCCAGCCGCAGGGCGTGGCGTTCTTGTTTGGCTCAGAGCGCTACGGCATGGCCAACGAAGACGTGTACCGCTGCAACGTGGCCCTCAGCATCCCCACCGATCCGTCTTACGGCTCGCTCAACATCGCCGCCGCCGTGCAGCTGATCGCCTACGACTGGCGCCAGGCGCTGGCCGCGTGCGGCTGGGGCTTCGGCGTGCAACCCGCCACCGCCGCCCCCCACCACGCCGACGCCGCCCAACAGGCCGGCATGCTGGCGCACTGGGAAAGCGCGCTGGTCGACATCGGCTTTCTGGACCCAGCTGCGCCCAAGAAGCTGATGCCGCGCCTCACGCAGCTGTTCAACCGCGCGCAACCCACGGTGGAGGAAATCCACATCCTGCGCGGGATCGCGAAGGCGATGCAGGGCGCCGCCGCGCACGGCAGACGGCGCCGCGCCAGCCGCTTCAGCGGCGCAGCCGCCGCAGCCCCAGCGCCGCCGCCAGCAAACCCAGCAGCGCCAGCGCCCATTGGCTGAGTGTGGGCACCGGCACCGCCGCCGCGAAGCTGGCCGACACCGTGGCCGGCGCCGTGACGTTGGTGAGGGTGCAGGTGTCCGTGGTGCCCACGCGGGTACAGCCGGTGAAGCTGGCCACGGTGTAACCGGCGGCCGGCACGGCGGTGCAGGTGGTGCTGGCGCCGTCCGGCACCGGTCTGGGCGTGCAGGACACGCTGCCACCGGCGGCGGGTGCTGCGGTGGCGGTGATGGTGTGCGCCGACCCCAGGATGTAGTTCAGGTCGTCCAGCACAAACTGCTGGTACGCTCCCCCAGGCACACTGGTGAAAACCACCCGGTCGACATTGACGATCGGGCTCAGGTCCACCAGCGTGGGGCCCGTGTTGGTGGGCGAGAAGGTCAGCAAGGCGACCGACGTGGCGCCGACAAAGCCTTCGACTCGCACCTGCGGAGCGGGTGTGAACGCTGTCGTCAGTTGCGCGCTGCTCAGTGAAAACACGCCGCCACCGCTGCGCGTGACCGTGGCGGGGTTCCCGCCCGCATTGAACGCGATGTTGGGGCTGGAGACGGTGCCAGTAGCGTAACCCCCTCCCGTTGTTGGGCCATCGGCGCAGAACATGTTGGCCCAATTCAGGCCGCCCGTGCCGTTGGGGATAGCGCTGGTGGGACAAGGAATGGCATCGAAGTTCAGCAACATCGCCTGCGCGTGGGCCGAGGGCGCCGCCAGGCCCAGCAGCCAGGCACAGCCCGCAACGGCCAGTGCACGACGCAGGCCCGGTCGGCCGCGCGGGGCGTCTGTGCGTGAAGCCAACGGGGCGAAGCGTAGAGGGGGCAGCGTGGGCATCGGCGAATCCTTGGCGAAGGTGGGTGAACTGCGGTTGGTGAAGGTAGGTATTTTGTATCAAAAAACATCTAAATACAGCCGAATGTTTCCGGTCCGCGCCGCTCCGGGCTTAGCGGAACGACCGGAACTCGGGAGCCGCTGAACCCGCTGCCTACCAGCGTGCACCGCCGGCAGGGGTGCCCGGACACGCCATGGAGGTGGCTTGCGCTTGGTAGGAAATCGGGCCTAGGCGCGCTCTGAGGCCGATTGATGAGTTGTGTAGAGCCGCGCCACTCACATGGCACTGGCCCCCTGGGGTTTCCCAACTCAGCCTGCCGCCCATAGCCGGCAGCGGCGGTAGACTCGCTCCCCACCATGCTGCAGCGCATCCGCTCATACACCCACGCCATTCTGGAGCGCGACCCCGCCGCGCGCAGCGTGTGGGACGTCGTGTTTTCCTACCCCGGCTTTCATGCGCTGGTGCTGCACCGCATCGCGCACCCGCTGTGGGGCGCCGGCTGGTTCTGGCTGGCGCGCTGGATATCGCACTGGGGGCGTTTTCTCACGGGCATCGAAATCCACCCCGGCGCCACGATTGGCGAGCGCGTCTTCATCGACCACGGCATGGGCGTGGTGATTGGCGAGACGGCCGAGATCGGCGACGACTGCACCATCTACCAGGGCGTCACGCTCGGCGGCACCTCGCTCACCAAGGGCAGCAAACGCCACCCCACGCTGGGCAAGGGCGTGATCGTGGGCGCCAACAGCCAAGTGCTGGGCGGCTTCACGGTGGGCGACGGCGCCAAGATCGGCAGCAACGCGGTGGTCACCAAGCCGGTGCCCGCGGGCGCCACGGCGGTGGGCAACCCCGCGCGCATCATCCACGCCGAGGCCGACGCCCGGCGCGAAGCCGCAGCGGCCAAGCTGGGCTTTTCGGCCTACGGCATCACCCAGAGCGATGACCCGGTCAGCCTGGCGCTGCGCGGCCTGATCGACGGCACCGCCAGCCAGGAACACCAGATCGCCCTGCTGTGGCAGGCCGTCGAACGCCTGGCCTGCAAGATGGACCCGGGCTGCGTGCCCAAGGAAGCGGCGCTGGAAGAGAGCTTCGAGGCCGACAAGCTGAACGAGCTGGTGGGCAAGTAGGCACGACGCTTCGCGCTGCTTTCGCGCTTGGGCGGCGACGCAGCACTGGCCATGCGCAGGATCGGGATAAGTCGCCTACAGCACGGTCTGCAGGTGTGCCCGCAGGAGCCGCAGGTTGACAAATGTCAGGTCGTACATGGCCGACAGGCCGCCAGCCTGGTCGTCGGCGATGTGCGGCGAGCAGATCACGAAGTGCTGGCGTTCCAGCCCCAGGCGCTTGCGCAGGCGCAGGTACTTGTCCAGGTCGCGCTGAAACTCACCGCTTTTGCACTCGACGACCACCGGCGTGCGACCAGCGGGTAGCACCACCACGTCCAGCTCGTGCAGGTCCTCATTCGGGAAGGTGACTTTCACGCCGCGCGCGCAGGAGATTTGGCGCCGACCGACGGCTTTGCAGGCCTCCAGCGCTTCCAGAAACACGTACCACTCCAGCCAGCCGCCTTCAAAAAAGCGGCGTACGGCAGGCGCGGTTTGCAGCGTCAGGCGCACGATCTTTTCGGGCTTTTGGTAGTGGTACCGGCCAAAAAGCGTGTGGCCGTACAGCGTGCGGCACAGTTGGTTGACGGCCTGGGCGTCCTTCTGCGGCAGGCGCGCCAGTTCCAGGTTGATCCAGCCGTGGCCCTTGCGGTAGGCAAAAGCCACGCGGTCGATCAGCTCGCCGAACAAGTCCAGGCGGTCGCCCAGCAGGCGCGCGGCGTCGTCAAAAAAGCCGGTCGTGTCGACCTGGGCGTAGTCGAACGTGGCGTTGATCTTGCGGCCGGCAAACCACGCCTGCAACGGCAGGTGTTGCTCTGCGGTGGCGAAGTTGGCCGTGTTCTGGGCGTCCACGTCCGTGAATTGGGCACCTGCGCCCGCTGCGGTGGCAGCAGCCTCCGCGGCAGCGCCCTGGTTAGCCGGCTCGTCGTCGTCCGCCGCGCGCAAGGCTTGCAATTCGCGCATGGCGGCGGCGTAGCGCTCTACCAGTTTTTCGACGAAGAACACCGTGCCGTACACGGTGCTGGCGCGGCCGCAGCGGCTGCAGGCCGTGGTTTGGCCGACAGGTGTGGCTGCGTCTTCTGACACAAAGCCGCATGCGTTGCAGCGGTAGATAGGCATGTTGCTATGAGAAAGCTAGCTGGTCGCGCAGATCCCTCCGGCGCTGGCGACTTGTTTTAAAGGCAATTTAGCCCGTGTTTTTACACCAGGATACATGCCGCGCTGCGGCACATCCTGCACGAATGCGCCGCCAGCGGCGATAGCGTCACGCTGGCCGCACCGCGCTCTTGGGCCGAAACGCCTTGCACACCGCGTCGTGCGTTTCAAGGTAGGGCCCGCCGATCAGGTCGATGCAGTAGGGCACGGCGGCGAAGATGCCGTGCACTTTCTGGCTGCCGTCGGCCGCCCTCAGGCCTTCCAGCGTTTCGGCGATGGCCTTGGGCTGGCCGGGCAGGTTGATGATGAGCGATTGCCCGCGGATCACCGCCACCTGGCGGCTCAGGATGGCGGTGGGCACGAAGGCCAGGCTGATCTGGCGCATTTGCTCGCCAAAGCCGGGTAGGGTCTTGTCGGCCACGGCCAGGGTGGCTTCGGGCGTGACGTCGCGCGGCGCGGGGCCGGTGCCGCCGGTGGTCAGCACCAGGGCGCAGCCCGCGTCCACCAGGTCGATCAGCGTTTGGCTGATGGTGGCCTGCTCGTCGGGGATCAGGCGCGGCTCAAACCGGATCGGGTTCTTCAGCGCGCGCGTCAGCCAGTCTTGCAGCGCGGGCAGGCCCTTGTCTTCATAGGCGCCGGTGGAGGCGCGGTCGCTGATCGACACGATGCCGATGGTGACGGGGTCTGGCGTGCGTTCGCTCATGCTTGTTTGCTATTCAATCGGTAGCTGCTGGCGCTTATCGGGCGTGCGCTTCACCGGTATAACCTGCGTCATCCGGGTCAACCGGCTGCACCGGGCGCTGCTCGGCCTCGGCTTCGGCGCGCTCCAGCGCGTCGCGCACCAGCTGGAAGAGTTCGCGAAACGCGCGGCCCTGGCGCGGCGCTTGTCCTTGGGATTCGGCCACTTGGGCCTCTGCGGCGCTGGGGGCGTCTTTGCGGGCTTGGCGCACCAGCGCGCGCAGCTGCTGCACGTCGGTTTCAGGAAACTGCGTGACCCAGGCGTTGACGGCCGCGTCATCGGCGATCAGGCGGTCGCGCCAGTTTTCGGCTGCGTGCAGGCGCAGCGTGTCTTTGGCCGAGCCTTTGCGCTGCACTTCCAGCGCGGCGCGGATGGCGGCGATTTGCTCTTCGTCCAGCAGGCGCATTTGCTTGCCCACGAACTGGGCCTGGCGGCGCTTGCCTTCAAAGTTGGTGATGCGGCGCAGCTCGGCCAGCGCGTCGACCAGCTTGGTGGGCAGATCGAGCGGCGTGAACAGGTCGGCGCGCAGGCCCAGCAGCTCTTCGCCCAGCGCCTGCAACTCGGTGCTTTGCGCTTTCAGCTCGGTCTTGCTGGGGCCGTCGCCGCGCATTTCGCGCTGCAGTTGTTCGTCCATCTCGCTGCCTTCGGCGACGAACTGGCCGCGAACGAAATAGCCTTTTTTGGGTTTACGGGACATGGTGTGACTCTACAGGCGAAGGGCGCGTGCCGGGTGGGCGCCGGTCGGGGCGTGGGTGCGTCGCGGTGAATGCTTTGGATTTTATAGCTGGTGGCGCAGGTGGGGTGGGCGCTGGAAGGGGATTTTGCTTATGAAATTGTCGTGTGGATTTGGCTGAGGGCGGAGGCCGGGTCTCGGCCCGGCGGCCGACCTGCTTTCTTTTGCTTCGCCAAAAGAAAGTAGGGGCGGAGTCAAGTGCGAAGTGCAACACCTAGGCTATTGCGGAGATGCGGTGTTGCCTTGGTCCTGACTGAGAGCCAGGGCAAATACCTGAAGTGGTGTTCTCCAGTCCAATGTCTGGCGTCTGGCGCGGCCGGGTGTTGAGCAGATCGGCAATGGCATCCAACTCTTGCTGTGAGTGCAGTGACAGGTCTGCGTTCTTGGGCAGGTACTGCCGCAGCAATCCGTTGGTGTTCTCGCAGCTGCCTCGCTGCCACGGGCTGTGCGGATCGCAAAAGTACACCTTGACGCCCGTCTTGGCCGTCAGCTGCGCATGGTGCGCCATCTCCTTGCCTTGGTCGTACGTCAGGCTCTGGCGCATCGGCTGGGCAATCGCATTGAGCTTGGCTGCAAAGCTTTGTAGCGCTGTTGTCGCTGTCGCATCCGTCATCTTGGCCAGTACCACCAAGCGACTGGTGCGCTCGACCAGCACGCCCACCGAGGATTGGTTGCGCGAGCCCTTGATGAAGTCCCCCTCCCAATGTCCAGGCATGAGCCGCTCTTCGATCTCGGGCGGGCGCACATGGATGCTCACGATGTCCGCCAGCGTGCCGCGGCGATCCTCGCCGCGCGAGCGCGGGCGTCTTGCTCCGCGCCCCTGGCGCAGCAAGGCGACCAACTCCCGGCGCAAGGCCCCGCGGGGCGTGGCATAGATGGCGGTGTAGATCGTCTCGTGGCTGGCTTGCAAGGCAACGCATCGCGGGTGCTGGCGCTTGAGTGTGGCGGCAATCTGGGCGGGCGACCAGCCCTGCTGCAGCAGCATGCGCACCTGGGCCCACAGGGCCGTGCATGGATGGAGCTTGCGTGGGGGCCGAGCCAGCCTGCGCTGTCTGCGGCTGCGCAGGCTGGCTCGATGTGCGTCGTAGCCTCCAGCGATCCGGGGGCGGCCTATCACGGGTGTATCGCAAGGAGGCTGGTAGCCGTTGCGCGAGAGCTCTCGCGTGATGGTGCTGGGGGCGCGATTCAATGCCTGGGCGATAGATCTGGCGCTGGCGTGCTCCAGCTTCATCGCCATGATCGTCTCTCGATCCTGCTCGCTCAGCTGTCGGTAACTCTTGCTCATGAAGTGGCTCCTGTCCAGTTGGATTCAGGTGTTGCACTTCACTATAGAAACCGCCACTGAAAAGAAAGGCGACCCCGCTTGCCGTGTCCCTCCGCTTCGCTGCGGGCAACCTGCGATGCTCGCGGGAGAGCCGCTGCCGCAGAACTCACTTCGCGCTTGCAGCGCTTCGCTCAGACAACTGCGGCAAATCAGAGCACGAAGCGTGGGCATCCTTCGGTGCCCCCGCGCGCCTCACCCGCTGCGCTTCTCGGCACGTCCAGAGGGGATCGAAGCCCGACACGGGCGATCGCTGCGCTCGGCCTGAGATGGAGCCCGTCTACCCGCGCTAGTTTCACCCGCTGTCAACGCCGAATTCAACGACACCACAAGCCAAAGCCCAGCCACGCCCAGCACCCCGCCGAACCAAGGCCGCGGAGCAGGCCGTGCCAGCAAACGCGGTGGCCGCACCTGTGGCGGCCACTCGCGTTGTCCCCCCTCCCGAAGCGCGCAGCGCGAAGAGAGAGGGGGGAAGGCGCGTCAGCGCCTCAGGGGGGAGTCCTAAAATGCTCTCATGCAAGAAACCACCAAGCCCCTGGCGGGCTTTTCTTATTCCCGCGCGTTTTTCGAAGACCTGGTCGATACCGCGCTGGCCCATGCCAAAAAGCTGGGCGCGACCGATGCGGGCGCTGAAGCGTCGGAAGGCTCAGGCCTGAGTGTCAGCGTGCGCAAGGGCGACCTGGAGACGGTGGAGCGCAACCGCGACAAGTCGCTGGGCGTGACCGTGTACCTGGGCCAGCGGCGCGGCAACGCCAGCACGTCGGATTTCTCGCGCGCGGCGATCGAGCGCACCGTCCAGGCCGCGTACGACATCGCGCGCTTCACCGCCGAAGACCCGACGGCCGGCCTGCCGGATGAGGCGGACATCGCCACGGCCGCCGAGCAGCCTGAGCTGGACCTGTTCCACCCCTGGCCCATCACCAGCGAACAGGCGGCCGAGATGGCGCTGGCCTGCGAGGCGGCGGCGTTTGGCGTGGACAAGCGCATCGCCAACAGCGAAGGCGCGGGCGTGTCGGCCCAGCAAAGCCATTTCTTCAGCGCGCACACGCACGGGTTTCGCGGCGGCTACGCCAGTTCGCGCCACAGCCTGTCTGTGGCGCCCATCGCGGGCAAGGGAAAGGACATGCAGCGCGACTACTGGTACAGCTCAGAGCGCGACGCGCGCCACCTGGCCAGCCCCGAGGCCGTGGGCCGCTACGCGGCCGAGCGCGCCTTGAGCCGCCTGAAAAGCTGCAAGATCAGCACGCGCGAATGCCCAGTGCTGTTTGAATCGCCACTGGCAGCGGGCTTGCTGGGCGGCTTTGCGCAGGCCGTGAGCGGCGGCGCGCTGTACCGCAAGACCACGTTCCTGGCCGATTCGCTGGGCAAGAAGGTTTTTCCGAGCCACATCGACGTGAGTGAAGACCCGTTCATCCTCGGCGGCAAGGGCTCGTCGCCGTTCGACGAGGAAGGCGTGCGGGTGCAGGCGCGCAACGTGGTCGAGCGCGGGCGCGTGCAGGGCTACTTTCTGACCACCTACTCGGCGCGCAAGCTGGGCATGAAGACCACGGGCAACGCGGGCGGTTCGCACAACCTGACGATGACATCGCGCCAGACGCGGCCCGGTGACGACCTGGACGCCATGCTGCAAAAGCTTGGCACGGGCCTTTTCGTGATCGAGCTGATGGGGCAGGGCGTGAACTACGTGACGGGCGACTATTCGCGCGGCGCCAGTGGCTTTTGGGTTGAAAACGGGCGCATCGCCTTTCCGGTGCAGGAAATCACCATCGCTGGCAACCTGCGCAAGATGCTGGCGGGCATCCAGGCGGTGGGTGCCGATGCGTACACCTACGGCGCGAAGACCGTGGGTTCGGTGCTGATCGACCGCATGACGGTGGCGGGCAACTGACCGGGCTGTTGGCGTGCCCTGAATAAAAAACCTGCAGCGCAGGCTGCTGGTTTTTGTTTGCGCTGGGCGCTTTAGCCGCGGGGCTCCTCGCGGCGCTCGTGCTGCTCGCGCGGCGGGTGCGGTGGCCGCTGGCCCTGCTCAGGCCTGCCGCCCGCGTTGGGCTGTTGCATGGGCCGCTGAGGCGGCGGGCGCATGGTTTCCGCCGGCCCGCGCGTCATGGGCATGCCTTCGGGCGGGCGGCGCTGGTCGAAGTGCGGGCGCTCCATCGGCTGCGGCGCAGCCGGGCGTTGGGGCGCGGGTTCAAACTGCGCGCGCGGTGGGCGGTCGCCCCGCTGCCAGGGCGTGGCGTCGCCCGGGTGGCTCTGCGGCGGGCGCTGCGTCTGCGGCTGCTGCACGGCGGGTTGTATCTGCTGCGGCACAGCCATCTCTGGGCGGCGCTGCGGCCATGCGGGCGCGGCGGCGTCATGGTGGCCTGGCTGGCTTTGCGCCGGGGCCGATTCCGGGACGTGCATGGGCGGCCGGGGCTGGGCCGGTGCCGGTTGGGCAGAGACCGGCCGCTGCGGCGCGGGCAGGTTGGCCCCGGGTTGCGGCATGCGGGCCGGATCGCGGTCGAAGCCGTTGGGCGTCGGGCGGTTGCCAGGCGCATTGCCTGCGCCCGAAGTGCCCGGTGCCCGCGGATTCGGGCCGTGCTCCTGCATCCAGCCGTCTGCAGGACGGCCCACGTCGCCGCCAGGGCGGCCATCGGGTCGGCGGGCGGCGGGCGCCACAGCGCCACCGGGGCGCCCCGCCGCGTCTGGCAGACCCTGCGCGGCAGGCCGCAACTGGGCGGCCACCGGGTCAAACCCCCTGCCGGGTGCCGCGGCGTTGTTGGGCCCGCCCGGGTGAGCAGGGTTGATCAGGGGTTGGGGCATATGGGCGGCAGCGGGCAGGGCCATGCGCTCGGGGCGGCCCACCGGCGGCGCGATCGGCGCGGCCTGGCCGGGCGCAAAACCACGCGGCGGCGGGCCGATCGGCCGTGCGGCCTCCAGCACGCCGGGCGGCAGACGCGAGCCATCAACGAAGCGGGGGCGGTGATCCGGGCCACGGTCGCCGCGCCAGCCAAAGTCGCCGGGTGGCGCGAACGACACGGCAGTGGGCCGCCGCTGGAAATAGAAGCTGTCAGGTGGGCGCACAGGCGCCTGCATGGCCACCCAGGGGTTCAGGCGCCGCACGTAGACGGCGCTGGCGTAGTAATGCGGTTGCCACACTTCGCCAGGGGCCAGCGGAAACCACGCCGCCGCCGGCAATCCGGCGCCGACAGAAATGCCCCAGTTGCCACCGCTGCCGCCACCCACGAAGCCGACCAGGGCAGGGGCGTACACGGGGCGCGCCACGCGCGGACCCGGCACCCAGGCCCAACGCGGCCCAATCTGCGCCCAGCGCCCGTAGTGCGACGGCGCGAAGCCCCAGGGTGCGTCGTCCACCCATGTCCAGCCCCAGGGCTCTACCCAGCGCCAGCGGCCATACCGGTAAGGCGCCCAATCGGCTTCGACCACCTGTGGGTACCACACGGCGCCGTAGGTGGGGTCTTGCGCCCATTGGCCGTGCTGGTCAAGCAAGGCGATGCCGGGAATGGCGGGTGACACGTACTGGTACGTGACTGAGGTTTGCAGCTGACCTTCGCGTGCGGCCACCCATTGATCGAGCCCGTCGCGCGGCGGCAGGCCGGTGCGGGCCACCACGGCCAGATCGCGCCCGGCGAACGTGATGGCCTGGCGCGCGCCCACGGCGGTGGCTTCGCCACCCGCGCCGTACACGGTCACGGTGCCGCTTTGCACCGTGACGCGCGATGTGGCGCTCACGGGATCGACGTCCACCCGGAAGTCGCCCGCCTGGTTGGCAACCAGCGCGGCCTGGGGTGTGTCAATTTCCACGCGCTCACCGGGCTGCAGCTGGCGCACGCGCACCGACATGCCGCCGTTGGTCAGGGCTACCTGGGTGTTCTGGTTGTCCAGCTGGGTGACCCCCATGTCGGACTGGCCGGCGGTGCGCAGCACCACCCAGCCACCATCCAGCTCCAGCCGGGCGCCGGGGTCGGTCGAGACTTGCGCGCCGTTGACGATCGGCCAGTTGACGCTGGCGGCCGACCAGTTGGTGCCGTCGGTCAGCATGCGGGCGGTGCCTTGCTGCGCGCTGATGTACAGCACACGGTCGGGCGGATCTTGCTGCTGCGCCGTGGCCAGCAGCGGCGCCGCCAGCAAGGCCAGCGCGGCCAGGCAGCGCCGCCAGTCGGGCGGCGTGCGGGTTGAGACAAAGGTGAAAGAAGGCATTCGCATCTCCAAAGCGCAGCGGCCAGTCAACGCCGCCGCCGAGAACGTTCTCGTGCCTTCTTCAACGCGCGACGGGCTGAAGTGGTTTGCGCGGATGGGGGCGTTCGCGCAAAGCTGTTACGATTTTTGCAACGAGGTGTTGCAGGCTGTTGGGAGCCGCTGCGCTTTGGATGTGAAAGCGCATCTCGTTGGCGATGCGCCCGCTGCCGCAGCGGCAAGCTTGCCGAGCCCCACAGCCGCTGGTGCGAGCCGCGCCGTGGCAGCGCATCGCGGTGATTCAGCCTTCAGCGCTCTGTGCCATCAGCCAGCCAATGCGGCTTTCACGGCGGCGCTCACGGCGCCCATGTCGGCCTTGCCGGCCAGGCGCGACTTGGCTGCGCCCATCACCTTGCCCATGTCGCCCGCGCCCGTGGCGCCCAGTTCGGCCACCAAAGCCTTCACCTCGGCCGCCACTTCGTCAGCGGACAGGCGGGCGGGCAGGTACGCCTGCAGCACGGTGATTTCGCTGGCTTCCTTGTCGGCCAGGTCTTGGCGCGCAGCCTGGGTGAAGGCGGCGATGCTGTCCTTGCGCTGCTTGATCAGCTTGTCCACGATGGCGATGACGGCCGTGTCGTCCAGCGTCACGCGCTCATCCACTTCCTTTTGCTTGATGGCCGCTTGCAGCAGGCGGATGGTGCCCAGGCGTTCGGTGTCCTTGGCGCGCATCGCGGTTTTCATGTCTTCAGTGATCTGGTCTTTGAGGCTCATGGCAATGTCCTTGGTCGGAATCGGAAACAAAAAAGGCCCGCAGAGCGTCCCCGGCGAGCCTTTTTTGGTTGCGCAGCGGCCTTGGTGACAGGGCCGCGCGCGGTGCGAAAAACTCAGTAGAGTTTTTTCGGCAATTGCATGCTGCGCACCCTTTTGTGGTGGCGCTTGACGGCGGCGGCCTTCTTGCGCTTGCGCTCAGCGGTGGGCTTTTCGTAGAACTCGCGTGCACGCAGTTCGGTCAGCAGGCCCAGTTTTTCAATGGTGCGCTTGAAGCGGCGCAGTGCCACGTCAAACGGCTCGTTTTCTTTTACACGGATGGTGGTCATTCGATTTTCGATCGGTGCGCGGCCAGCGGGTGTGAAGTAGATCAGGCTTCACGCCATGCGCCGCAAATGTTGCCCTGCCTCTTGAAACTAGTATGTGGCCGGCAGGGCGTTTGCCAGCAAAGCCTTCAATTATAGGGGGAAATCGTCCGATTGTGCGAAACGGGTGCACGCCGAGCCGATTCATCGCACTCCTTGCGCCAAGTCAATGCGAATGGTTCGTATTGTCATTGATGATGCCAAGCGTGGCTTCACCCATTGGGCTGGGGCCGCAAGATGGTCTGGTGGCGCCGCCGGCGGAGGGTTGTCTTTCTGCTGTAAGACGCTTTGTGAAAATACTGCCCGATACCGAAATCGCTATGTCAATCCCTATCACGTTCATTCTTCCGCGAGGCGCTGTCGCTGCCCTGCTGCTGCTTGCTGGCTTCACCCCATCAGCGTACGCCGCGCACCCGCTGATCTCTGACGACAGCGGCACCCAGGGCGCCGGCATCTGGCAACTGGAGGTCAACACCGACCATACGCGCACCCGCGACGATGGGCAGACCGCTTGGGCGCGCCAGCTGAACACCACGCTGACTCGGGGCGTGACCGATGAGCTGGACGTCGCCGCCAACGTGCCGCTGCAGCGCAACAGCGCCAGCGGCGAGCCCGCCCAAAGCGGCGTGGCCGACGTCACGGTGCAGGCCAAATGGCGCTTTTACGACAACAAGCAAGGCTGGTCGCTGGCCTTGCGCCCGGCCGTCACTTTGCCCACCGGCAGTGACAGCAAGGGGCTGGGCAACGGGCGCGCCACGGCAGCGGCCACACTGATTTCAACGCTGGAAGCGGGCGACTGGACGTGGCTGGCCAACGCAGGCTACACCTTCAACGACAACCGGTTGGGCGACCGCAAGCACCTGTGGGCGGCATCCACCGCGCTGCTGTACAAGCTGACCGAGCAGTGGTCGCTGGTGGCCGACGTGGGCGCCAGCCGCGGCACCGACGCCAGCGCGAGCCGCACGAACAAGTTCGCCGTGCTGGGCACGATCTACCACCTAAACGACAAGACCGATCTGGACATCGGCTGGCGCCGCAGCCTGGGCGCCAAGCCCGTGTCCAACACCGTGGGCGTAGGCTTGACGCTGCGCTGGTAACGCAGCGCTGATCGCAATGAAAACTGCCGCTGGCGCAGGTGCGACCAGCGCTGGAAGCTATCAAATAGATAGTAAATGGCAAGATGGTGAACAGCGGCGGTGCACTGCGCGCTGCGCCAGGCCGCCGCCAGCCACCCTCACCACCACCAGAACAGCCAGCCCCAGGCGCTGCAGACCCAGGCCAGCACGGCCACCATGGGCACCAGCGCCAGAACGGTGCGTGGCGCGGCCAGGCCCCAGCTGCGCAGAATGCGCCAGCCCAGCCACAGCGACCACAGGCTGGCGGCCGCCAGCAGCGCCAGGCGCAGCGGCCCGATCCAGCTCAGCACAATGCCTTCGCCGCGCAGCAGCGTCAGCGTGACGGCAGACAGGCCCAGAAACACGCCGATGCCCGCGATCGGGATCAATGACTGCGCCAGGTGGTGCAGCCGCTGCGTGCGCCACGGCCCGGCCAGGCGCACGCTCAGCGCCAGCAGCGTCAGCGTCACGCTGCCCCAGACCAGCGCGGTCGCGGCCACGTAGCCCAGCAGCAGCCCGCCGTCCAGCCAGGTGAACACGTCGTTCTGGTCAGGGTAGTGCGTCAGCACCCACCAGGGCGCGTTGTCGGCCAGCGGCCACATCACGTCGTGGTCGATCAGCCACGTGGCGATCCACTGCTTGGCGGCCACGAACCAGGGGCTGGCGCTCCAGTGAAAGGCGCCAATGGCCACGCCCAGCAGGCCGAACACGATCAGCCAGGTTTGCCAGTGGTCGGCCTCGGTGGCGGCCACGCGCACCACTTCGTCGTCGGGCGAACGCCATTGCAGCGCGATGGCGTCGTGGTGGCTGCTGCAGCGCCCGCACATGTGGCAGCCGGAATTGCCCTCCATGTGGCGCAGCGCCACCATGGGGCCGCAATCCACCGCCGGCGCCGCGTGGATCGGGATGGTGCGCTGCGCCGAGGCGTGCGCTTCGTCTTCCAGCGACAGGCGCCAGGCTGCGTCGTCCACCCGGTAGTGCATCGGCGCCAGCTTGGACAGCAGAGAGAACACGCCGTTGACCGGGCATAGAAAGCGGCACCAGGCGCGCTTGCCGCGCGTGTACAGGTAGCCGATGACCATCGCCGCCACCGTGCTGCCGCCCAGCACCACCAGCGCGGCCTTGGGGTACTGGTACACGCTGACCATCTGGCCGTACACCGTGGTGCAGACAAACGCCACGAAAGGCCAGCCGCCCCAGCGCATCCAGCGCGGCACGCCGTGGCCGCGGCCGTGTTTGGCGGCCCATTCCGTCAGTGCGCCTTCGGGGCACAGCACGCCGCACCACAGCCGTCCGAACAGCACCATGCTGACCAGCACAAACGGCCACCAGATGCCCCAAAAAGCGAATTCGGCAGCGATGGTCAGGTTGTTCCACGCGTGCGCCGTGCGGTCGGGCAGCGGCAGCACCGCCGGCACCACCAGCAGCACCGCGTAAACCAGCACCACCACCCACTGCAGCGCGCGAATCAGCCGCGCGTGGGTGCGCAGCCATTCGCCCACGGCGGCCAGCGCGCGCTGCGCCTTGCCTCCGCCCGTCAGCGTGATGGGCGCGCGCGCGTGCACGGCGCACCCCATGGCAGGGCTGCTCATAGCTTGCCCGCCATGCCGTGCGCGGCCGATGGCAGGCGCGATGCGGCCACCGCCGAGCGCCAGCGCATCAGCGCCCACACCAGCACCCAGTAGCCGACGAACACCAGCACCGTCATCAGCGACGGCTGGGCGCGGTAGCCCGTCAGCGCCGCCACCACGCCGCCCACGGTGCTCATGTCGCTCAGCACGGCGGACGTGTCCCACAGCCCGTCGCGCAGCGCGGGCAGCCAATCCATGGCCTGCAGTTTTTCAGCGCCGGTGACCACCAGCGCGGCCGCCAGGAAGAGCAGCATGATTTCGGTCACGCGAAAGAAACTGCGCCAGTTCAGCACCTTGCCGCCCAGCTGCAGCAGCCCGAAGGTCGCCAGCGCCAGCACGATGCCCGCCAGCGCAGCCAGCCCCATCATCGGCAGCTCTTGCGCGGGCGCGGCCGCCAGCGTGCCGTACAGGAAGACCACCGCCTCGCTGCCCTCGCGCGCGATGGCCAGCGCCGACAGCACCAGCACGCCCCACCAGTTGCGCTGCTGCGCCTGGCGGGACAGGCCCGATTCCAGGTCGCGCTTGAGCGTGCGCCCATGCGAGCGCATCCACAGCACCATCTGCACGATCAGCGCGGCGGCCACGAAGACCATCACCGCCTGGAACAAGTCCTGGTGCTCGGCCAGCAGCCCCTCGGCCGCGTAGATGCCCAGGGCCAGCAGCCCGGCCAGCAGCAGGCCCAGCACCACGCCGGCCCACAGCCAGCGCTTGCCGCCCTGCGCTTCAGGCGTGCGCGACAACCAGGCGTACAAGATGCCTACGACAAGCAAGGCCTCGACGCTCTCGCGCCAAAGGATGAACACAATCTGGCCCATGGCCGGCTTTCTCTGATGCGAAAAAAACTGAAGGGCTGGCGCCCTACTTGATGATGAACACGCCCTGCGTCGTCTTCATGTGGAATTCGTCGTAGAACGGGTAGCTGCCAGCCGACTTGCCCGGCAGCACGCGCGTGCGCGTCAGCCCGGGGGCCACCACCAGCTCCAGCCCCAGCGGCAGGCTTTCAAACTCTGCCGGGGTCTTGCCCTGGTTGGTCACTTCGACCCTGAAGCGCTGGCCCGCAGGCACTTCGATGCGCTGGGTGCTGATCACCCCATCGTTCACGACGACCTTGAAAGTGGGCACGTCGTCGGCCCACGCCGCACCGCCCCACAGCAGCGCGGCCAGGCCAAGGCCCGCCCAGCGCGCGGTGACACCGGATGGCATCAATACCCGCCCTTCTTGCCGGTGCCGGCGTAGGTGAAGTCGTAGCTGGCGGTGAACGGCTTGAACCACGGGGCCACACCGGTTTCTTTATCCACGTGGCGGCCAAAGTGCGCCTGCGGGTTCTGGCTGGGCGGCAGCACGGTCAGCACCAGCGTGTATTTGCCGGGGCCCATCAGCTTGACGTTGTCGCCGTAGTGCGGGCCGTCGCTGGCCACCATGGGCATCAGCACGCCTTCCAGCGGCTTGGCGTTGCCCGCCTTTGTCAGCTTGTACTTGACCACCAGGGAAGGCATCCAGTCGCCTTCGCCAAAGCCGTTGGTGTTGCCCTTGGCGGCGCGGATGTCGGCCTCCAGGTGAATGTCGGACAACTTGGCCTCGCGCATCATGCCGGGCGGGTCCATCTCGATCGGCTGCAGGTACACGGCGGCCACTTCCATGCCGTTTTCGGTATGCGGCTTGCCGATGGGCGTTTCAGCGGCGAGCGCGGTCAGCGGATAGGCGGCGGCAACGAGGGCGGCCGAGGCGATCAGTTTGGAGAAGGTCATGGTGTGAAGGCGGAAGTTAACAAGAATGATTCTCGATACAACTGTACGCCTCTCCAAGCCCCCATGTGCTGCGCCAACGCAGGAAAACCGTGTTGACAGGCAGCATTTGCACTGATCTCGACCGCGCTTTAAGCCGCAATTCAGCTTGCCGCATCGGAACGCGCGTGCAAATTCGCCTGGGAATGCCCCTGCGAATTCGCGCGCGTGTGCGCATGCGCCTTGGCGTCCTCGCCTGAGCCAGCCTGCGCCTCCAGCGCCAGCGCACACGCATGCGCGCTGGCCCAGGCCCACTGAAAGTTGTAGCCGCCCAGCCAGCCGGTCACGTCCATCACCTCGCCGATGAAGTACAGGCCCGGTTGCGACTTGGCGGCCATGGTCTGCGACGACAGCCCGCGCGTGTCCACCCCGCCCACCGTCACCTCCGCCTTGGCGTAGCCCTCGGTGCCGGTGGGCACCAGTTCCCACTGCGTCAGGCGCTCGGCCAGGCGCAGCAGCGCTTTGTCGCTGGCCTCGTTGATGGGGCGCTGCCAGGCTTCGTCCAGCCCCGCCCACGCCTCGGCCAGGCGGTTGGGCAGCCACTGCGCCAGTTCCTTGGCGATCAGCCGGCGCGAGCTGGCCTTGGCCGCCAGCAGCGCCGCCGCCACGTCCACACCCGGCAGCAGGTTGGTGCGGATCGGCGTGCCCGGCCGCCAATAGCTGCTGATCTGCAGCACCGCCGGGCCAGATAAGCCCCGGTGCGTGAACAGCAGGTCTTCGGCAAACACGGTGCGGTTTTTCTTGTCGCCCGTGCTGATCTGCACCGGCAGCGCCAGCCCCGCCAGCTGCGCGTACGGCGCCCAGGCCGCGCCGTCGAAAGTCAGCGGCACCAGGCCGGGCCGCGTGTCGATGATCTTCTGGCCAAACTGCCGCGCCAGGCGCAGCCCCAGGTCGCTCGCGCCGATCTTGGGGATGGACAGCCCGCCGGTGGCCACCACCAGCGCGGGGGCTGTCACCGCGCCCCGATCGCTATCAACAAAATAGCTGCCAGCGCTGGTGGAGCCTGCGCCAGAGGGCGATTCGGCTTCAAACCGAACGCCCCGCACGGCGCAAGGCTGCCAGCGATCCACCCGGCCACCGGCGGCGGGCGCCGCATCGCATTCGGCCAGCAGCAGCGCGATCAGGTCGCCCGCCGAGCGGTCGCAAAACAGCTGGCCCTTGTGCTTTTCATGAAAGGCGACGCCGTGCCGCTCCAGCAGCGCGGTGAAGTCGGCCGGCTGAAAACGCGCCAGCGCCGACCGGCAAAAGGGCGGGTTGGCGCTGAGGAAGTGTTTTTGCGGCGCGGCCGGGTCCAGGTCGCGGTTGGTGAAGTTGGCGCGCCCGCCGCCGGAGATGCGCACCTTTTCGGCGACGCGGTCGAAATGGTCGATCAGCAGCACGCGCAGGCCGTGCTGCCCGGCTTGCGCGGCGCAGAACAGGCCAGCGGCGCCGGCGCCCAGGATGATGGCGTCGTAGGTGGGGGTGGGGGAGGGTGGCACGGGGGGATTGTCGCGGGTTGCGTGGGGTGTGGGGGTTGCTTGGGTTTTGATGGGGTCTAAGGGGCTCTGGCGCTTGTCATGACTGCGCTGGCAGCTATCTTTTTTGATGTTCGCTTGAGTTGCTGAGGGCAGAGGCCGGGTCTCGGCCCGGCGGCCGAAGTCCTTTTCTTTGCTTCGCCAAAGAAAAGGACTCAAAAGAAAGGCGACCCTGCTGGCTGCGACCCCTCCGCTTTGCTACGGGGCAACCTGTGTCGGGGCGCTGGCGGGGTGGGCCGCAGAACTCACTTCGCTGCTGCGCAGCTTCGTTCGGACAACTGCGGCCAGCTAGAGCACGAAGCTCGTGCATCCTTCGGTGCACGAGCCACCCCACCAGCACCCCGCCCCAGGCGCATCCAGAAGGGTGTAGGGAACCATACGGGCCATCGCTTCGCTCGGCCCTCGGTGTTGGGTGCCACAGGATGCGATGCAATTGGTTGGCGAACTCGACGCCACTTGACCCGCCTGAACTCGACCTTACCGAACCTGCCCGATCGCCCCCCCGGCGCTGGCTTCAGTCCCAGAAGGAGACGCGCGGGTGGGGAGAGCCAACATGGGAGGCGGCCCCAGCAGAGGCTATGCGCCCAAACGCGGACCGCACACCCCTGCACCCAGGCCGAGCGCAGCGATGGCCCGAGTTGGGCTTTGATCCCCTCTGGACGTGCCGAGAAGCGCAGGGCGTGGGGCGGGCTGAGGGCAGCGCAGCATGCCCTCAGCTTCGTGCTCTAGCTTGCTGCGGTTGTCTGAACGGCGCTGCGAAGCAGCAAAGTGAGTTCCGCAGCACCGCCCCGCGACCGAGCATCGCAGGTTGCCCGCAGCGAAGCGAAGGGACACGCCCAGTGGGGTCGCCTTTTCTTTGCCTACTTTCTTTTGGCGAAGCAAAAGAAAGCAGGTCGGCCGCCGGGCCGAGACCCGGCCTCTGCCTTCAGCAACCCCAACCAAATATCAAAGAAGATAGCTGCCACCGCAGGGCAAACCAGCGCCAGAACCACTTTTAATCAAGAAAAAGCGCCACCGCACGATCAGGCCGCAACCCGCCTCAGCCCGCCGAAGCGCTACCTTCCCGCAAAGCCGCCCTCACACCCCGCACCACATCCCCCACCACCACCACCGCCGGGCTGCCCAGCCCGTGTTCGTGCAGCGCATGCACCAACGCGCCCAGCGTCGTCAGGCACTGGCGCTGTGTGGGCAGGCTGGCGCGTTCGATCACGGCGACGGGGGTGCTGGCGGGCAGGCCGTGCAGCAGGCCGTGCTGGATGTGCTCGGCGTTGCGGATGCCCATGTAGATCACCAGCGTCAGGTGCAGCGCCTGCGCTGCGGCGGCCAGCTGCGGCCAGTCGATGCCGGGGCCGTTCTTTTGCGGGTGGCCGGTGACGAACACCACACCCTGCGCGTACTCGCGGTGCGTCAGCGGTGCGCCCAGGCTGGTCATGGCCGCCAGGCCAGCGGTGATGCCGTTGACCACTTCCGGCTCGATGCCCGCCGCGCGCAGGCTTTCCACCTCTTCGCCGCCGCGGCCAAAAATGAAGGGGTCGCCGCCCTTGAGGCGCACCACGCTTTCACCGGCGAGCGCGGCGTCGATCATCAGCCGCTCGATGGCGGGCTGCGGGGTGCTGCGGCAGCCGCCACGCTTGCCCACGTAGGTGATGCGGGCGCTGGGGGGCACCAGGGCCAGCACCGCGTCGCTGACCAGGTCGTCCACCAGCACCACGGTGGCGGCCTGCAGGGCCTTGACGGCCATGAAGGTGAGCAGATCCGGGTCGCCCGGGCCGGCGCCTACCAGCGCGACCCGGCCGAGGCGCTTGGGCGGCACGGCGGGGGCGCTGGGCGGGTCTTGGGTCGCATCGCTCATGCGGTCAGCGGGCCCAGCAGAGATGGGTCGCCCGCCGCTTCGATGGCCTTGCAGGCGCGCACGATGTGGTCGGTCTGGATGACGATGGGCTCGGGAATGGGCACCAGCCCTTCCAGCACGCCGCGCATGTAGGTGGCGGTGGTGATCGGGTCGATCAGCCGCGGCAGCGAGGGCAGGCTGGCCAGCGGGCCGCTGCGCCCTTCGTCCACCAGGCGCACCTGGCCGTTGATGTACACGTCCATGCGTGGGGTGCGGCGCGGGTCGGCCACGGGCTCGCCCTCGGTGCCGCGCAGCAGCATGGCGTTGCTGCCCATCAGCTCGAACGTGGCGGCCATGGATTCGAAGTATTCGGGGTGCGTGTAGCTGCCCACCACCAGCGCCGTGCCGGCCACGGGGTTCATCAGCTTGACCAGGCTGTGCCCGCTGTTGCGCAGGCCGATCGTGCGGCGCACGTCCAGCAGTTGCTTGAGGCCGGGCAGCAGCTCGCGCGTGTCCACGTAGTGCAGGCGCCCGGATTCGATGACGCTGTCGGGGCGCTGCGGCGTGATGCCGATCACCGACAGCGCTTCCAGCGAGGTGACGCGCGCGTCCTCGGTGGGGGTGCCGTGGATCAGCACCGGCAGGCCCTTGCGCGCCAGCATCATGCCAAGCAGCGGGGTGAGCACCGGCAGCTTGCGCGCGCCGTTGTAGCTGGGCAGCACGACCACGGGGCGGTCGCTGGCGGGCACGTGCTTCATGCGGGCGGCCACGGCGTCGAGGAAGCCGGCCATCTCTTGCGGCGTTTCGCCCTTGACGCGCATGGCGATGCAGAAGGCGCCGATTTCCAGATCGGTGCAAAAGCCGTCCAGAACCTGGCCCAGCAAGTCGGCGGCCTGTTCGCGCGTGAGGGCGCGCGCGCCATCGCGGCCGCGGCCGATCACTTTCAGGTAGGGGCTGATTCCCATGGGGTATTGTGGTTCAGTGCTTGGCCGCAGCCAAAGTGAGTGTCAAATTCTGACCTGTACTTGCAGATATGCAAGTATCAAGCCTGACACACCTTGTCACATGGCGGCATCCACAGCGAGCGATGGCTTACAAACCCAGGCTTTTGAGCAGCCGGGGGATTTGCGCTGCCTGCGGCAGCACGGGCCCGGCAAAGCGCACGCCGCCGTCGGCCGCGCCAATCACCAGGGTGGGGAAGGTTTCCACGTCCAGATCGCCCACAGCAGCGGATTCATCCTCGACGTCCACCCAGCGGAAGACCAGCCCGGGGTGGGCCTGGGCCGCCTGCTGAAAGCCGGTGGCGAATTCGCGGCAGGTGCCGCACCACTGGGCGCACAGGCAGATGACGGCCCCCGCCGCTCCCGCGGGCGCGGCCGCGCCATTCAGCGTGTCGGACAGCAGGGCCAGCAGGTCAGGGTCGGTCAGGGAATGGCTCATTAACAGGCGATTGTCACACCGCCGGGCTTGCCGCGCAGGGGAGCGCAGGCCAGGGTGCAGGTGGCTGCCACGGCCCGCAGATCACAACGGCGCCATGCCGCAGGCCAGCTTGGCTGGGGCGGCGGGTGCAGACGCCAGAAACGCCAGCAGCGCGCGCACGGCGTCCGGCTGGCGCGACGTGGCCGCCACGCCGCCTGAGAACACGGTGGTGATCTGAACCGCATCCGGCAGCGGGCCCAGCACGTCGATGCCCGGCAAGTCCATCAGCTCGCTCAGCTGCTGAAAGCCCAGCGACACCTCGCCCTGGGCGATCAGCTGGCCCACGGGCGTGCCCGGTGGCGGGGTGACCAGCTTGGCGGTCACCTCGTCCGCCAGGCCCCAGCGGGCAAACAGCTGGGCCAGCGCCACGCCGCTCGGACCTGTTGAATAGCCGATGGTGCGCGCGGCCTGCACCGCCTGGCGCACGGCGGCTTCGGTGCCGATGTCCGGGTGCGGCGCGCCCGCCGGCACGGCCACCGCCACGCCAGAGCGCACCCAGTCGACGCGGCTGCCCGGCAGCACGTGGCCGCTGGCGATCAGTCTGTCGATCGCGTCGCTGGCCAGCAGCACGCCGTCCAGCGCCTCGCCCGCCTGCACGCGCTTGGCCGCATCCACGCCGCCCACCGATTCCGGCGTGACGGGTACGCCGGGGTGCGCCTGCCGGTACTGGCCCAGCAACTCGCCCAGCAGCTTCTGGGTGGCCTTGGATGAGATAAGCGCGAGAGATTCGGCGGTCATGAGGGGCAGAGAGAATTGGTGATAAAAAATGGCTCTGGTGCAGGTGCATCCAGCGCTGGCAGCTATGTTAAACGTAGCGGACGGGTGGGGGCCGCACGTCGCAACGCCGGGCCGCGCAGCGCCCATTGTGCGACGGCGCAGTCGCCGCTGCCTTCGCGCATTCGCTGCTCAGGGTGGCGGGCGCGGCCTGCAAACCGCCGCCGCGCAGGTGGCGCTGGGCGGCAGGTTCTGGCACGATGCGTGAACAACTTCACGCCCACCCCTTGAGGAGCCGCCCATGCCCAACGTGTCCGACATCCTTGCCCACCGTGACCAACGCGTCCTGGCCGCGCTGCCGCCCGAAGCCACGGTGCGCGACGCGCTGCAGTTGATGGCAGACCGCAACGTCGGCTCGGTGCTTATCATGCAGGGCGATGCGCTGCTGGGCATCTTCACCGAGCGCGACTACGCCCGCAAACTGGCGCTCAAGGGCCTGGCCTCGGCCGACACGCTGCTGGCCAACGTCATGACGTCCAAGCTCTACGTCGTCAGCCCCCGCCAGACCGTGCAGGAATGCATGGGCATCATGTCGCAGGCGCGCCTGCGTCACCTGCCGGTGGTCGAAGGTGGGCAGGTGCTGGGGCTGGTGTCCATCGGCGACCTGGTCAATGCCGAGCTGGCCGAGCAGCGCTTCATCATCGCCCAGATGGAAAGCTACATCGGCGGCGGCATCGGCTGAGGCCCGGCGGCGCTGCGCCGCGCTTTGCGGCACGGGCGCCGATAATGCGCGCCATGGCGCACCTTGTTCTGGGCATCGAATCCTCTTGCGACGAAACCGGCGTGGCGCTGGTGCGCGTGCAGGGCGAAGGCGTGCCGCAGTTGCTCGCGCACGCGCTGCACACGCAAGTGGCCATGCACGCCGACTACGGCGGCGTGGTGCCCGAGCTGGCCAGCCGCGACCACATCCGCCGCGTCGTTCCATTGACAAAAGAGGTTCTGGCGCAGGCTGGGCAAGCGCTGGAAGCTATTGATTTGGTAGCGTTTACCCGCGGCCCTGGCCTGGCCGGTGCGCTGCTGGTGGGCGCGGGCATGGCCTGCGCGCTGGGCGCCGCGCTGGACAAGCCCGTGCTGGGCGTGCACCACCTTGAGGGGCATTTGCTGTCGCCGTTTCTGAGCGCCGACCCGCCCGAATTCCCCTTCATCGCGTTGCTGGTCAGCGGCGGCCACACGCAGCTGATGCGCGTGGATGGCGTTGGCCGGTACGAGCTGCTGGGCGAAACCATTGACGACGCCGCGGGCGAGGCCTTTGACAAATCCGCCAAGCTGCTCGGCCTGGGCTACCCCGGTGGCCCGGCGCTGGCGCGGTTGGCCGAATTTGGCGACGCCACCGCCTACAAACTGCCCCGGCCGCTGCTGCACAGCGGCAACCTCGATTTCTCTTTTGCGGGCCTGAAAACCGCGGTGCTGACCCAGGCGCGTCGGCTGGAAGGTGCGGCCTGCGAACAGCCGCGCGCCGATCTGGCTGCCAGCACGCAGGCGGCCATCGTCGAAGTGCTGGTGAAAAAGTCGCTCAAAGCCTTGCAAGCCACGGGCCTGCGGCGGCTGGTGGTGGCCGGCGGCGTGGGCGCCAACGCCCGCCTGCGTGAAGAGCTGAACGCCGCCTGCGCCGCGCGCGGCGTGCGTGTGCACTACCCCGAGCTGCACCTGTGCACCGACAACGGCGCCATGATCGCGCTGGCGGCCGCCATGCGGGTGCAGGCGGGCGCGGCCCAGCCCAGCCAGAATTACGCGTTCGACGTGAAGCCGCGTTGGCCGCTGCATGAGTTGGCCGTGGCCGCCTGAGCGACTCTGGCCAGCCTTGGTTCTGGCAGGGCGCGCGCGGCAAGCACAAAAAAGGGAAGCACGGGGCTTCCCTTTTTGCATGCGGCTCTCACGCTGGCCGCACGCATCCGCAGACCGCGTCAGTCGATGTTCAGGTTCGTGGCTTTGCTTTGCGGCACCAGCTTGGCCAGCGTGAGGGTCAGCACGCCGTTTTCCAGCTTGGCGTGGCTGGCGGCGGTGTCCACTTCCTGGGCGAATTCATACGCCTTGCGGTATTCGCGCGGGGCGCCTTCCACGGTGGTCACGCGCACGGTGGCGCCTTCAATGGCGATGTTCAATTGATCGCGCGACACGCCGGGCACGTCGATGCTCAGTTCCCAGTGCTTTTCTTCTTCCTTCAGCTGCGTGCCGGCGTTCTTGGCAACGGCCACCGCGTCGTCCAGAAAGCGGTCGAGCGAACGCAGGGCGGGGCCATAGACAGAGCGGCGCAGGTTGGGGTTGGCAGAGGTGAAAATCATGGTGCGTATTCCTTCAGAGTGGTGTGGATGGCGACCCTTCGTCAGCGGCGCTGCGCCCGGTCGCTTGCCACCACACTTGAGCGCGCGCCAGCGGATTTCAAGCTCTTTTCTGCGCCCATGCGTGCGGCCATTTCACCGCGCGAAATCCTGCGTCAAGTTACAAAAACGTGGGCGTTGGCGGTGGCCGCACGGGCGCCAGGCATTAACATCCACGTTCTTCTTTTGATAGCGAACGCGTTTTCGGATGAGCCTTGCTTCAATCGGGCGTCGCGCTGTGTGGGCGCTGGTGCCCCTCACCCTGGCAGCCTGCGCCAACCTGCCCGGAAAGCCCGTCGAGCTGGTGGATTTCCAGCCCGAAACCTTCGATTCCACGGCCCACAGCCGCCATTTCGCCACCAGCCCTGCGCTGGCTTGCGAGGCGGCGCGGCGCACGCTGCTCAGCCAGGGTTACGTGGTCACCTCGACCAAGCCTGAGCAGGTGTCGGGCCGCAAGTATTTCCAGCCCGCACCTGAACACCACGTGGAGATGGAGTTTCGCGTGGTCTGCGCGCCCGAGCAGGGCGACAACGACCGTGCGGTGGTCTTCGTGAGCGGCCTGAAAGAGCAGTACGTGGTGCGCAAGGTCAAGGAGTCGGCGTCGCTGGGCGTGGGCGGATTCGGGTCGCTGTCGCTGCCGGTGGAAGGCGGCCTGGATTCGCTGGTCAAGGTGGCCAGCAACACCGTCACCGAGCCGAATCTGTACGAGCGTTTCTTTGACCTGCTGGGCGGCTTCTTGAGCAAAGCCGTTCCGCCCAAGGCGGCCGAAGACGCCGCCTCCGCCCCTTCGCACGAAGACAAGCCCTAGCGGCTGTCGGCAGCGCCATCGCCCCCACTGTTGGGTTGGTGCGCAGCCTCTTGCGAAGCGGGGCGCTTCAGTCAGATGCCGACGCGTGCGTTGGCATCGCCCCTCACCTGATTTCTTTTGAGTGTCATGAACCCCATCCAACGTCGCCAGGCCCTCGTCCGAACCGCTTCACTGCTGGCTGCCGCTGCCGCTGCCGCGCCGCTGGCCGCCATGGCGCAGCCCGCCAGCGCTGGCAAGTCCGCGGGCTTGGCGCCGGTCAAGCTGGCCTTGATCGAATCGCTCAGCGGCCCCTTTGCCAACACCGGCGAGGCCGTTTACCGCAACCTGATGTGGGCGATCGAGCGGGTCAACGCCCGGGGCGGCGTGACCACCGCGCAAGGCAAGCGCCTGCTGCAGCTGGAGCGCTTTGACAACAAGGGGCAGACGGAAGAATCGCTGCTGATGCTGCGCTCGGCCATCGACAGCGGCGCGCATTTCGTACTGCAGGGCAATTCGTCGTCCGTGGCGGCGGCGCTGATCGATGCGCTGAACAAGCACAACGAGCGCGAGCCCCAGCGGCGCGTGCTGTTCCTGAACTACTCCGCCGTCGACCCGATCCTGACCAACGAGCTGTGCAGCTTCTGGCACTTTCGCTTCGATGCGCACGCCGACATGCGCATGACGGCGCTGATGCAGCTGGTGGCCGAAGACAAGCAACTGCAGCGCATGTACCTGATCGGCCAGGACTACAGCTTTGGCCAGGCCGTGTTGCGCGAGGCGCGGCGCCAGCTGGGCGAGCGGCGGCCCGACATCGCCATCGCCGGCGAAGAGCTGCACCCGATTGGCCGCATCAAGGACTTTCTGCCCTACGCGGCCAAGATCAAGGCCAGCGGCGCACAGGCGGTGCTCACCGGCAACTGGGGCAACGACCTGACGCTGCTGGTCAAGGCGGCGCGCGAAGCCGGGTTTGACGGCCGCTTCTATACGTTTTACGGCAACGCCCTGGGCGCGCCCGCTGCCATGGGCGAAGCGGGCATTGGCAAGGTGGTGGCCGTGGCCGATTGGCTGCCCAACACGCCCACGCCCGAAAGCGCCGAGTTCTACCGCGCCTTCCGCACCCGCTTTCCGCGCCCGCAGGACGATTACGTGCACATGCGCATGCAGCTGATGATCGAGGCGCTGGCCCAGGCCATCGACCGCGCCCGCAGCGACGACGCGCTGGCCGTGGCGCGCCAGCTGGAGCGCGCCGACGTCACGCTGGCTGGCCAGCGCGGCACCATGCGCGCGGCAGATCACCAGTTCCAGCAGCCGCTGGTGGTGGGCGTGATGGACCGCCAGGGCGCGCCGGGCGTGCCGTTTGACGTGGAAGGCTCGGGCTACGGTTTTCGCGTGGTGCGTCAGATCAGCGCCAGCGACGCGGCCATGGCCACCACCTGCCAGATGAAGCGGCCGGGCTGAACGCCGCTGGTTGAAAGCGAAGGCGCGCACAGGTTGACCGGCCTGACGCCGCCAAGGTTTGATAAGCAATTTGCTATCAAAAAACGAGCTGCCGGCGCTGGTGGGTAGGGCGTTGGAGGCGTTTTCGACTTGAAATTGCAAGCGCCGCCGCCCAGGGCGCGCGCGACCCGCTCAGCCAGCGTCGTCTGGTGTCGTGTTGTCGGCCGAGCCGGTCTGCTTGGGCATCAACGCGGGCGGCAGCGCCTTGTTGCCCGCCTGGCGGCCGCGGAAAAGGGCCGCGCGGCCCAGCAGGATGCTGGTCACCGGCACGGTGATCGACAGCAGGATGATGATCAGCCACACATGCAGCTCAGGCCGCTGGTCCAGCGCCGAGAAATACACGATGGAGGCCAGCGTGACGCACCACGCCGCCCAGGTAGACACCAGCGCCGGCGGATGCATGCGCTGGAAAAAGTCTTTCAGGCGCACCAGGCCCATCGCTGCCACCACAGAGAACACGGCGCTGGCCAGCAGCAGCACGGCCACCACCACTTCCACCCAAATGGGCACAGACGCCGACGTGCTCATTCGATCACCTCGCCGCGCAGCAGGAACTTGGCCATGGCCGCCGAGCTGACGAAGCTGAACAGCGCGATCAGCAGCGCGGCCTCGAAATACATGCTGCTGCCGTAGCGCAGGCCGATCACCAGGATGATCAGCATGCCCAGAAGGTAGATCAGGTCCAGCGCCAGCACACGGTCTTGCGCCGACGGGCCGCGCAGGACGCGCCAGAGCGCCAGCAGAATGGCCACGCCGTACAGGATCAGCGTGGTGGTGACGGCGTAGGACAGCAGCGGGCTCATCATGGGGCGGACTCGAAGATCTGGATCAAGGGCCGTTCGTAGCGTTCCTTGTACATGGCGATGAAGGCGTCCGGGTCCGGGGCGTTCCATGCGTGCAGCAGCACGGCACTGCTGTCGCGCGCCAGTTCGCACCAGACGGTGCCAGGCACCACGGTGGTGATCATCGCCAGCGAAGCCAGGCCGCTGGGGTCGCGCAGGTCCAGCGGGATCTGGATGAAGCTGCTTTGCACGGGCTGGGAGGGGTGGCGCAGCAGGGTCCAGAAGACTTGCAGGTTCGACTCGATCACGTCGTAGCCCACGTGCAGGATCAGCCTGGCCAGCACCAGGGGGTGGCGAATGCGGGGGCGGGCGGGCCGCAGCGGCGCCAGCAGCGCAGGCGCGGCCACGCCGAACACCACGCCCAGAATGATCTGGCCGGGGCTGACCGATTGGTTCAGCACCAACCACAGCACGATCAGCGCCAGCGTAAGCAGCGGAGAGGGCAGCAGGCGGCGGATCATCGGCGCAGCCCTCCTTCACCCGTGGCGGTGGGCGACGGCACCGGCTTGGTCGATACCACCGTGCCGATGTAGTCCTTCGGGTCGTGCAGGCTGAGCGCGGTGGCGTTGGCGTAGCGCAGCACGGCATCGGCCTGCCACACCAGCACACCCAGCAGCAGCAGCAGTGCGCCGATGGGCAGGGTTTCAATCACCCGCAGGCGTGGCACCGGGCGGCCTTCGGGCGCCCAGAAATAGCGCACACCGGCACGCGACACGGCGATGGTCGTCAGCAGGCCGCCGATCACCAGCAGCGCCAGCAACAGCCACGCGCCGGTGGACACCTGCGCGTCGTGGCCAAAGCCGTTGGGATTGAGCAGCCCGGAAAGAATCACCACCTTGCCAACAAAGCCGGGCAGGGGCGGCAGGCCGGCAATCGTCAGGCCGCACACGATGAAGGACAGGCCCAGAAAGGCCATGGCCGCGGGAATGGCGCGGCCGAACAGCGCCTGCTCGTCCTCGTCGAGGTTGACGTCGCGCACGGGCATCAGGTCCACCGGGTAGGCAAAGGGCTCGTCATCGGGGTCGGCTTCGTTGACGTAGTCTGGCCGGTCTTCCACCTGGCGCGTGCGGTCGATCAGGTCAACCAGCAGGAAGAAGGCGCTGATGGCCAGCGTGGAGCCTAGCGTGTAGTAAAGCGCGCCGCCGGTCACATCGGGCTGGCCAAAGCCCAGCGCGGCCAGCAGCGTGCCCGACGACAGGATCACGCAGAACGCGGCCATGCGCCCCAGGTGCTGGGTGGCGATGATGCCGATGGCGCCAAATGCCAGGGTGATCAGCCCCAGGCCGACCAGCACCGGGCCGCCAAAGTACGCCGATACGCCCGCATCCTGCGGGAACAGCAGCGTCCACATCCGCAGGATCGAATACAGGCCCAGCTTGGTCATGATGGCGAACAGCGCCGACACCGGCGCGCTGGCGCTGGAGTAAGTGGATGGCAGCCAGAAGTTGAGCGGCCAAGCCGCCGCCTTGACCAGAAACGCCACCACCAGGATGGCGGCGCCCGCGTGCAGCAGGCCGCGGTCGTTCTCGGGAATGGCGGGCACCATGATGGCCATGTCCGCCATGTTCAGCGTGCCCGTCACGCCATAGAGCATGGCCACGCCGATCAGGAACAGCGAAGAAGCCATCAGGTTCATCGCGATGTAGTGCAGGCTGGCCCGCACGCGCGCCCAGCCAGAGCCATGCAGCAACAGCCCGTAAGAGGCGGTGAGCATGATCTCGAAGAACACGAACAGGTTGAACAGGTCGGCCGTGAGGAAAGCGCCGTTCAGGCCCATCAGCTGCAGCTGGAACAGAGGGTGGAAATGCACTCCGGCCTTGTCCCAGCGTGCGCAGGCGTACAGCACCGACGCCAGCCCCAGCACGCTGGACAGCAGCAGCATCATGGCCGAAAGGCGGTCGACCACCAGCACGATGCCAAAGGGCACCGGCCAGTTGGACGGCATGTACACCCCCACCGCCTGCGGCGCGCCCATGTGCTGCACCCAGTACACCAGCGCGGCGGCGCAGAACACGCCCAGCGCGCAAGAAGCCACGTTGACCGCCGCCTTCAGCGGGCGCCGCGTATCGCCCAGCAGCAGCATGACCGCGGCCGTGGCCATGGGCAGCAGGATGGGCGCGATGATCAGGTGCGGCATGAGCCGCTCTACCAACTGGGCAAACGTCATGGGCGCGGCTCCTGCGCCGGTGCGCCGTTGGGCAGGATGGCTTGCGTGCCGTCGTCCGGCTCCTGGCCGTCCACATGGTCGGTGCCCGACAGGCCCCGCGAGGCCAGCAGCACCACCAGGAACAGCGCCGATGTCGCAAAGCCGATCACGATGGCCGTCAGCACCAGCGCCTGGGGCAGCGGGTCGGTGTAGTTGACCAGGTTGGGCGACAGGCCCGTCTGCACGATGGGTTCACGGTCGATGGACAGGCTGCCCATGGCAAAGATGAACAGGTTGACCGCGTAGGACAGCAGGGTCAGGCCCATCAGCACCTGAAACGTTCGGGGCCGCAGCACCAGCCAGACGCCCGAGCCGCCCAGCACGCCGATCGCAATGGCAATGATCGTTTCCATCAGTCGACCTTTCCTGCGCTGGCGGCGGCGGTGGCCGCTGCCGATTTGTCGGGCGCCTTGCGGTGGCTTCGCACCGATTGGTGGGCGAGTGCCGTCAGGATCAGCAGCGTGGAGCCGACCACCACCGCGAACACCGCAATGTCAAAGAACAGCGCGCTGGCAATGTGGATTTCGCCCACCACCGGCAGCGTGAGGTGCGCCGTGTGCGTGGTCATGAAGGGGTAGCCAAACCACAGCGAGGCGATACCGGTGGCCAGCGCCATCAGCAGGCCCACCCCGATCCAGCGCACCACGCGCAGCTGCAGGTGCGCCTCCACCCAATGGGTGCCGGCCACGATGTACTGCGTGATGAAAGCGATGGACAGCACCAGGCCGGCGACGAAGCCGCCCCCCGGCTCGTTGTGGCCGCGCATGAACAGGTAGGCCGAAACCACGGCGGCGACCGGCATCAGCAGGCGCACCAGCGTGGCGGGCACCATCATGTAGCCCAGTGCCGTGTCTTGCGCGGTGCGCGGGTTGATCAGGTCGGTGGCCAGGTCGGCCGGAATGGCGCGTTGCTGCGGCGGCAGCTGGATAACCTCGCGCGGCGGGCGGAAGCGGCGCAGCAGCGCGTACACCGTCAGCGCCACGATGCTCAGCACGGTGATTTCGCCGAAGGTGTCGAACGCGCGGAAGTCCACCAGCATCACGTTGACCACGTTGGTGCCACCGCCTTCGGGCAGCGCGCGGTCCAGGTAGAAGGGCGAGATGCTTTGCGGCGCCGGCCGGGTCATCATGGCGTAGGCCAGGGCGGCCAGCCCGGCGCCAGCCACCACGGACACGATCAAGTCGCGGAAACGCCGTAGGTGCACGCGCGGCGCAAGGTGGGAAGCCTCATAGGGTAGGCGCTTGGGCAGCCAGCGCAGGCCCAGCAGGAACAGCACGGTCATCACCACCTCAACCGTGATCTGCGTCAGCGCCAGGTCGGGGGCAGAGAACCACACGAAGGTGAGAATGGTGGCCAGGCCCACGCCGCTGACCATCATCAGCGCGGCCAGGCGGTGGAACTTGGCCTGGTTGGCCGCTGCCAGCGCGCACACGCAGCCCATCACCCACAGCAGGGCGAACTCGGTCGAGCCGGGCACCCTTTCGCGGTCGCCCCAGGTCACGCCGCCGCGCCACAACGACGCCGTGGCCGCCGCGACGGCGCACAGAACCAGCAGCAGCAGCTGCGGTTGCAGCCGCCCGCTGGACAGCACGCCCAGCACCCAGCGGCTGCCGCGGTCGAGCGCGTACAGCGTGCTCTGGAAGATGCGCTGGCCGTCCAGCCAGTAGATCAGCGGCACATGGCGCAGCTTGCCCGTCAGCAAACGCTTGCGCAGCGCCAGGTACAGCAGCACGCCGCCGGCCAGCGCCACCAGGCTCATCACCAGCGGGCGGTTCACGCCGTGCCAGATCGCCAGGCTGTAGCTGGGCAGATCGCCGCCCACCACCGGGCGCGCGGCCAGTGCCAGGGCAGGGCCCACCGACCATTGCGGGAAGATGCCCACCACCAGGCACAGCAGCACCAGCACCTCGATCGGCACGCGCATCCAGCGCACCGGCTCATGCGGGGCCAGCGGCAACTCAGACCGGCGCTGGCCCAGAAACACGCTGACCGAAAAGCGCAACGAATAAACCACCGCAAACACGCCTGCCACGGTGGCGGCAATCGGCAGGCCCACGTCCAGCCAGGGGTAGGAGCTCAAATCGATGGTTTCGGCAAAGAACATCTCCTTGGACAGGAAGCCGTTCATCAGCGGCACGCCGGCCATCGCGGCGCTGGCCACGAAAGCCAGCGTGCCGGTGATCGGCATGGCTTTCCACAAGCCGCCCAGGCGCCGGATGTCGCGGGTGCCGGTTTCGTGGTCGATGACGCCCGCCGCCATGAAAAGCGATGCCTTGAAGGTCGCGTGGTTCATGATGTGGAAAACCGCCGCCACGGCCGCCAGTTCGCGGTTCAGGCCCAGCAGCAGGGTGATCAGCCCCAGGTGGCTGATGGTGGAATACGCCAGCAAGCCCTTCAGATCATTCTGGAACATCGCCACGTAGGCGCCCAGCACCAGCGTGATCAGCCCCGCGCCGCCTACCAGCCAGAACCACTGCTCGGTGCCTGCCAGCGCCGGCCACAGGCGCGCCAGCAAAAACACCCCGGCCTTGACCATGGTGGCCGAGTGCAGGTACGCGGACACCGGCGTGGGCGCGGCCATGGCGCGCGGCAGCCAGATCTGGAAGGGAAACTGCGCGCTTTTGGTGAAGGCGCCCAGCAGGATCAGCACCAGCGTGGGCGTGTACAGCCGGTGGGCGGTGACCTCGGCCCCGCTGGCCAGCACCACGTCCAGGTCGTAGCTGCCCACGATGTGGCCGAGCATCAACACCCCGGCCAGCAGCGCCAGGCCGCCCGCGCCCGTCACGGTAAGCGCCATGCGGGCGCCCCGGCGGGCGTCTTTGCGGTGGTACCAGTAGCCGATCAGCAAAAAGCTGAACAGGCTGGTCAGCTCCCAGAAGAACACCATCTGCACGAGGTTGCCCGACAGCACCACGCCCAGCATGGAGCCCATGAATGCCAGGAAGAACGAGAAAAAGCGCGGCACCGGGTCGTTCTTGGACATGTAGTAGCGCGCGTACACCGCTACCAGCGTTCCGATGCCGGTCACCAGCATGGCGAACATCCAGGCAAACCCGTCCATGCGCACCACGAAGTTGATGCCGGCAGAGGGAATCCAGCGGTGTTCCTCGCGCAGCACGGCGCCCTCGCTCAGCCCCGGATACTGCCATGCCACCCAGGCCAGCGCCGCCGCACCCACCAGAGCAGCCCACACCGCCGCAGCGGTACGGGCGTGCGTCGGCATCAGCGCCGCCACCAGGCTGCCGACAAAGGGCAGCAAAAGCAGGTAAACCAGATCCATCCAGAAAAAGCACCGGGTTCACGCCAGCGCGGAGCGGCGCGGCGGGCGCGGTTCCGGGTGACGAAGAGGTTGTCAGGGGAGGGCGGGGCCATGCGCCCCGAGGCCAAAGCACCCCAATAATAAGTCACGATTGTTTGAAGCTGACACGTCCGCCCCATCAGCGCCGGCAGCTAGCAAATCGTGAGCACTTTTGACTGCCTGCGTGATGCGCCGCCAGGGCGCCGCTACCATTGCCGCATGCGCATCCTGCTGGCCGAAGACGACACGATGATTGGCGAGGTGGTGCTCGACGCGCTGCGCGCCGAGCACTACGCCGTGGACTGGGTCAAGGACGGCGCCATGGCCGACACGGCCCTCACCACCGCCGATTACGACCTGCTGCTGCTGGACCTGGGCCTGCCCCGCAAGGACGGGCTGGACGTGCTACGCGCCCTGCGCGGCCGCCACCAGCGCCTGCCGGTGCTGATCGCCACCGCGCGCGACGCCGTGGGCCAGCGCGTGGCGGGGCTGGACGCGGGGGCGGACGACTACATCGTCAAGCCCTACGACCTGGACGAGCTGCTGGCGCGCATCCGCGCCCTGCTGCGCCGCGCCGACGGCCGGGCCGAGCCAGCGTACGAATGGGGCGATGTGCGCATCGTCCCGGCCACGCGCGAAGTCACCCAGGCTGGCGTGCCCGTGGTGCTGTCGGCGCGCGAATGGGCGGTGCTGGAGCCGCTGCTGGCGCGCCCAGGGCGGGTGCTGTCGCGCCAGCAGCTCGAGGAAAAGCTGTATTCCTGGCGCGACGAGGTCAGCAGCAACGCGGTAGAGGTGTACATCCACGGCGTGCGCAAAAAGCTGGGGGCCGAGCTGATCCAGAACGTGCGCGGCCTGGGCTACCTGGTGCCGGCGCAGGAAATGGCCCGGCCAACCGCAGCGCCAGGCCATCCTGGCGCCTTGGCGGATCAGGCCGCCGCGCAGCAAGATCGCCCGGCAGCGCCTGGCCAAGCTGGCGGCGGTGAAGCCGACCACCCCAAGCACCGATGAATACTATGAATACGATAGCTGCCAGCGCTGGAGCAGCGGGCGCTGAAGGCCAATTTGGCTTGCAAAAGACAGGCCCCTCCCTTCGAGGCAGGCTGATCCGTTCTCTGCTGGCCGCCGTGGCGGTGATCGCCGTGCTGCAGGCGCTGGTCACCTGGCGCACCGCGCTGGCCGAGACCGAATCCGTCTTTGACGCGCAGATGGAGCGCATAGCCCTGTCGCTGACTGGCGGTATGGCGGCCAGCGTGCTGGGCGACGATGCGCTGAACAGCAAGGAGCGCGGCGCGCGCGACTTGATCATCCAGATCTGGCGCGCCGACGGCGTGATGCTGTACCGCTCGCCCAGCGAGCAGCTGCTGCCGCCGCAAACGGTGATCGGCTTTTCCAACGTCCGCGCCAGCAGCGCCGACTTTCGCGTGTACGCGCTGCGCACCAGCACCCAGGTGATCCAGGTCGCGCAAGACACGGCCATGCGCCGCCAGATTGCCGGCCAGCTGGCGCTGCGGGCCGTGCTGCCCATCGCGCTGCTGGCGCCGCTGCTGATGTTGATCGTCTGGGGCGTCGTGGCGCGGGCGCTGGGCCCCCTGAACCGCGTGCGCAAGCAGCTGGCCGATCGCCGCCCGGGCGATATTTCGCCCATCGCCACCGACGGCGTGCCGCTGGAAGTGCGCCCGCTGATCGACGAGCTGAATGCGCTGCTGGCGCGCCTGGCCCGCGCGTGGGACACGCTCACCCATTTCACCGCCGATGCGGCCCATGAGCTGCGCACGCCGCTGGCCGCGTTGCGCCTGCAGGTGCAAAGCCTGCAGCGCGCCCCCGACGTGGCCACGCGCGACGTGGCGGCCGAGCGCCTGCTGACGGGCATCGACCGCGCCACGCGGCTGGTCGAGCAACTGCTGGCGCTGGCCCGGCAAGACGGCGCCGCGCAGGTAGACCTGACCGAGCTGGATCTGGCCGCGCTGGCCCAAAGCGCCGTGCAGGACGCCGCGCCCAGCGCCGCCGCACGCGGCGTTCAGCTGGCACTGATCGCCCCCGCGCCCGTGCCGCTGCAGGGCCAGGCGGGCGCGCTGGCCGTGTTGCTGCGCAACCTGCTCGACAACGCCATCCGCCATACGCCGCCGGGCGGGGTGGTGCAGGTGCAGGCCCTGACGGGCGAAAACGCCGCGCCCGACCGCGCCGTGCTGACGGTGGAAGACGCCGGCCCGGGCGTGCCGCCCGAAGAGCGCCAGCGCGTGCTGGACCGCTTTTACCGCGCGCCTGGCGCGTTGGGCCACGGCAGCGGCCTGGGGCTGGCCATCGTCAAGTCGGTGGCCGACCAGCACGGCGCTGCCCTGCGCCTGGATGAATCGCCCACGCTCGGCGGCCTGCGTGTGACGCTGGCCTGGTAGGCAGGCGCCGCTGAAGGCGTGCGTGGCACTCGCAGGGTGCCCCCATCTGCAACGGCGCTTGCGCGGCTGGCCCGCGCAACCCACGTGAGAGCCCAGGCGCCGTGCTAGGACTTGAACTGCTCGATCACCTCCAGCACCGCCATGACAGCCAGATCGCTTGCCGCCGCCTGGCGGCTGGCCACGGCCATCGGCCGCATCAGCGCGGGCTTCATGGGGCGAATGCACACGCCTTGCGCATCCGCCAGATCGGCCACCTCTTCGCAGGGCAGGATGGCCGCGGCTTGCGCGGCGGCGGCTAGGCTTTTGAGGGCGCCGGGATAGCTCAAGGCCAGGTAGGGCCGGGGGCTGAGGCCGGCCTGACCGAACCACCCGGCGATCAGCCCATGCATCTGCGTGGCCGGCGTGAAGCTGGCCCAGCGCCTTTGCGCCAGCCATTCGGGCGTGATGGCGGCCGGCGGCGCCCACGCGGCGGGCAGCAGCACGACCATGGCGTCCTGCCGCCAGGGCTGCAGCCGCACCTCGGGCGTGGCCGGTTGCGGGCTGGCGACGATGGCGATGTCCAGCGTGCCCGCCTTCAGGCGGCGCATGGCTTCGGCCGAGCCCACGGCCTCCAGCCGCAGCTCGATGTCGGGGTTTGCGCATGGAGCCGCTGCAGCATCAGCGGCAGCAGCTGCGTGCTCACGCCCGCCGACACGGCCACCCGCACCATGCCCGCCCGGCCAGTCGCACGGCGGCGCACTCGGTCCACCAGATCATCGCCAGCGGCCAGCAGCTTGCGCCCGTCCTGCACCAGCACGGCGCCGGCAGGCGTCAGCTCTGCCAAGCGTCTGCCGCGGATGACCAGCGGCGTGTCCAGCCAGCTTTCCAGCTCCTTCACGTGCAGGCTGACGGTGGGCGGCGCCAGGTGCAGCGCCTGCGCAGCGGCAGCGAAGGTGCCCAGATCTGCAATGGCGATCAGGGTGCGCAGTTGATCCAGGTTCAGTTCACGCATCAGCAATGATGAACTGAACGCTCAGTAAATTCAACTTTACGTAACCCCGAGCGGGCGAGAGCATCGCCCCATGCCACTGCCCGATGCTCAACCCGCCAACGATCGCCCCAGCCCAACCGAGCGCGCGCTGAACGCGTCCGCAACGCCCACGAGCGCCCCGGCGACTGCGGCAGATACGCCGCCCACGCGCCGTTGGATGCACGCGCTGCACGATCTGCTTCAGCGCGCCGAAGCCCGCATTACAGCGAACTTCAGGGTGCCACCCGGAGGGGGTTAGGCCCACTCCAGCCCAGCCTCAGCCCAGGCGCATGGCTGCAACAGCCCAGCCTAAGTTTCCCCTAATTGTCGTGCCGCACATTCGCACCATCCCGCCACAACGGCGGCCATGACACAAGGATCGGGAAATGAACACCATGGAACTGAAATCGAAAAAACTCGTGGCTGCATTGCTCGCCGCAGGGGTATTGGGCGGCGTGGGCGCCACGGCGGTGGACCGCCTGCAAAGCCAGGCGCATGCGCAGGCGGCGCCAGCGGTGGTGCAGGCCGCCACCGCGCCCGCTGGTGCCAATGTGGCGCCGGCGATGGGGCTGCCCAACTTCAGCGCCATTGCCGCCAAGTACGGCCCGGCGGTGGTCAACATCAGTGTCAGCGGTACGCGCAAGGTGTCGATGAACGGCGACGATGACGACGGGGACGACAGCGACAGCGCGCCCGCCGCTGCCCAGCGCGGCGCCGGGCCCGACGCGCAGCTGCAGGAGTTCATGCGCCAGTTTGGCTTTCCGCCCGGCATGCTGGGGCAGATGCCCGGCCGTGGGCGAGGCCCCGCTCAAGAGCAGCCGATGCACGGCCAGGGCTCTGGCTTCATCGTCAGCCCGGATGGCCTGATTCTGACCAACGCCCACGTGGTGCGCGGCGCTCAGGAGGTGACGGTGAAGCTGACCGACCGGCGCGAATTCAAGGCCAAGGTGCTGGGCCGCGACGACAAGACCGACGTGGCCGTGATCAAGATCAACGCCACCGGCCTGCCCACCTTGCCGCTGGGCAGCAGCCAGGCGCTGATGCCCGGCGAATGGGTGATGGCCATCGGCTCGCCTTTTGGCTTTGAGAACAGCGTGACCGCAGGCGTGGTCAGCGCCAAGGGCCGTTCGCTGCCCGACGACAGCGCCGTGCCCTTCATCCAGACCGACGTGCCCGTCAACCCCGGCAACTCGGGCGGCCCGCTGCTGAACGCGCGCGGCGAGGTGGTGGGCATCAATTCGCAGATCTATAGCCGCTCGGGCGGTTACCAGGGCCTGTCTTTTGCGATTCCCATCGAGCTGGCCACGCACGTGCAGCAGCAGCTGGTGGCCACCGGCAAGGTGGACCACGCCCGCCTGGGCGTAACGGTGCAAGACGTGAACCAGGCGTTTGCCGATTCCTTCAAGCTGCCTAGGCCCGAGGGCGCCTTGGTGGCCAACGTGGAAGCCGGTGGCCCGGCCGCCAGCGCCGGGTTGAAGGCCGGCGACGTCATCACCAAGGTGGATGGGCAACCGGTGGTGGCCTCGGGCGACCTGCCGGCGGCCATTGGCCTGGCCAAGCCGGGCGACCGCGTCAAGCTGGAAGTGTGGCGCCAGGGCAAGGCCGAGCAGCTGACGGCCGAGCTGGGCGGCGCCAAAGGCAAAGCCGCCACGGTGGCCAAGAACGACGCCGCGCCGCAGGGCCGCCTAGGCCTGGCGCTGCGCCCGCTGCAGCCGGACGAAAAGCGCGAAGCCAAGGTGGATGGCGGGCTGGTGGTCGAGCAGGCCAGCGGTGCCGCCGCCCGCGCCGGTGTGCAGCCGGGCGACGTGGTGGTGGCGGTGAACGGCCAGCCCGTGAAGGACATCGAGCAGGTGCGCGGCATCGTCGCCAAGGCCGACAAATCGGTCGCGCTGCTGGTGCAACGCGACGGGCAGCAGCTCTTCGTGCCGGTGAACGTGGGCTGACCGCCGTCAGTGCAGCTGCCGCAACGGTTCCTCCAAGGCCTTACCGATCTCTAAGGCCTTCCTCAGAAAGCCGGTGGCCCGCGTGGTCATCGGCTTCTTTTTGAGTCAAATCGGCCTGTGGCGCCCTGTGTTACGGCGCTGGCAGCTATCAAAAATGTAGTTTTACGGCGGAGTTGCTGTGGTCAGGCAGCTGACACCCAAGGCGGTGCTAGGGCGAGGGCAAGGCGGCGCAGGTCTCGCCGCACCCGGCACCGCGCCATCAGCGCGTATAGCCCAGGCAGGCGCCCGCATTGGGCCGGCCTTGGCATTCGCGCCGCAGCCGCGCTTCTTCGGATTTTTCGCGCTGCGCTGCGGTCTGGCCGTTGGCGTACGTGCTGGTGGGCGCGGGCTTCAACTTGGCGCCCTTCGCCCTGTGAGCGCCCTTGGCTTGGGCGGACAGCGACAGGCTCAGGCAGATGCCGATGGCGGCGATGGCCATGGTGGTGTGGCGCAGGGCGGTCTTCATGAGGTTTTCTCCCTTTCTGGTCAGAAGCGTGGCGGCCGAAGTTGGCGCACCGTGCCGCCCATTACAGAAGGGGCCGCTGTCGGCGTCAAGCCGAATGGACGGCTCGGTTGGGCAGGTTTCGTGAAGAAAGCTGGCTGGCGCGCTTGTTCGGGTGGTGCCGCCGGGCCTTATCAGCCCGGCGCATCCGTGCCCGCAAGGTGCGCGGCCTTCTCGTGGCGCCGAACCAGCACGGCCGCCACAGCCGTCAGCGCGGCCAGGGCCAGCCACGTCAACACGTAGACGAGGTGGCTGTTGTGAAAGCGGATCACCGTCAGGCCCGGCCGCGGCCACGCGGGGCTGTTGGCCGCGTCGCGCGGGGCGCCGGGCAAGCCGGCATCAATGAAGAAGGGCGAGGCGTTGGTCAGCTTCTGCGCCTGCGCCATGGCGACCACGTCGCGCGAATACCAGCGCCCGGTGGCTGGATCGTTGTGGCGCAGAAAGCCGCCGTCGGGCTCGTTCGCGCGCCAGAGGCCTTGCACTTGCAGGGGCGCGTTGTCTGCAGGCCGGGCGCCGCTGGGCAGCCAAGTCGCGCGCTGGTCTTCAGGCACGAAGCCCCGGTTGATCCACACACGGCTGCCGTCCGCCTGCTGCAGGGGCGTCATCACCCAGAAGCCTGCGCCCAGTTCGGTGACGGCCTGGCTCAAGATCGTATGCTGGGGTAGCCATGTGCCCCTGACCGCGACGGGCTGGTATTCGGCCTGAGCGGCGGTCAAGTCGGGCCAGCTTGCTGGCGGGGAGAGCGGTTGGGGTTGGCCGTGGGCACGTTGCTCGACCCGCTCGATCAAGGCCAGCTTCCAGCTGCGGCGCTGAACCTGCCAGGCGGCCAGGCTGAGAAAAACGACAAAAAGCGTTGCCAGCAGCGCCCAAACCGCCGCGCGGCGCAGGGCCGGGCTGCCTGCTGCGTGCATGCGTCAGCGCGCGGGCTGCGCTGCCTGGTTGTTGGGCTCGTTGGACAACTCGGGCGGGTTGGGCGTGGTGTGCTGCGGCATCATGTGCGCGTTCATGTTGTACATGACCCAGAGCGTGCCCACGATGGCGATGCCGAGGAAGATGACCGTGAAGATGGTCGACAGCATCGTCCAGCCGCCCTGCAGGCGCCCGTTCATGTGCAGGAAGTACACCATGTGCACCAGCATCTGCACCAAGGCGAAAGCGCCCAGCACCAGGATGCCGGTGCTGCGGTCGGTGATGACCTTGGCCATGATCAGCCAGAAGGGGATGGCGGTCAGCACCACGGACAGGCCGAAGCCGATCAGGTATTCGCGCAGCGAGCTGTGCGGGCCGGCGTCTGCGGCGTGCCCGTGCCCGTCGTGGTGATGTTCAGCGTGTGACGCGCTCATTTACAGCACCCCCATCAGGTACACAAACGTGAAGACGCCGATCCAGATCAGGTCCAGAAAGTGCCAGAACATCGACAGGCACATCAGGCGCCGCTGGTTCTCGGCAATCAGGCCGTGCTTGGCGATCTGGGTCATCATGACCACCAGCCAGATCAGGCCAAACGTCACGTGCAGGCCGTGCGTGCCCACCAGCGTGAAGAAGGCCGACAGGAACGCACTGCGCCCAGGGCCGGCGCCTTCGTGGATCAGGTGGTTGAACTCGTAGAGCTCCAAGCCAAGGAAGCACAGACCAAACAAGCCGGTAACGGCCAGCCAGAACAGGGTGCCCTTCACGTCGTTCAGCTGCTTGCGCAGCATCGCGAAGCCGAAGGTCAGCGAAGACAGCAGCAGGAAGGCGGTGTTCAGGGCAACCAGCGGCAGATCGAACAGCTCGGCACCCGTAGGGCCCGCCGCATAGCTGCGGCCCAGCACGCCGTAGGTGGCGAACAGCGCTGCGAAGATGAGGCAATCGCTCATCAGATACAGCCAGAAGCCCAGGGCCGTGCCGTTCTCGGGATGGGGCTCGTGCTCGAGGTGGTACGCGCGCGGGACTGACCCGGCGGCGTGCGCTGCGCTAGGGATGGGCGTGGCGGCCGCGTGGGCGCTCAATTCAGACATGGCTGGCCTGCAGCTGTTGGGTGCGCAGGCTCTCCGTCTGGGCGACCTGCGTGGCGGGAATGTAGAAATCTCGCCGGTAGTTGAAGGTATGCACGATGGCAATCACGATCACCGCAGCGAACGACGCTGCGGCAAGCAGCCACATGTGCCAGATCAGTGCAAAGCCAAGCACCGTGGACACGCCCGCGATGACGATGCCTGCAGCGGTGTTGGCTGGCATGTGGATGGGCTGGAAGCCGCCCAGGGGCCGCTGATAGCCATGCTTTTTCATGTCCCACCAGGCATCGATTTCATGCACGACGGGCGTGAAGGCAAAGTTGTAGTCGGGCGGCGGCGACGAGGTGGCCCATTCCAGTGTGCGGCCATCCCAAGGGTCGCCGCTCAGGTCGCGCAATTGCGCGCGCTTGCGGAAGCTGACCACCAGTTGGATCAGGAAGCATGCAATGCCCAGGGCGATCAGCAGGGCACCGCCCGCCGCCACCACAAACCAAGGCTGCAGCGAACCGTCTTCCAGGTGATTGACGCGCCGCGTGACGCCCATCAGGCCCAGCACGTACAGCGGCATGAAGGCGAGGTAGAAGCCCACCACCCACAGCCAGAACGAGCGCAGGCCCCAGGTGCGGTCGAGCTTGTAGCCGAAAGCCTTGGGGTACCAGTAGTTGATGCCGGCGAACACGCCGAACACGACGCCACCAATGATCACGTTGTGGAAGTGCGCGATCAGGAACAGGCTATTGTGCAGCACGAAGTCGGCAGGTGGCACCGCCAGCAGCACGCCCGTCATGCCGCCGATGGCAAAGGTCACCATGAAGGCCACGGTCCACAGCATGGGCAGCTCAAAGCGGATGCGGCCCTTGTACATCGTGAACAGCCAGTTGAAGATCTTCGCGCCCGTGGGGATCGAGATGATCATCGTCGTGATGCCGAAGAAGGCATTCACACTGGCGCCTGAGCCCATCGTGAAGAAGTGGTGCAGCCACACGATGTACGACAGGATGGTGATACACACCGTGGCGTAGACCATCGAGGTGTAGCCGAACAAACGCTTGCCGCAGAAGGTGGCCACCACTTCAGAGAAGATGCCGAAGCAGGGCAGGATCAGGATGTACACCTCGGGGTGGCCCCAGATCCAGATCAGGTTGACATACAACATGGCGTTGCCGCCGAAGTCGTTGCTGAAGAAGTGCGTGCCGAGGTAGCGGTCCATCGACATCAGCACCAGGGCAGCCGTCAGAACCGGGAACGAAGCCACGATCAGGGCGTTGGTGCACAGCGACGTCCACACGAAGACCGGCATCTTCATCAGGCTCATGCCTGGGGCGCGCATCTTGATGATGGTCACGATCAGGTTGATGCCTGAAAGCGTGGTACCCACCCCCGCAAGCTGCAGCGCCCAGATGTAGTAGTCCAGCCCGACCCCGGGGTTCTGCGCACCCAGGTTGGACAGCGCCAGCCAGCCCGATGTCGAAAACTCACCGACGAACAGCGACATCATCACCAGCACGGCGCCGGAAGTCGTCATCCAGAAGCTGAAGTTGTTCAGGAAGGGGAACGCCACGTCGCGCGCGCCCAGCTGCAGCGGCACCACGTAGTTCATGAACCCGGTGACGAAGGGCATCGCCACGAAGAAGATCATGATCACGCCGTGGGCGGTGAAGATCTGGTCGTAGTGGTGCGGCGGCAGGTAGCCCATGTTCTCGCCAAAGGCGACCGCCTGCTGAGCACGCATCATGATGGCGTCGGAAAAGCCGCGCAGCAGCATCACCACGCCCAACACCATGTACATGATGCCGATCTTCTTGTGGTCGATGCTGCAGAACCAGTCTTTCCACAGAGGGCCCCACAGGCGGAATTTGGACAGCAGCGCCAGCACGGCAATGCCGCCCAGCACCACGCCGATGAACGTCCACAGCAGGATCGGCTCATGCGTCATGGGAATCGAATCCCATGTGAGGCGACCCAGGGCCCAGTGTCCGTCGATGGTTGCGGCAGTGGTCATGGTGTAAAAACTTGAAGCAGTGGCCCGCAGGCGATCAGCGGCCTGCTCGAGACGGTGAGGTTCAGGGCCGGTAACGGGTAGACAGGAACACGCCCTTGTCCAGCGCAGCCACGGTGGACACGGACTCTTGCACGGTGCAGACGTCCGCCTGCTGGCTCAGCCCCTTGGCCACCGCGTTGGCGCGGCCGCCGTTGGCATCGATGGCCATCATGTGGTGCATGCACATCTTGCCGTCTTCCACGCAGCGGTTGAGGATGCGGTCGTACAGGTCCGGCTCGACGGCGGCGAAGTACTGCACCGGGTCACGTTCGCTGGGGGTAACCAGCTTCATGTAGCCGGCGCGGTCGAGTGTTTTGCCGCCGGCCTTGGCTCTGGCAACCCACTGGGCGAATTCGTCGTCGCCGAGGCCGTGAAATTTGAACGTCATGCCCGAGAAGCCCGAGCCGCTGTAGTGCGAGGCCATGCCGTGGTACACGCCCGGCTGGTTGATCACCGCGTTCAGCTCGGTCTGCATGGAAGGCATGGAATAAATCATGCCGGCCAGATCAGGCACGTAGAACGCGTTCATCGTGTTCGATGCCGTCAGCAGGAAGCGGATGGGGCGATTGACGGGCGCGGCCAGCTCGTTCACCGTGGCGACGCCCTGGTCGGGGTAGATGAACAGCCACTTCCAGTCGAGCGCGACGACGCGCACTTCCAGCGGCTTGACGTCTTCCAGCCCCTGGGTGGCAGAGATGCGTTCCAGCGGCCGGTAAGGGTCGAGCTTGTGCGTACCGATCCAGGTCATGGCGCCCAGCGCGATGACGATCATCAACGGCACTGTCCAGATGACCAGCTCAAGCTGGGTGGAATGGTGCCAGTCGGGTTCGTAGTCGGAGTCGGCGGCGGCCGGGTTGCTGTGGCGGTACTTCCAGGCAAACCAAAGCGTAAGGGCGATCACCGGCACGATGATGATCAGCATCAGCAGCGTGGCGTGCATCACCATCTGCCCTTCTCGCGATGCCACGTCCCCCATCGGATTGAGGACGACGAATTGACTACAGCCCGTCAGCGCAACCAGCCCGGTTGCCGATATCAGCCCAGTCAGTGGGCGCCAGTGTGAGGCAGGTCGGGTAAACAGCATGATCGAATTGGTCGGTAGTCCCGGGAGGGACACCGAGGGGGGCAGAGGTTACCAAAATAAGCAATCCCTACCGCGAAATACGGGTAACGGTGAAGGCCATTGCGGCGATGGGCGTGTTTTGATGTACTGTTTTGACCCCGTGCGCTTTCGTGATGACTGCGCTGTGCCCGGCGTCACGCACGCCCCTGGAGAGAGTAGATGAGCAGTCACGCCGCCGCCGCCCAACACCCCCGCGGCTTTCCCGAGTTGGAAAGCGCGCTTTCCCGCGCGGACACCCACGAAGAAGTCAGCTCCGGCGACATTGCCGTTGGCGTGATCATCGGGCGTTCGTCCGAATACTTCGATTTCTTCGTATTCGGCATCGCCTGCGTGCTGGTTTTTCCGGCGCTGCTCTTCCCGTTTCTTCCTCCGCTGCAAGGCACCCTGGCGGCGTTTGGCTTGCTCGCGGCGGCTTTCATCACCCGCCCCATTGGCACTGCGCTGGGCATGGCCGTTCAGCGGCGCTGGGGCCGTGGTACAAAACTGACGCTGGCGCTGTTCGTATTGGGCAGTTGCACAGTGGGCATGGCTTTCATGCCGGCCTATGCGACGGCGGGCAAGCTGGCGATCGTGACCATGCTGGCGCTGCGTCTGGGCCAGGGTCTGGCGCTCGGCGGTGCGTGGGATGGTTTGCCGTCGCTGCTGGCGATGTCGGCCTCACCAGGGCGCCGCGGCTGGTACGCGATGATCGGCCAGTTGGGCGCGCCGCTGGGCTTCATCACCGCAGCCGGGCTGTTCGCCTACCTGCATTCGCAGCTGACCACCGACGATTTCCTGAGCTGGGGCTGGCGCTACCCATTCTTCGTGGCCTTTGCGGCCAACGTGGTGGCGCTGTTCGCACGGCTGCGTCTGGTGGTCGGCCAAGACTACACGCGCCTGATGGACGAGAGCGAATTGCAGCCCGTGCCCGTCACCGAAGTGCTGCGCCACGAGGGTGGACACGTATTCCTGGGCGCCTTCGCCGCGCTGGCCAGTTTTGCGCTGTTCCACCTGGTCACGGTGTTTCCGCTTTCCTGGATCACGCTGAATGCCCAGCAGTCGATCAACGAGGTGCTGATCGTGCAGATCTTTGGCGCCATCCTGGCGTGCGTGGCGGTGATCGTCTCGGGCTGGTTGGCCGACCGGGTGGGGCGCCGCACGCTGCTGGGCTCCATGGCGGTGCTGATCGGCGTGTTCAGCCTGGCGGCGCCGTGGCTGTTGAGTGGCGCCGACGGGGGCAACACGCTCTTTCTGTTGATCGGTTTCGTCCTGCTCGGCCTGTCGTACGGCCAAGCTTCTGGTACGGTGACTTCCAACTTTTCTGCGCTTTACCGCTACACAGGGGCTGCGTTGTCGACCGATCTGGCCTGGCTGATCGGCGCGGCGTTTGCCCCGTTGGTGGCGTTGGCCCTGTCAGCACGCTTTGGCGTGGTGGCCGTATCGGCCTACCTCTTGTCGGGCGTGATCTGCACGCTGTTGGCGCTGCGCATCAACCGGCGCATTGAGCAGCAGGGCAGCTAATACCAAAGCCGTGCGCGGCGGGCTGGCAGCGGCAGTTCGCGCGCCAGTTCTGATGAGGGCGCCCGCCCACTTCTCCGCTTCTATAGAAAATGGCCTCCAGCGCACAATGGACGGGCGCTGGCAGCTATTGAATATGTAGCGTTTGACTTTCCATTCTCTGCCCGCGTGTGCCCTTGCCGCGCTTTCGCGGGCCAGTTGTCAGAGATCCGCTTCATGCGTCAAACCGTTCTCAACCTCGAAGAGTCCAAGATCCGGGAAGTGGCCAACGCAGGCATGGGTCGCGCGGATGTGCTGCCCTTCTGGTTCGGCGAGAGCGACGAAGCGACGCCCGACGCGGTGCGCGACGCGGCCATCGCATCGCTGCAATCGGGCGAGACCTTTTACAGCCATAACCTGGGTCTGCCGGCGCTGCGCGATGCCGTGGCCGCCTACAGCACCGGCCTGCACGGGCCGTACGGGCATGCCGTTTCGGCCGACCGCATCGCCATCACCTCGGGTGGCGTGAACGCCTTGATCGTCGCCATGCAGGCGTTGGTCGACGCCGGCGATGAGGTGGTGGCCGTCACGCCCGTCTGGCCCAACTTGACCGCGCAGCCGCTGATCATGGGGGCGCGCCTGCGCTGCGTGCCGCTGCAACCCGACGCACAGGGGGCCTGGCAGCTGGACTTGCCTGCGCTGCTGGCCGCCATCACGCCGGCCACACGCTTGCTGATCATCAATTCGCCCAACAACCCCACCGGCTGGACACTGACGCACCAAGAGCAGGCGGCCATCCTGGCGCACTGCCGCGCCACGGGCACGTGGATCCTCGCGGACGAGGTGTATGAGCGCCTGTACTACCGCGACGACACGCCCACCCGCGCGGCGCCCAGCTTTTTGGACGTCGCCCAGCCGCATGACCGGCTGGTGGTCGCGCAGAGCTTCTCGAAAGCCTTCCTCATGACCGGCTGGCGCCTGGGCTACCTGATTCTTCCGCCCGAGATGACGCTGCACGTCGGCAAGCTGATCGAGTTCAACACGTCCTGCGCGCCGGTGTTCGCGCAGCGCGGCGCACTGGCAGCCCTGGCGCAGGCCGAAACCATCACGCCGCACATCGTCGGCCACCTGCGCGCCTGCCGCGACACGCTCGTGCCCTTGCTGCAGGCCGTGCCGGGTGTGGAGACCAGCGCGGCACCCGGTGGCATGTACGCCTTCTTTCGCGTGGCGGGCTTTGCCGATTCGCTACAACTGGCCAAGCGCCTGGTGGCCGAGGCCGGCCTGGGCCTCGCGCCCGGCGCCGCGTTTGCGCCCGAGGCCGAAGGCTGGTTACGCTGGTGCTTCGCGTCCAAAGACATGGGGCGCCTGGAGCAGGGCGTGCAGCGCTTGCGTGATTGGCTTTCGGCGCCATCGGGGCGTTGAAGGAGGTCAATCGCCGGGTGCTGGGCTGGATCAGCGGCTTGGCGCCAATGGCTGTTAGCCGGCCAAAAATTCAACGGCCGTTTGCCGTAGGTGGTGCGAAAGCAAAGTTCTGGTCGAATCGGCGTCTTGCGCAAGCTGCTCCTGCGCTGCGTGCTATCGAATGTGAAGCTGATTGGTCTTGTCTAGGATCAGCGTGCCACTGGAGCCTGCGTGTCATCCAGGCGTCTCAATGGCTGCATTTCGCCAAGACCGGGATCAAAAAAAGCCGGCATTCGCCGGCTTTTCCTTTCCAGTAAGCAGCCTCGTTCAGGGGTAGGTACCCGAGATGGTGGACTGCGCCAGGATGTACTGGCCGTATTTGGCTTCAAAGCTGGCGCGGGTGTATTGCGGCACCGGGCTGCCGGGTTCGACCGGAGCGAGGCCGCCCAGGGCGTACACCGTGATCTTGTAGGTGTGCGCGGGGCCGGCTGGTGGATTTGGCCCTTGGTAACCCGTCGCACCGTTGTACGCCTTACCCAGTACGACACCGTTCAACAGCGTCAGATTTTCATCTGCTGCGATGCTGGTTTTTCCGGGCGGCAGGTTGAACACACCCCAATGAACACAGGCGCTCGCGCCAGTGCCGCAACCCTCATCGTCCATGATGATGGCGAATTGCTTCGTGCCAGTGGGTTTGTTGGTGATCGTGAGCGGAGGCGACTGGTTGCTCTCGCCTTGTCGACCACCGTAGGCAATCGGAATCTGGCCGCCGTTCGCAAAAGCGGACGATGTCAGCGCGATCGCCGGGCCTGTCACGGTCACCGTCATTTCGGACGTTCCGTTCAGGCCTCTTCCATCGCGCACTTCCAGCTGGATCTTGTAGGTGCCGATGACATCGGGCTTGAACGTAGGCTTTTGGTCGTAAGGACTGGTGATGGTTGCCGTACTGCCAGTGGGCTTGGCGCTGACCGTCCAGATGTAGGTCATCGGATCGTTGTCGGGTTCGGTAGAGGCCGAGCCGTCCAGTTGAACCGGCACCCCGTCGGTCGTGCTTTGATTCGCGCCGGCATTGGCCACGGGCGCATGGTTCGTGCTCGGTGCCGGCGTGGGCGATGGTGATGGCGAGGGTGCCGGCGGCGGCGGTGGCGGTGTGGGGGTTGGCGCAGGCGCTGGCGCAGGGGGTGTCATCGGCGTGGGCTCCGTTCCTGGCGCAGGCGTGGGCCACGGAGGTGGCGCGGTGCCCGGTGCAGGCGCGGGGGCGGGCGTCGACGGATTGCCCGGTGGGTTCAGTGGATACGGGCCCTCGTCAGAGCCGCCGCAGGCTACCAGGGCCATCAGCGAACTGAGCAAGGCCAATTTAGTTAGATCGCGCATACGCCTCCTTGTGACGAAAATATTTTCTGCATCCAATGAAAATCATTGTTACGAGCAAAGTCTAGCAGCCTGGCTCAGCGCACCGGGGCCGCTTGTCCGGGATGTGGTGATCGACCAACGGCGGTCTTTGGCGAAGCTGCAATGCGCATCGGCGCCGCCTTGCACTGGGCGATTCGCGTTGCGCCGCTTAGTTATGCAGGAGTAGAGCGGCTCCATGGGGAGATCGCAGGCACTGCAAAACGCGTTGCGGATCAGCAGCCCTACCGATCAGGCCGAACCTGCTCAACCGGCTCGCGCTCGGCTGGCTATAATCACAAGGTTTTGCATCTCGCAAAGCGCACGTGGTGTGCAGTTCCGGCGCGCCACGCAAGTCAAATCATTTGGAACGTAGGACGATTCGTCATGATCTCTCTAGAGAAAAAAGCCGCCGTAGTTAAAGACAACGCACGTGCGGCCAACGACACTGGCAGCCCTGAAGTGCAAGTGGCACTTCTGACGGCCCGCATCAACGAGCTGACGCCTCACTTCAAAGAGCACGCCAAGGATCACCACGGCCGCCGTGGCCTGCTGCGCATGGTTAGCCGCCGTCGCAAGCTGCTCGACTACCTCAAGGCCAAGGATGCTGACCGCTACCTGGCCCTGATCGCCAAGCTGGGTCTGCGCAAGTAAACCCCATGGCACGACAAAGCGCCTGATCCCCCAGCGGGTTCAGGCGTTTTTGTCTTTTTTCTCGGGAGTTGCCTGATTTCAGAGCGAAGCTGTGTCATTCCAACAGTCCCGCGCGCGGCGCACGCTCGGGGCTTCTGGAATGGCATCGTGTTCTGAGTCAAAACGGCCTCCACCCGGCGCCCATCGTGCGGCGCCAGCTACTCAAATAGGAGCAAACATGAGCCTGTTCAATAAAGTATCCAAGTCCTTCCAATGGGGCGACAAGACCGTTGTGATGGAAACCGGCGAAATCGCTCGCCAGGCCACCGGCGCCGTGCTGGTCGACATCGACGGTACCGTGGTGTTGGCCACCGTGGCCGCCAGCAAAAAGGCCAAGCCTGGCCAGGATTTCTTTCCGCTGACGGTCGACTACATCGAGAAAACGTACGCCGCTGGCAAGATTCCCGGCAGCTTCTTCAAGCGCGAAGCGAAGCCCAGCGAACTCGAAACGCTGACCAGCCGCCTGATCGACCGCCCGATTCGCCCGCTGTTTCCCGAAGGCTTCCTGAACGAAGTGCACGTGGTCATTCACACGCTGTCGCTCAACCCCGAGGTGGATGCCGACATCGCCGCCATGATCGGCGTGAGCGCCGCGCTGTCGATCAGCGGTATTCCGTTCAACGGCCCCATCGGCGCGGCCCGCGTCGGCTACGTCAACGGCGAATACGTGCTGAACCCCGGCCCCAGCGCCCGCAAGAACAGCCAGCTGGACCTGGTGGTTGCCGGCACCGAAGCCGCCGTGCTGATGGTCGAATCCGAGGCCTACCAGCTGACCGAAGACGTCATGTTGGGCGCTGTGGTGTTCGGCCACGAGCAGGGCAAGATCGCGATCAACGCCATTCACGAATTGGTGCGCGAAGCCGGCAAGCCCTTGTGGGCCGACGACGGCACCTGGGCGCCCGAAGCCAAGGATGAGCCCTTCATTGAAAAAGTGGGCGCCATCGCTGAGCCGAAGCTGCGCGAGGCCTATCAAATTCGTAGCAAGCAAGCCCGTACGCAAGCGCTGCGCGAGGCATCGTCTGCCATCAAGGCTGCGCTGACCGAGCAAGGTGTCGAGTTCGACAGTGCCAAGCTGGATGGCCTGCTGTTTGACATCGAAGCGCGCATTGTGCGCAGCCAGATCCTGTCGGGCGAGCCGCGCATCGACGGCCGCGATACCCGCACCGTGCGCCCTATCGAAATTCGCAACAGCGTGCTGCCGCGCACCCACGGCTCGGCGCTGTTCACGCGCGGTGAGACGCAGGCTCTGGTGGTCACCACCCTGGGCACCGAGCGCGATGCGCAGCGCATCGACGCGCTGGCCGGCGAGTTTGAAGACCACTTCCTGTTCCACTACAACATGCCCCCCTTCGCCACCGGCGAAGCAGGCCGCATGGGCACGACCAAGCGCCGCGAAGTCGGCCACGGCCGCCTGGCCAAGCGCGCGCTGATCCCGCTGCTGCCGGATCGCGCCGAGTTCCCCTACACCATCCGCGTGGTGTCGGAGATCACTGAGTCGAACGGCTCTTCGTCGATGGCTTCGGTGTGCGGCGGCTGCCTGTCGCTGATGGACGCTGGCGTGCCCATGAAGGCGCACGTGGCCGGTATCGCCATGGGCCTGATCAAGGAAGACAACCGCTTTGCCGTGCTGACCGACATCCTGGGCGATGAAGATCACCTGGGCGACATGGACTTCAAGGTGGCCGGTACCACCAACGGCATCACCGCCCTGCAGATGGACATCAAGATCCAGGGCATCACCAAAGAGATCATGCAGGTTGCCCTGGCGCAGGCCAAGGAAGCGCGCATGCACATCCTGGGCAAGATGCAAGAAGCGATGGGCGAGGCCAAGGCCGAGATCAGCAGCTACGCGCCTAAGCTTTACACGATGAAGATCAACCCCGAGAAGATCCGCGACGTGATCGGCAAGGGCGGCGCCACCATCCGCATGCTGACGGAAGAAACCGGCACCACGATCGACATTGGCGAAGACGGCACCATCACCATCGCCAGCAACGACGCCGCCAAGGCCGACGACGCCAAGCGCCGCATCGAGCAGATCACGGCCGAGGCCGAGATCGGCAAGGTCTACGAAGGCCCGATCACCAAGCTGCTGGAGTTTGGTGCGCTGGTCAACATCCTGCCTGGCAAAGACGGTCTGCTGCACATCAGCCAGATCGCGCACGAGCGCGTCGAAAAAGTCAGCGACTACCTGCAAGAAGGCCAGGTCGTGAAAGTCAAAGTGCTTGAGACCGACGAAAAGGGCCGTATCAAGCTGTCGATGAAAGCGCTGCTGGATCGCCCGGCGCGCGAAGAGGGTGAAGACCGCGCCCCGCGCGAGCCGCGTGAATACCGCGAGCCGCGTGGCGACCGAGGTGACCGCGCCCCGCGTGGTGACCGTGGCCCGCGTGAAGACCGTGGCGATCGTCCTCCCCGTGCTGAGCGCGAGCCGCGCAGCGACGTGGCCGATGGCGCTGCGCTTGCTCCTGCGGTGCGTGCCGACGAAGGCCAGTCGCAGCAACAGCAACAACAGCAGCAACAATAAGGGCGCTTTGTTTTTGATAGCTGCCGGCGCAGGTGCCACCAGCGCTGGCGGCCGATTTGACTATGAAGTGTATTGAGATCCGTGAGTACGGCGGCCCCGAGGTGCTGGTGCTGGCCGAGCGGCCCGTGCCGGTCCCCGGCGCGGGCGAGTTGCTGATTCGCGTCAGCGCTTCGGGCGTGAATCGCCCGGACGTGCTGCAGCGAACCGGTCACTACCCGGTGCCGCCCGGTGCATCCGACCTGCCTGGCCTTGAAGTGGCGGGCGTCATCGAATCGGGTGACGCGCAAGCCATGGCTCAGGCAGGCTTCGCCGTGGGCGACCGCGTGTGCGCCCTGGTTGCGGGCGGTGGTTACGCCCAGTATTGCGTGGCTCCTGTTGCGCAGTGCCTGCCCGTGCCAGCCGGCTGGAGCGATGTGGAAGCAGCCTCGCTGCCCGAGACCTTCTTCACGGTGTGGAGCAACGTTTTCGACCGCGGGCGTTTGCAAGCGGGCGAAACGCTGCTGGTGCATGGCGGCACGAGTGGTATCGGCGTCACGGCCATCCAGCTGGCCAAGGCGGCTGGGGCCACGGTGATCGTCACGGCAGGCAGCGACGAGAAGTGCGCCGCGTGCCTGAAGCTGGGCGCCGACCACGCCATCAACTACCGGACTGCCGACTTTGTCGAGCAGGCCATGCAGCTGACGGGCGGGCAGGGCGTGAACGTCATCCTCGACATGGTCGCGGGCGACTACATCCGCCGTGATGTGGAATGCCTGGCTGAAGATGGCCGTGTGGTCATCATCGCCGTGCAAGGGGGCGTCAAGTCCGACTTCAACGCCGGCTTGGTGTTGCGCAGGCGCCTCACCATCACGGGTTCCACGCTGCGGGCGCGGTCGGTCGCGTTCAAGGGCGCGATTGCGCAGGCGCTGAAGCTCAAGGTCTGGCCTTGGCTGGAAAGCCGGCGCGTGCAGCCGGTCATCCACAGCGTGTTTCCGGCCGATGAGGCGGGCGACGGTTTGCCCAGCGGCGCGGCGCGTGCGCACGCACTGATGCAAAGCGGCGACCACGTCGGCAAGATCGTTCTGACCTGGAGAGCAGCATGACCCGCAAACAATTGATCGCTGGCAACTGGAAGATGAACGGCTCGCTGGCGGCCAACCAGCAGTTGCTGGACGAAGTGTTGGCGGGCATGCAAACCGCTGCGCCGCGCTGCGACGTGGCCGTGTGCGTGCCGGCGCCGTATCTGGCGCAGGTACAGGCCTACCAGGATCGCAGCCGAGATGCTTCCGGCCGCGCGCGGCTGGATCTGGGCGCGCAAGACGTTTCAATGCACGAAGCCGGTGCCTACACCGGTGAGGTATCGGCCAACATGCTGCGCGACTTTGGCGTGCGCTACGCCATCGCTGGCCACAGCGAGCGCCGCCAGTACCAGGGCGAGACCGACGTGCACGTGGCGTTGAAGGTCAAGCGGGCGCTGGCTGCCGGCATTACCCCCATCGTTTGCGTGGGCGAAACCCTGCGCGAGCGCGAGGAGGGCATGACGGAATTCATCGTCAAGCGCCAGCTGTCGGCGGTGATTCACCTGAACGGCCACTGCATCAGCGAGATCGTTGTCGCGTACGAGCCTGTCTGGGCCATCGGCACTGGCAAGACCGCCACACCGGCAGAAGCGCAGGCGGTGCACGCGGTGCTCCGTGCGCAGCTCAAGGCGGCGACCGAGCATGGCGAGCGGATCCCGATCCTGTACGGCGGCAGCATGAATGCGGCCAACGCGGCCGAACTGCTCGCGCAGCCCGATATTGACGGCGGCCTGATTGGCGGTGCCTCGCTGAAGGCGCCTGATTTTCTGAAGATTATTGCCTCTGCCGCTTGATGCTGCTGCGTGGCCTGCTATTGAATTTGGAGTGATTGAATGAACATTGTCCTTAACCTGGTGTTGGTCGTGCAGATCCTGTCGGCGCTGGCCATGATCGGCCTGATCCTGATGCAGCACGGCAAGGGTGCCGACATGGGTGCAGCCTTCGGCAGCGGCGCTTCCGGTAGTTTGTTCGGCGCCTCGGGTAGCGCCAACTTTTTGTCGCGCGCGACCGCAGTGCTTGCCAGCGTTTTTCTGGCATGTACGCTGGCGCTGGCCTATTTCGGCTTCAGCGTGCGCACGGCGCCTGCGTCGGGCGGCAGCAGCGTGTTCGACCGTCCTGCGGTGACTGCGCCGGCCACCCCAGCCTCTGGCGCGGCGTCGGCAGCGGGCGCTGGCGCTGCAGCTGGCATCCCGACGGGTGCGGTTCCTGCGGCCAGCGGCGCAGCGTCGTCGACGGTACCAGCAGCGTCGCGCACGGGCGCCGCACAGATCCCGACCAACTGAGCCCGGCTGAGCCGTGGCTTACAACCCTGAAAAACCATGCTGCGGGCTCTGTAACCGGGCGTTTTCAGGGTAAACTCCTAGTTGCTGCTAAGCCCTGTGTGATCGCCGTATTGACGATCGACAAAAACAGGGCGGTTGGTTGACACGATTGCCGTCGTGGTGAAATTGGTAGACACGCTATCTTGAGGGGGTAGTGGCGAAAGCTGTGCGAGTTCGAGTCTCGCCGACGGCACCAAGCACAAGTTGCGGTCACGCCTTGCCGGGCGGGCCGCAAACGACACAGAGCCTACGATGAATCTCACCGAATACGTTCCTGTCCTCCTGTTTCTTCTGGTTGGATTGGCGGTCGGGGCGCTGTGTTTGGCAATGGGCTCTTTTTTGACGCCCCACAAGGCCGACCCCGCCAAAAACTCACCCTACGAGTGCGGCTTTGAGGCCTTTGAAGATGCGCGCATGAAGTTCGACGTGCGCTACTACCTCGTCGCTATCCTCTTCATTCTTTTCGATCTCGAAATCGCCTTCCTCTTCCCCTGGGCGGTGTCGTTGCGCGAAGTGGGTATGACCGGCTTTGTTGCCGTTTTGATCTTCCTCGGCATCCTGCTTGTCGGCTTCGTCTACGAGTGGAAAAAAGGCGCCCTGGATTGGGAGTAACGCAGCGCCGCGCGTGTTGCTCAAGGAATTTCGCTCATGAATGAACAGCTTCAGCAAAAAGGCTTTCTGCTCACTGGCGTCGATGCGGCAGTGAACTGGGCCAAGACCGGGTCCTTGTGGCCGGTCACCTTCGGTCTGGCGTGCTGCGCGGTTGAGATGATGCATGCGGCTGCGGCGCGCTACGACATCGGTCGCTTCGGCTCCGAAGTGTTTCGCGCCAGCCCACGCCAGTCCGATCTGATGATCGTGGCCGGCACGCTGTGCAACAAGATGGCGCCGGCGCTTCGCAAGGTTTACGACCAGATGGCCGAGCCGCGCTGGGTGTTGTCGATGGGTTCTTGCGCCAACGGCGGTGGCTACTACCACTACAGCTACTCCGTTGTGCGTGGCTGTGACCGCATCGTTCCGGTGGATGTGTACGTCCCTGGCTGCCCGCCCACAGCGGAAGCGCTGCTGTACGGGATTATCCAGCTCCAGCAGAAGGTGCGCCGCACCAACACGATTGCGCGGGTATGACCATGGCTGATGTTGCAATTGCCCCAGAAGCCATTCGGGACACTATCGCCGCCGCGCTGGGCGCCAAGGCGCTGAACGTGGAAGTCGCCCTGGGTGAGGTGGTATTGACCGTATCCCCGAGCGATTACCACGCCGCCGCATTGATTCTGCGCGACGCGCCGGGCTGCCAGTTCGAGCAGATGATCGACCTGTGCGGACTGGATTTTTCTGCATACGGGGACGGGCGCTGGGAAGGGCCTCGCTTCGCTGCAGTGCTGCAGTTGCTGTCGGTCAGCTTGAATCAGCGCGTCCGTTTGCGCGTGTTCTGCGCCGATGACGAATTCCCGGTTCTGCCGACGGTGACGGATGTTTGGAACGGCGCCAACTGGTATGAGCGCGAGGCGTTCGACCTGTACGGCATCATGTTCGAAGGCCACGACGACCTGCGCCGCATCCTGACCGACTACGGTTTCATCGGCCACCCGTTCCGCAAGGACTTCCCGCTTTCCGGCCACGTCGAGATGCGCTATGACGCCGAACGCCAGCGCGTGGTCTACGAACCGGTGTCGATCGAGCCGCGCGAAGTCACGCCCCGCGTGATCCGCGAAGAAAACTACGGGGGCTTGCACTGATCCGCCCGCCGGCGCGTCGGTTTTCCAGACATGGCTGAGATCAAGAACTACACCCTCAACTTCGGGCCACAGCACCCGGCTGCGCACGGTGTGCTGCGCCTGGTTCTCGAGATGGATGGCGAGGTGCTTCAACGCGCCGACCCCCATATCGGCCTGCTGCACCGCGCTACCGAAAAGCTGGCCGAGCACAAGACCTACATCCAGTCGCTGCCTTACATGGACCGGCTGGATTACGTGTCGATGATGTGCAATGAGCACGCCTACTGCCTGGCCGTTGAGCGTCTGCTGGGCATCGAGGTGCCGATCCGAGCGCAGTACATCCGTGTGATGTTCTCCGAGATCACGCGCCTTTTGAACCACCTGATGTGGCTGGGTTCGCATGGCAACGACTGTGGCTCGTCCACCATCCTGATCTACACGTTCCGTGAGCGCGAAGATTTGTTCGACGTGTACGAGGCGGTGTCTGGCGCGCGCATGCACGCCGCGTATTTCCGCCCTGGTGGCGTTTACCGCGACCTCCCGGACGCGATGCCACAGTACCGGTACAGCAAGATCCGCAGCGCCAAGGCGCTGGACGAGCTGAACGGCAACCGCAAGGGTTCGCTGCTGGACTTCATTGAAGACTTCACCAAACGGTTCCCCCGCTTGGTGGATGAGTATGAGACCCTGCTCACCGACAACCGGATCTGGAAGCAAAGAACGGTGGGTATCGGCGTGCTGACGCCGGAGCGTGCTCTCAATTTGGGACTGACCGGGCCCATGTTGCGTGGCTCTGGCATTGCGTGGGACTTGCGCAAGAAGCAGCCCTACGAGGTCTATGACAAGATGGACTTCGACATCCCGGTCGGCAAGACGGGTGACAGCTACGACCGCTACCTGGTGCGGGTGCAGGAAATGCGGGAGTCGAACCGCATCATCCAGCAGTGCGTTACCTGGCTGCGTGCGAACCCGGGGCCTGTCATCGTGGAGAACCACAAGGTGGCGCCGCCTTCGCGCGAAGCGATGAAGAGCAACATGGAGGAGCTGATCCACCACTTCAAGCTCTTCACGGAGGGCATGCACGTTCCTGCGGGCGAGTCGTATGCCGCGGTCGAGCATCCCAAGGGCGAGTTCGGCATCTACATGGTGAGCGACGGCGCCAACAAGCCTTACCGCATGCGCATTCGCGCGCCGGGCTTTGCGCACTTGGCTGCATTGGATGAGCTGTCGCGTGGGCACATGCTGGCCGACGCTGTGGCCATCATTGGCACATTGGACATTGTGTTTGGAGAAATTGATCGATGAGCGCCAACGCCTCTACCACGGCCGCCGCGCCGCTGTCGGATGCGACGCGCGAGCGCTTTGCGCGCGAGGTCGCTAAGTACCCGGCCGACCAGAAGCAGTCGGCCGTGATGGCCTGTCTGTCGATCGTGCAGCAGGAGCAGGGCTGGGTCAGCCCTGAAAGCGAAGTTGCTATTGCGGCCTATCTGGATATGCCGCCGATCGCCGTGCACGAAGTCACGACGTTCTACAACATGTACAACCAGCAGCCGGTGGGGCGCTACAAGTTCGCTGTCTGTACGAACCTGCCGTGCCAGCTGCGGGGTGGACAGGCGGCGCTGGAGTATCTCGAGAACAAGCTCTCGATTCATGCGGGCGAAACCACGCCCGACGGCCGCTTCACACTGCAACAGTGCGAGTGTTTGGGCGCTTGCGCCGATGCGCCGGTGATGCTGGTCAACGACCGCACCATGTGCAGCTTCATGAGCGACGACAAGCTGCGTCAGCTGGTGGACGAGCTCAACCAGGCGGAGGGCGCCAAATGAACGCCTCGCAAGTGCTTTCGCAGTTTGCCGCCACCGGTGTGCAAACCTGCTTTCACGGGCGCCACATCAATCCACAGATCTACGCCGATCTGGACGGCACCAACTGGCATTTGAAGGACTACGAAGCGCGCGGCGGGTACCAAGCGCTGCGCAAGATTCTGGGTCAGGACGGGGGCGCCGGCTTGACGCAAGATCAAGTGATCGCCACGGTCAAGGAATCTGCGCTGCGCGGGCGTGGTGGTGCGGGCTTCCCCACGGGTTTGAAGTGGAGCTTCATGCCTCGCCAGTTCCCAGGGCAGAAGTACTTGGTCTGCAACTCGGATGAGGGCGAGCCCGGTACCTGCAAGGACCGCGATATCCTCATGTTCAACCCACACATCGTGATCGAAGGCATGGCCATTGCCGCCTACGCGATGGGCACGAGCGTGGGCTACAACTACATCCACGGCGAGATCTTCGAGGTGTACGAACGCTTCGAAGCCGCCTTGGAAGAAGCGCGTGCTGCGGGCTACCTGGGCAACGGCATCATGGGCAGCGGCTTCAATTTTCAGCTGCATGCGCACCATGGTTTTGGTGCCTATATTTGCGGCGAAGAAACCGGTCTGCTGGAATCGCTTGAAGGCAAAAAGGGCCAGCCGCGCTTCAAGCCGCCTTTCCCGGCCAGCTTTGGCCTGTACGGCAAGCCCACCACGATCAACAACACCGAGACCTTTGCCGCGGTGCCGTGGATCATTCGCAATGGCGGCCAAGCGTACCTCGAGTGTGGCAAGCCCAACAACGGCGGCACCAAGATCTACTCGATCAGTGGCGACGTCGAGCGTCCTGGGAACTACGAAATCCCGATGGGGACGCCGTTTTCCACTTTGCTCGAGCTGGCAGGTGGCGTGCGCAATGGGCGGCAGCTTAAGGCGGTGATCCCGGGTGGTTCGTCGTCGCCGGTGCTGCCTGCATCCATCATGATGGATTGCACGATGGACTACGACAGCATCGCCAAGGCCGGCTCCATGCTCGGCTCCGGCGCGGTGATCGTGCTGGACGACACGCGTTGCATGGTCAAGTCGTTGCTGCGCCTGTCCTACTTCTACATGCACGAATCCTGCGGACAGTGCACCCCTTGCCGAGAAGGCACGGGCTGGCTGTGGCGCTTGGTGGAACGTATTGAAAAAGGCGAGGGCCGTCCGAGCGACATGGAGTTGCTGGATTCCGTTGCCGGCAACATCATGGGGCGCACCATCTGCGCGCTGGGTGACGCGGCCGCCATGCCTGTGCGCGGCATGTTGAAGCATTTCCGACACGAGTTTGAACACCACATCGAGCACAAGCGCTGTGTGGTGCCGGCCTACGTCTGAGGCTGTCCGAAAGAATCGACATGGTTGAAATCGAGATCGATGGCAAGAAGGTAGAGGTGCCTGAGGGCAGCATGGTGATGCATGCGGCCGACAAGGCGGGCACCTACATTCCGCACTTCTGCTATCACAAGAAACTGTCCATCGCGGCCAATTGCCGCATGTGCCTGGTGGATGTGGAGAAGGCGCCCAAGCCGATGCCGGCGTGCGCAACCCCTGTCACGCAGGGCATGATCGTCCGCACGCAAAGCACCAAGGCGGTAGAGGCGCAGAAATCCGTGATGGAGTTTCTGCTGATCAACCACCCGCTGGATTGCCCCATCTGCGACCAAGGCGGCGAATGCCAGCTGCAGGACTTGGCGGTGGGCTACGGCGGCTCTGCATCGCGCTATCACGAAGAAAAGCGTGTGGTGTTCCATAAGGATGTGGGCCCGCTCATCTCCATGGAAGAGATGAGCCGCTGCATCCACTGCACCCGCTGCGTACGCTTCGGTCAAGAGATCGCCGGCGTCATGGAATTGGGCATGGCCAACCGCGGCGAGCATGCCGAAATCGAGACGTTTGTTGGCGACACCGTCGACTCAGAGCTCTCCGGCAACATGATCGACATTTGCCCGGTCGGTGCGCTGACCAGCAAGCCCTTCCGCTACAGCGCCCGCACTTGGGAGCTGTCGCGCCGCAAGAGCGTCAGCCCTCACGATTCCACGGGCGCCAACCTGATTGTTCAGGTGAAGAACAACCAGGTCATGCGTGTGGTACCGCTCGAAAACGAAGCCGTGAACGAGTGCTGGATCGCCGACCGCGATCGCTTTTCCTATGAGGCACTCAACACCGAGCAGCGTCTGACCAAGCCCATGCTCAAGCAAGGCGGGCAATGGAAGGAAGTGGATTGGGCGACCGCGTTGGAGTACGTGGCCAACGGCCTTAACCAGATCAAGGCCGAGCACGGTGCAGGTGCGATTGGCGCGCTGGTCAGCCCGCAGAGCACGGTGGAAGAGCTGTATCTGGCGGGCCAGTTGGTGCGCGGCCTGGGCAGCGACAACATCGACTACCGTCTGCGCCACACTGAGTTTGCGCAAACCGAGGGCGCCCATTGGTTGGGTACGTCCATCGCATCGTTGTCCGATCTCCAGGCGGCCTTGGTGGTGGGCAGTAATCTGCGCAAGGACCATCCGCTGTTTGCTCAGCGAATTCGCCAGGCAGCGCGCCGTGGTGCTGCGGTGGCAGCTATCACTTCGGTAGCAAATCTACGCGATGAACATGCCTGGGCGATGCCTGTGGCTGTACGGTCTCTGGGCGAGGCGGGGGAATGGTTGGCGCTGCTGGCCAACGTCGCCGCCAGTGTCGCTCAATCGCAAGGTGTGGCTGCGCCCGTGGAGGGCGAGGCCACGGCCGAAGGCCAGGCCATTGCCCAACTGCTGCTGTCTGGCGAGCGCAAGGCTATCTTGCTGGGCAACATGGCTGCGCATCACCCCAATGCATCGTCGCTTCTGGCACTCAGCCAGTGGATCGGTCGGCAGACGGGTGCCACGGTGGGTTACCTGACAGAAGCTGGCAACACGGTTGGCGCCCAGCTGGTGGGGGCCTTGCCTGCGCGCGGCGGCCAAAACGCCGGGCAGATGCTGGCTGGCGGCTTGAAAGCCGTGCTGCTGCTGAATTGCGAGCCGGGTTACGACACCTCGGCGCCCCTGCAGGCCAGCGACATGGTGATCACGCTCAGTCCTTTCAAAGCCAATATGGACATCAGCGACGTACTGTTGCCCATCGCCCCGTTCACCGAAACTTCCGGCACTTTCGTCAACGCTGAAGGGCGTGCACAGAGTTTCCATGCAGTGGTGCGGCCGCTCGGCGAAACCCGGCCCGCGTGGAAGGTGTTGCGGGTGCTGGGTGACATGCTGGGCGTGGTTCAGCCACCCTACGAATCCTCGCAAGAGGTGCTTGGACAGGCGCTGGGGGGATTGGGTGCTTCGTCGCAGGTCGATCGTTCGCGCCTGAGCAATCAAACCGGCGCTGGGATTCAGTTGCGCAGTGAGGCCGTGGCGTTGGCACCAGTCAACATTTACCAACTGGACGGCATCGTCCGTCGTGCACCGTCGCTGCAAGAGACTGCCGACGCGCGTCAAGGAGCTTCGACATGATCGATACGCTCTATCAAGCCGGCCTGAACCTGGTCGGGGCGACGTGGTGGTCCGCCATTGCGTGGCCCGTGATCTGGAACATGCTCAAGATCGTCGTGTTGCTGCTGCCTTTGATGGGCGCCGTGGCGTACCTGACGCTCTGGGAACGTAAGCTGCTTGGCTTCATGCAGGTGCGCCACGGGCCCAACCGCGTGGGGCCTATGGGCTTGCTGCAGCCGATCGCCGATGCGGTGAAGCTGCTGACCAAGGAGATCATTCGTCCCACCGCTGCCGCGAAAGGCTTGTTCTTCCTGGGGCCGCTGCTGGCGATCATGCCGGCCTTGGCCGCGTGGGTGGTGATCCCCTTCGGCCCAGAAGTGGCGCTTTCCAACGTCAACGCAGGCTTGTTGTTGGTGATGGCCATCACATCCATCGAGGTGTACGGCGTGATCATCGCCGGCTGGGCTTCCAACTCGAAGTACGCCTTTCTCGGTGCGCTGCGAGCATCTGCCCAGATGGTGAGCTATGAAATCGCCATGGGCTTCTGCTTCCTGGTCGTGCTCATGGTGGCCGGCAGCATGAACATGACGCAAATCGTGCTGTCGCAGGGCGATGGGCGCTTCGCCGACATGGGCCTGGGGTTCCTCTCATGGAACTGGCTGCCGCTGCTGCCCATTTTTCTGGTCTACCTGATCTCGGGCGTTGCTGAAACCAACCGCCACCCGTTTGACGTGGTGGAGGGCGAGGCTGAAATCGTCGCCGGTCACATGGTCGAGTATTCGGGCATGGGCTTCGCAGTGTTCTTTCTGGCCGAATACGCCAGCATGTGGCTGGTGTCGATTCTTGCCGTGACCATGTTCCTTGGCGGCTGGCTGTCACCGATAGCGGCATTGGATTTCATCCCCGGATGGATCTGGCTGGCGCTGAAGACTTTCGTGGTGGTCTCGATGTTCATCTGGATTCGTGCCACTTTCCCTCGATTCCGTTACGACCAGATCATGCGTCTGGGCTGGAAGATCTTCATTCCGGTCACGCTGTTTTGGCTGGTGCTGGTGGGCATCTGGCTCAACAGCCCGTGGAACATCTGGCATTGATTGAACGGCACAGGACTTCATCATGGCTTCCCTAGCTGCTTCACCTTTTTCTATCAAGGACTTCCTCAAGAGCTTCATGCTCGTGGAATTGTTCAAGGGCATGGCCCTGACCGGGCGCTACGCCTTCAGCCGCAAGGTGACGGTGCAATACCCGGAAGAGAAAACGCCCTTGTCGCCGCGTTTTCGTGGTCTTCACGCGCTGCGTCGCTATGAAAACGGCGAAGAGCGCTGCATTGCCTGCAAACTCTGTGAGGCGGTGTGTCCCGCAGTGGCCATCACCATCGAAGCGGGTGAGCGCTCTGATGGCTCGCGCCGTACCAGCCGCTACGACATCGACCTGACGAAGTGCATCTTCTGTGGTTTCTGCGAAGAGAGCTGCCCCGTCGATTCGATCGTCGAAACGCCGATCTTCGAATACCACGGCGAAAAGCGCGGTGACCTCTACTTCACCAAGGACATGCTCCTGGCGGTGGGTGATCGCTACGAACCCGAAATCGCGGCAACCAAGGCGGCAGACGCCAAGTACCGCTGAGTCGGTGGGCACCAAAGAAGATACGACCCATGGACGTTAAGACTGGTTTCTTTTATCTGTTCGCCCTGGTCATGCTGTTCGCAGCTTTCCGGGTGGTCACGGCGCGCAACCCTGTGCATGCCGTGCTTTATTTGATGCTCACGTTTTCGCAAGCCGCAGGTATCTGGCTGCTGTTGAAGGCGGAGTTCCTGGCGATCGTGCTGGTATTGGTTTACCTCGGCGCGGTAATGGTGCTGTTCTTGTTCGTGGTGATGATGCTGGACATCCACATTGACACGCTGCGGCAAGGTTTTTGGCGTCATTTCCCGCTGGCCCTGGCGATGGGGGCATTGATCTCGCTGGAAATGGCGGTGGTGCTTTTCGGCGGCTTCCGTGCGGGTGACGCACCTGTCGTTCCCGAAACCGTGACGAATGCAGCTGGTCAGGTCGTTCAGTATTCGAACAGCCAGGAGCTTGGTTCAATTCTGTACACGGAATACCTGTACCCGATCGAAATTGCGGCGGTGATTTTGCTGGTAGCGATGATTACCGCGATTGGCCTGACGTTGCGTGAGCGCAAGGACACCAAGAAAATCGATCCTTCCGACCAGGTCCGCGTACGTGCGCGCGACCGAATGGAGGTGGTGAAGCTGGCGGCAACTCAGGCGCCGGTTGCGGTGGCAGTGGTGGCTGAGGAGCCCAAGAAATGACTTTGACGCTGGCTCATTACCTGACCTTGGGCGCGATTCTGTTCGCACTGTCCGTTGTCGGCATCTTCCTTAACCGCAAGAATTTGATTGTGCTGCTGATGGCGGTCGAGCTCATGCTGCTGGCCATCAACCTCAACTTCGTCGCCTTCTCCCATTACCTGGGCGATATGCACGGCCAAGTCTTCGTGTTCTTCATTTTGACCGTGGCGGCTGCCGAGTCCGCCATCGGCCTTGCGATCCTGATGCTGCTGTTCCGTAACAAGTCGAGCATCAACGTCGACGAACTCAACTCGCTGAAGGGTTAACGAGAACAATGAGTCAGACCCTTTCTGCCGCCAGCCTGATCGCGGTGCCTTTGGCACCACTGGCTGGCTCACTGCTCGCCGGTATTCTCGGCACCGCTTTCGGGGGCAACCGCGTTGGGCGTTTCGCCTCGCAATCGGCCACCATCCTGGGCGTGTTCGTCGCGTTCCTGATTTCTGCCATGACGCTCTGGAGCGTGATGGTGGACGGTGCGCACTTCAACCAGACGCTTTACGAGTGGATGACCATCGGCTCGCTGAAGATGGAGGTCGGCTTCCTTGTCGATAGCCTCACGGCGATGATGATGTGCGTGGTGACCTTCGTGTCGTTGATGGTGCACATCTACACCATCGGCTACATGGCGGAAGACGATGGTTACGACAGGTTTTTCTCGTACATCTCGTTGTTCACCTTCTCGATGCTCATGCTGGTCATGAGCAACAACTTCCTCCAGCTGTTCTTCGGTTGGGAAGCGGTGGGCTTGGTTTCGTACCTGCTGATCGGCTTCTGGTACGACCGCCCCACCGCAATCTTCGCGAACATGAAGGCGTTCCTGGTCAACCGCGTTGGCGATTTCGGCTTCATCCTGGGCATTGGCTTGATCGTCGCTTTTGCCGGCACGCTGAATTACGACCAGACTTTTGCCAAGGCAGGCGAATTGGCCTCGATGACAATGCCCGGCACCAGCTGGATGCTTGTCACCGTGATCTGCATCTGCTTGTTCATCGGGGCTATGGGCAAATCGGCGCAGTTTCCTCTGCATGTCTGGTTGCCCGATTCGATGGAAGGCCCGACCCCGATTTCCGCGCTGATCCACGCGGCGACCATGGTGACTGCGGGCATCTTCATGGTGGCGCGCATGTCGCCTTTGTTTGAGCTTTCCGACACTGCGCTGAACTTCATCCTGATCATCGGCGGGATCACGGCGCTTTTCATGGGCTTTCTGGGCATTATCCAGAACGATATCAAACGCGTTATCGCCTATTCCACACTGTCCCAGCTCGGGTATATGACAGTGGCATTGGGCGCCTCTGCCTATTCGGCCGCGGTGTTCCATCTGATGACCCACGCGTTCTTCAAGGCGCTGCTGTTCTTGGCGGCGGGCTCGGTCATCATGGGTATGCACCACAACCAGGACATTCGCTGGATGGGCAACGTCCGCAAGTACATGCCCATCACCTGGATCACGTTCCTGCTTGGTTCGCTGGCATTGATCGGAACGCCGTTCTTTTCGGGCTTCTACTCCAAAGACTCCATCATTGAGGCCGTGCACGCCAGCCACCAGTCCGCCTCGGGTTTTGCATACTTTGCCGTGATTGCTGGCGTTTTCGTGACGGCCTTCTATTCGTTCCGACTCTACTTCCTCGTCTTTCACGGCAAGGAGCGTTACGACCAGAACCCGGATGCACACCACGACGACGACCATGGGCATAGTCCTGGCCACGACGAAAAGCCGCACGAGTCGCCCTGGGTGGTTTGGCTGCCGCTGGTCTTGCTGGCAATTCCATCCGTCTTCATCGGTGCTATGTCGCTGATGCCGATGCTCTTTGGTGATTTCTTCAAGGGCGTCATTCATATCGACTCTGCCCGTCACCCGGCGATGGCGCATCTGGCTGAAGAGATTCATGGGTGGCTGCCCATGGGCTTGCACGGCTTTGTCACCATGCCGTTCTGGCTGGCCCTGTCGGGTGTGGCGCTGTCGTACTACATGTACATGATCAACCCGGCCTTGCCGGCGCGGATCAAGCAGGCCTTCCAGCCGGTCTACAAGTTGCTGGAAAGCAAGTACTACCTCGACTGGATCAACGAGAACATCATTGCCCGCGGTGCGCGCATGCTGGGTACAGGGCTTTGGCAAGTGGGTGATCGCGCGCTGATTGACGGCTTGGTCGTCAACGGTTCGTGGAAGCTCGTGGGCTGGATGGCGGGCGTGGTGCGCTGGATGCAGTCCGGCTACCTGTACCACTACGCGCTGTTGATGATCCTGGGCATCTTCGTGCTCATGACGTACTTCGTTGTGCTCAACTAATTAGGGATTGCGAGAAAGACAATGGGTTGGTTGAGCCTTGCCATCTGGATGCCGATTGCGATCGGCGCCTTGCTGCTGCTGCTGGGCCGGGAAAGCCAAGTGCAGTTGGTGCGCTGGATTGCGCTGATCGGGTCGCTGGTCAGCTTCCTGGTCACATTACCGCTCTACAGAGGCTTCCGTCTCGGCACGCCCGAGATGCAGTTTGTCGAGAATCACTCGTGGATAGCGCGTTTCAACGTGAATTACCACCTGGGTGTGGACGGCATTTCGTTCTGGTTCGTGCTCTTGACCGCTTTCATGACCGTGATCGTGGTGATCGCGGGCTGGCAGGTGATCGAGCGGCGCGTCAACCAGTACATGGCCGCTTTCCTGATCCTGTCGGGGTTGATGATCGGCGTGTTCTGCGCACTGGATGGCGTCCTGTTCTACGTCTTCTTCGAAGCGACGCTGATCCCGATGTACCTCATCATCGGCGTCTGGGGTGGTCCGAACCGCATTTATGCCGCGTTCAAGTTTTTCCTGTACACGTTGCTGGGGTCGCTGCTTATGTTGGTGGCCTTCATCTACCTGTACGCGCGTGCCGACGGTAGTTTCGACATCCTGACCTGGCACGCCCTGCCGCTGACGGGCACCGAGCAGACGATGTTGTTCTTCGCCATGCTCGCCGCGTTCGCTGTAAAAGTGCCGATGTGGCCGGTTCACACATGGTTGCCTGACGTCCACGTCGAGGCGCCTACAGGTGGTTCTGCCGTGCTGGCGGCGATCATGCTGAAGCTCGGTGCCTACGGTTTCCTTCGCTTCTCCCTGCCCATCCTCCCGGATGCGTCGCGCGAATGGGCGTGGCTGATGGTCGGTCTGTCTCTGGTGGCGGTGATCTATGTCGGCCTGGTGGCGCTCGTCCAGCAGGACATGAAGAAGCTGGTGGCGTATTCGTCCGTTGCCCACATGGGTTTCGTGACCCTGGGCTTCTTCATCTTCAACGACCTCGGAATCAGCGGCGGCTTGGTGCAGATGATTGCGCACGGCTTCGTCTCGGGTGCCATGTTCTTGAGCATTGGGGTGTTGTACGACCGCGTGCATTCGCGTGAAATATCCGCGTATGGCGGCGTTGTCAGCAAGATGCCCCGGTTCACCACCTTCGCGCTGCTGTTCGCTATGGCCAACTGCGGTCTGCCCGGCACCGCTGGGTTTGTCGGCGAATGGATGGTGATCCTGGGCGCCGTAAAGTTCAATTTCTGGATTGGCCTGCTGGCCGCTACCGCCTTGATTCTGGGCGCTTCCTACACGCTGTGGATGTTCAAGCGCGTGTACTTCGGCCCGGTCACCAACGACAACGTGCGCAAGCTGAAAGACATCAACGCGCGTGAGTTTTTCATGCTGTCGGTCCTGGCGGTTGCCGTGCTCTGGATGGGCATCTATCCCAAGCCGTTCACCGATGTCATGCAGGCCTCGGTCGATAACCTGATCAAGCAGGTCGCTGTTTCCAAGCTGAATTGAGGGTGTGCAGATGATTGACAAATTCAGTTGGGTGGCGATTTATCCAGAAGTAGTGCTTCTGGTGATGGCTTGCGCCATCGCTTTGCTGGACCTGTTTGACCGCAGCCGCGGGCGCATCGTTGCCTACGTCCTTTCCTTGTTGACCTTGGTCGTGTTGATTGCGCTGACCGGGATGAACGCCGCTGCCGGCCAGACCATCTATGGCTTTGGCGGTCTGGTCGTCAGTGACCAGATGGCCAACTGGCTGAAATGCTTCTCTGCTGTGGCTGTGGCGGTCGCCTTCGTTTACGGGCGCACGTATGTTGGCCTGCGTGGCATGCTTCGCGGCGGTGAGTGGTACGTTCTCAGCTTGTTCTCGTTGTTCGGGGTCTTCGTGATGATCTCGGCCAACAACTTCCTGCTGATCTACCTGGGCCTGGAGTGCATGACCTTGGCCGGCTACGCCATGGTGGCGCTGCGCCGTGACCACGTGACCTCGGTCGAGGCCGCTATGAAGTATTTCGTGCTTGGCGCCATGGCATCCGGCTTCCTGCTCTACGGTCTGTCCATGCTTTATGGCGCCACGGGCACGCTCGACATCTCGGCGGTTTTCCGCGCCGTGGCCACAGGCCAGATCAAGCACCAGGTTTTGGTGTTCGGCCTGGTGTTTGTGGTGGCCGGCGTCGCGTTCAAGTTTGGTGCTGTGCCGTTCCATATGTGGATCCCGGATGTGTACCAAGGCGCGCCGACTTCCGTCACATTGATGATCGGCGCGGCGCCCAAGTTGGCTGCCTTCGCCATGGCAATCCGCCTGTTGGTGGAAGGCCTGCTTCCGCTGGCCATCGACTGGCAGCAGATGTTCGGCTTGCTGGCGATCGCCTCCCTGCTGATTGGTAACCTGGTTGCCGTGGCCCAGGCCAACCTGAAGCGCATGCTGGCCTACTCGACGATCGGGCAGGTCGGCTTCATCTTCCTGGGGTTGATGGCGGGCGTTTCCGGTGGTACAGCGCTGGGCGCGGCCAATGCCTACAGCTCGGCGATGTTCTATGTGGTGACATACGTTCTGACCACGCTGGCCAGCTTCGGCATCATTTTGCTGCTGTCGCGCGAAGGCTTCGAGAGCGAGGAAATCAGCGATCTGGCCGGCTTGAACCAACGCAGCCCACTCTTTGCAGCCATCATGGCGGTCTGCCTGTTCTCACTGGCGGGTATTCCGCCGCTGGTGGGCTTTCAGGCCAAGCTGTCGGTGCTGCAGGCCTTGATCAGCACGGGCTATGTGGTCCATCTGGGCTTGGCGGTGTTTGCCGTCCTCATGTCGCTCATCGGCGCTTTCGCCTACCTGCGTGTGGTGAAGGTGATGTACTTCGACGAACCCACGACGGTGGCGCCAATCCAGGCACCCTGGGACATGCGCGCGCTGTTGACGGTGAATGGCGCCATGCTGTTGGTGCTCGGCATCCTGCCCGGGGCCTTGATGACTTTGTGCGCCCGCGCCATCGTCCAAATGCTGGGCACCTGACGCTGCCTCGGTTGTGTCTCAAAGTCTGTCCATTGCCGTTCTATTGGCGCTCGCGCTGATTGCAGCCAATTTGCCCTTCGTCAGCCAGCGACTGATGCTGGCGCTGCCGGTGCCGGGCGGCCACAAAAACTTGGCCTGGCGCGCGCTGGAGCTCATCCTTTGGTATGCCATTGTCGGTGCCATCGGCATGGCGATGGAAAGGGCTCTGGGGCAGAACCAGGTGCAGGGCTGGGAGTTCTACGCCGTCACCGGCGCGCTGTTTCTGACCTTCGCATTCCCGGGGTTTGTCTACCGCTATCTGCTGCTCAAGGGGCGTTGAAATGCCTGACGGAAAGCTGCTGGAGCGCCGTCTTGACGGCCAAACGCTGGTGCAGGGCAATTTCCTCAAAGTCTGCCGCGACCAGGTCGAATTGCCCGATGGCGCGGTGACCACCCGCGAATACGTCGTACACCCCGGCGCCGTGATGATCGTGCCCTTGCTCGACGACGGGGCGGGCCCCCTGCGTCTGGTGATGGAAAGGCAGTTTCGTTACCCCGTCGGTCAGACCATCATTGAGTTTCCCGCAGGCAAGCTCGACCCGGGTGAAGCGGGCCTCGCTTGCGCACAGCGCGAACTGCGCGAAGAGACGGGCTACACCGCGGCGCAATGGGCTCGCGCCGGTGTGCTGCATCCCTTGGTTGCCTATTCCACAGAGTTCATCGAGATCTGGTTTGCGCGCGGCTTGACTGCGGGTGCCCGGCAGCTTGATGCCGGCGAGTTTCTGGATGTCTTCGCGGCCACGCTGGACGAGTTGCAGGGCTGGTGCCGCGACGGCACGGTGACGGACGCCAAGACCCTTATTGGCGCCTTGTGGCTACAGAACGTGCAAAGCGGCGCTTGGGCGCTGGACTGGCAACGGCCGCCATCGGCGTGAGATGAAGGTCCTGAATCTTCAATGCCAGCACGGCCACGGGTTCGAGGGCTGGTTTTCGTCCGAGGACGACTTCCAGCATCAGCTTTCCAGCGGGCTCTTGGCCTGCCCCATGTGCGGCGACCCCACGGTTACCAAGCTTCCCAGCGCGCCGCGGCTCAACCTGGGTGCGGCGGGCACGCGGCACGAGAGCGGCGAGCGCACACCGGAATCGGCTGGTGCGGCGACTGGGTCATCGGTGCAGCGCGAAGGGTCGGCCGACAACGTGGCGTCATTGCCTCCGCAGGTGCTGCAGGCGGCGTGGCTGCACGTGGTGCGGCGCGTGATGGCGAGCGCCGAGGACGTCGGTCAGCGCTTCGCCGAAGAGGCGCGGAAAATGCACTACGGTGAGTGCGAGGCGCGCGGTATCCGCGGGCATGCCACGCCGCAGCAGACGGAAGAGCTTTTGGACGAAGGCATCGCCGTCATGCCGCTGCCTGTGCCAGACGGCTTCAAAGACACTTTGCAATGATTTTGATAGCTGCCCGCGCTGATTGGGCGGGCGCTGGAGCCTGATAAAGCTTGAAATCGGGCGTTGGGGGATTCAGGCCGCAACCCACGCCGCCGTCGCCACGCTGACGACCAGGGCCAATCAGGCCCAGGAAGGCGTGTTGACGATAGCGCGCAGCGCATCGCTGCTCAGAATGCGCACGTGGCGCTGCTTCACTTCGACGATGCCTTCCTCGGCGAACTTCGAGAAGGTGCGGCTCACCGTCTCGAGCTTCAGGCCCAGGTAGCTGCCGATTTCTTCGCGCGTCATGCGCAGCACCAGCTCACTGGATGAGAACCCGCGCGCCTGCAGGCGCTGCACCAGGTTGAGCAGGAAGGCGGCCAGGCGCTCTTCCGCGCGCATGCTGCCCAGCAAAAGCATCACGCCATGGTGGCGGACGATTTCGCGGCTCATGATCCGGTGGACATGCGTCTGCAGGGCCGGCACGTCACGCGACAGATCTTCGATGCGGTCGTAAGGCATGACGCACACCTCGGCGTCTTCCAGCGCCACCGCATCGCACGTGTGGCGGTCGCCCACGATGCCGTCCAGGCCCATGATTTCGCCGGCCATCTGAAAGCCTGTGACCTGGTCGCGCCCACCCTCGGTGGTCACGCAGGTCTTGAAGAAGCCGACGCGGATGGCATAGAGCGCGCTGAACTTGTCGCCGTTCGAAAACAGGGCAGAGCCGCGCTTGATGCGGCGGCGCAGAGTTACCAATTCATCCAGCTTGCCCAGATCGCCGTCGGACAGGCCCATCGGCATGCACAACTCGCGAAGATTGCAGTTGGAGCAGGCGACTTTGATGGCTTGAGGGGTCATGCGGCCGGTGTCGGCGCGCGTGGAGGCGCTAAAGACATGTAACGTATTTTAATCGATGCTGCCCTCCCGACGAGGACAAAGGGTAAATCCGTGCGCGCCGCTCTTGGCCGGTGTTGATCCGCGTCAAGGCCGCGAGGGCGTGCGTCGGTCAAAGTAGCGGTTGTAACACCGCCTTTTCCTTTCAATCGCCGATTCGGCCGTCCATTCGCCCTCAATGTCCGCTATCACCACCGATCTGCTGACCCGGTTTGACGTGCCGGGGCCCCGCTACACGTCGTATCCCACGGCCGATCGATTCGTCGAGGCGTTCACCGCCGAGCAGTACGTTCAGGCGCTGGAGCAGCGCCGTGACGGCCCCGCCGCGCTGGCCCGGCCGCTCTCGCTTTACGTGCACATCCCGTTCTGCCAGTCGCTGTGCTACTACTGCGCCTGCAACAAGATCATCACGCGCCATCACGAGCGCAGCGCGCCATACCTGCGCTATCTGTCGCGCGAGATCGAGCTGCATGCGCGCCACCTGGGCGAAGGCCAGGCCGTCAGCCAGCTGCACCTGGGCGGCGGCACGCCCACGTTCTTCAGCGACGCCGAGTTGGCCGAACTGATGGGCGTGCTGCGCCGCCATTTCTCGCTGGTGCCTGGGGGCGAATACTCCATCGAGGTAGACCCGCGCACGGTGAACGCAGAGCGCCTGCAGGCCCTGGCGCAGCTGGGATTCAACCGCCTCAGCTTTGGCGTGCAGGACTTTGACCCGCAGGTGCAAAAGGCCGTGCACCGCGTGCAGCCCGCCGAGCAGGTGTTTGCCCTGGTGGAAGAGGCGCGCCGCATCGGCTTCGAATCCATCAACGTCGATCTGATCTACGGCCTGCCGCGCCAGACGCCGGAATCGTTCGACCGCACGCTGGCGCAGATGGCCCAGCTGCGCCCCGATCGCGTGGCCTTGTACGCCTACGCGCACTTGCCGGAGCGCTTCAAGCCGCAGCGCCGCATCCTGAGCGCCGACCTGCCCGGCGCCGCCAACAAGGTGACGATGCTCGCGCGTTCACTGGCTGCGCTGAAAGACGCGGGGTACGTCTACGTCGGCATGGACCATTTCGCCTTGCCCGACGACGCGCTGGCCGTTGCCAAGCGCCAGGGGCGGCTGCACCGCAACTTTCAGGGCTACAGCACCCAGCCCGATTGCGACCTGATCGGCCTGGGCGTGTCGGCCATCGGCAACGTGGGCGCCAGTTACAGCCAGAACGCCAAGACGCTGCAGGAGTATGAAGACGCGCTGGACCAGGGCCAACTGCCCATCGTGCGCGGTCTGGCTGTCACGCGCGACGATCTGCTGCGCCGCGCGGTGATCATGGCGCTGATGTGCCAAGGCGCGCTGTCGTACGAATCGATCGAACTGGCGCACCTGATCGACTTCAAGACCTATTTCGCCAAGGAACTGGTGGCCCTGGCGGTGATGCAGGAGCAGGGCCTCGTCACCCTGAACGATGCGGGCATCCAGGTGACCGACACGGGCTGGTTCTTCGTGCGTGGCGTGGCCATGGTGTTCGACAAATACCTGCAGGCCGACCAGGCCCGAGCCCGCTTTTCTAAAATCATCTGATGCAAAGCTCTCTGGCTGTCACCGCCTTGCTCATGGGTTTGGCGGGCGGCCCGCATTGCATCGCCATGTGCGGCGCGGCCTGCGCCGGCATCGGGCAGGCCGCGGCGCCGCGCAGTGCGCTGGCCATCGGGTTGTTTCAGTTGGGGCGCTTGATCGGCTATTCGGCGCTGGGCGCGTTCGCCGCGGCCACCATGCAGGGCCTGGGCTGGCTGACGGTGCAATCGGCCGCGCTGCGCCCGCTTTGGACCATGGTGCACGTGGCCGCCATCGCGCTGGGCTTGATGCTGCTGATCCTCGCACGCCAGCCCGTCTGGCTGGATCAGGGGGCGCGCCGCGTGTGGGCGCGCGTGCGCGGCGTCATGGCGCGGGCGGGCCTGGCCGCGCCGCTGGGCATGGGCGTGGCGTGGGCCTTGCTGCCCTGCGGCTTGTTGTATTCGGCGGTGATGGTCGCCGCCTTGGCGGGCACCGCGCCCGCCGGCGCCATGGTGATGGCACTGTTTGCCTTGGGCTCGGGCGTCACGCTGTGGCTGGGGCCCTGGCTGCTGCTGCGCTTTGGCGTCAACGGGCGAGATGCGTGGGCGATGCGTCTGGCCGGGCTGGCGCTGGCGGGCACGTCGGCATGGGGCTTGTGGATGGGCCTGGTGCACAACCAGGCGCCCTGGTGTGCGGTGCCGCCCGCGCATCAAATTGCTACAGTTTAAGTAGCTGCTGCCGCTAGTGCGGCGGGCGCTGGAGGCGCATTTGGCTTGATGTCGGGCGGGCGGCCGATCACGCGATGGCGGTCACACCCTTGTAGAGCATGTAGGCGGCCAGCGCGTACAGAATCGCCGCGAACACCCGCTTGAGCTTTTTCACCGGCAGCGCGTGCGCCGCCTTGGCGCCCACCGGTGCCATCAGCACGCTGCAACAGGCGATCACCGCCAGGCCCGGTAGCCACACGTAGCCCAGGGAATAGGGCGGCAGGCCCAGCGCGCCTTGCCCGGCGATCACGTAGCCGATCACGTTGGCCACGGCGATAGGAAAGCCCAGCGCCGCACTGGTGGCCACCGCGTTGTGAATGGGCACATTGCACCAGGTCATGAAAGGCACGCTCACGAAGCCGCCGCCCGCGCCCACCAGGCCAGACAGAAAGCCAATCACCCCGCCGGCGCCCAGCAGCCCCGGCGTGCCCGGAATGCCGCGGGTGGGGGCGGGCTTCTTGTCCAGAAACATCTGCGTGGCCGAAAACCCGACGAACGCGGCAAACACCAGCGCCAGGGCCGACCCCTTGAGCACCGCAAACACCCCCAGGCTGGCCGCCAAGCCGCCCAGCACGATGCCCGGCGCCAGGCCCTTGACGATGTCCCAGCGCACCGCGCCTTTCTTGTGGTGCGCACGCACGCTGCTGATCGAGGTGAAGATGATGGTCGCCATCGACGTGGCGATCGCCATCTTGACCGCCAGCCCCGCATTGACCCCACGCGCCGCCAGGATGGCCGAGACGAAGGGCACCATGACCATGCCGCCGCCCACGCCCAGCAAGCCGGCCAGAAAGCCCGCGCCCAGGCCCAGCAGCGCCAGTTCAACAACGATCAGGGGTTCGAATGGCACGGCAGCGTCCGGCGGGTTTGAGCATCCAATCGGCCCGGAGCGCAGGTGCGACAAGCGGCAGCAGCTATTGAAAACCTAGCAAAGCCGTGCGGGGGACGAGGCGGGAGGAAATAAGGTGTCTGCGAATGCCACCGAGCCGTCATCCTGAACCGGGGGTTCAGGTGGGCGAGGTCAGTACTGGCCTTGGGTTCATCTGACGCGAGATGATCACGCTGGCCAGACAATGTTCCAAGCCCGTGCTCAATGAGCATTGGTTCAAGGAAATATAAAGCCCGGCGTGCACCGCAGACAGGGGCTATTTTAAGTGAATCGGCGCTGGTTCGCAGGCGCTTTGCACACTGAAATGGCATCGCAGGCTTGGCGTTTCGCGCCTCAGCGCTGTGATGCACGTCAGCCTCGATGGTGTGTTGCGCACGCCGCCTTCTTCAGATCAACCGGCCGTCGTCGCCTAACGCCTTGTCCAGGCGCGAGAGCAGGGCGCCCAGCGTGGCTTGCTCGGCCACGCTCAGCGCGGGCGGTTGGGGTTCGGCAGAGGCTGCGGCGCTGCCGGCGGACGCGTCGTTGGCTGGGGGCGCGTCGGTCAGCTCATACGCCATGTTCAGCGCGGCCAGCACGGCGATGCGGTCGCGTGCCTTGATCTTGCCGCCGTCGCGGATCTTGCACATGGCCGCATCCACGCGTTGCACCGCGGCTTGCAGGCGTGCCTCGCCACCGTCGGGCGCGCCCAGCAGGTAGGCCTGGCCCATGATCTTCACTTCGATCTGCTTCATGCCACGTCGCCTTCGCTTGGACTGTCGCTGCCGCCGTGGGGGTTTTGGGTGCGGGCCACGCCAGCGCCGGCCCCGGTGGGCAGGCGGTCGATCAGCGCATCGACGCGCGCACGCGCTGCGTGCAGGCGGGATTTGAGGCTATCGCGCTCCTGTGTCAGCGCCTGGATTTGCTGGGCCAGCAAATCGTTGGTGCGCTGCAACTCCTCGTGACGTACGAGCAGGCGTTCAACGCGTTCGGCAATCTGTTCTATCAGGGGCGGGGTCGTCATGTGCGCGCATGCGGCTCGGGGCAGGTGGGGCCATTGTAGGCGGGTGAATAGCCGGGCCGCGGCGGGGCTGCACTTACAATCGCTTTCGTTGGTGCTCGCGTGCGGTGGTTCACACCCGCGCAGTTCAACGGGAAGCAGGAGGGCGCCAGCGCATCGCGCGCCAAGCCTAACCTGCGCTGCCCCCGCAACGGTAAGCGAACGGTGGCTGGCTTCATTTTCACGAAGCTGGCGCACTGGCTTCTGCCTCACACAGCCACTGGCGCGCTGCCATCCGCAGCGCCACCGGGAAGGCGAGTGCCGGAAGTGACCTTCGCCAGCCCGGATACCGGCCAACAAGGAGGGAGTGCGCGCCTGCGGCAACGCGGGGGAGTGCCCCGTGTTTTGCCCCATAGGCCGGCGGGGAAGCTGGCAGGGGCGTGTTTCTCGTGCCCATCCCATGATTCACCGTTTGCCCTGTTTCCGGCTGGCAGCCTTGCCGCTGGCTTTGTCCTGCGCGCTGCCCGTGTTGGCCCAGACCTCTGCCGTTCCCTCTGACGCCGTGCTCGTCGCGCAAGCCAGCGCGCCCAGCCTGCCCGACACGGTGGTCACGGCCACCCGCGTCGCGCAGCCCTTGACCGATGTGTTGGCCGATGTCACGCTGATCGACCGCGAGCAGGTTGAACGCAGCGGCGCCGTCAACGTGTCTGACTTGCTGCAACGCCAGGCGGGCATCGAGATGTCGCGCAACGGCGGCCCCGGCACCACCACCAGCCTGTACATGCGCGGCGCCGAAACGCGCTTTACGGCCGTGTACATCGACGGCGTGCGGGTGGACACGCAATCCACCGGCGGCGCGCCGTGGGAATCGATCAACCTGGCGCAGGTGGACCGCATCGAGATCGTGCGCGGCGCTGCGGCGGCGGTGTACGGCTCGGACGCCATTGCGGGCGTCATCCAGATCTTTACGCGCAAGGGCGAAGGCCCGTTCACGCCTTATGTGGGCGTCGGCGTGGGCAACCAGGGCACGCGCAAGGCCGAAGCCGGCTTCAGCGGCAAGAACGGCGCGGTGGACTACGCGCTGGGCTTCAGCCATGCGCGCAGCACCGGCTTCAACAGCCGCCCCGCTGCCAACCCTGACCGCGACGGCTACCGCGACAGCGGCGTCACCGGCCGCGTGGGCGTGCAGCTGAACGACGCGCACCGCCTGGAAGCCAGCGGCACCTACAGCCGCGTGAAGGCGCAGTACGACGGGTTCAAAGCGGGTCAGAACGACGTGGGCGACAACCGCCTGGGCACCCTCGGCGCCGCCTGGGCCGCGCAGTGGACCAAGAACTACAGCACGCGCCTGTCGGTCAACGAGTCGCGCCAGCGCTACGAAACCACGCCCGACCCCTACCGCACCGAAACCACGCTGCGCAACTACCTGTTCCAGAACGAATGGCGCTCGGGCGCCCATCTGGTGACTGCCGCGCTGGAGCGCCGTGAAGACCACCTCACCAACAGCCCCATCGACCAGGGCCGCCACCAGAACGCGATCGCGCTGGGCTACGGCTTCACCCAAGGCGCGCACACGCTGCAGGTCAATGTGCGCCACGACCGCGACAGCGAATTCGGCGGCCAGAGCACCGGCGGCGTGGCCTACGGCTACGGCTTCGCGCCTGGCTGGCGCGTGACGGCCGCGGTGGGCACCGCCTTCCGCGTACCCACGCTGTACCAGCGCTTCAGCGAATACGGCCAGCCCGCGCTGCAGCCCGAAAAAGCCCGCAATATGGAATTGGGCCTGCAATGGGCCCAAGGCGGCAGCCGTTTTGGCGTGGTCGCCTACCAGAACAAGGTGCGCAACCTGATCACCTTTGGGTCCGCCGGCGTATGTTCGTCATCGTTTGGCTGCTATGAAAACACGGGCCGCGCCAAGCTGCGCGGCGTGACGATTTCTGGCGCGCACAAGTTCGGCGGCGTGAACCTGGGCGGCTCGCTGGACCTGCAGGACCCGAAAGACGCCAAGACCGGCAAGACCCTGGGCCGCCGCGCCAAGCAACTGCTCAAGCTGAACGCCGACACCCGCGTGGGCGACTGGACGCTGGGCGCCGAATGGCAGGCCGTGGGCAAGCGCTGGGACAACGCGGCCAACACCAACAAGCTGGCCGGCTACGGCACCGTCAACCTGTACGCCACCGCCACGCTGGCGCGCGAGTGGACGCTGCTGGCGCGCATCGACAACATCGGTGACCGCGACTACCAACTCGCGCGTGGCTACGCCACCGCCGGCCGCACCTTCTACCTGGGCCTGCGCTGGACGCCCCGGTTCTGATCGTTGATGAGCCCAATCGCCCTCCGGCGCCCATTCAGACTGCGCGAGCAGCTATGAAACCTGTAGTGGGCGATTTCGCTGGGGGCGCCACCGGGCGCGTGCGACGGGGGCGCGCCGTGACAGCCACCGCCCGCTTCGCCCGCCGCGAACTCATCCTGGGTGGCCAGAAAAGCGGCAAATCGCGCCGCGCCGAAGAGTTGGCCGCCGATTGGCTGGCGGCCGACGCCGGGCACCAGGCGGTGCTGATCGCCACGGCCGAGGCGCACGACGACGAGATGCGTGCGCGCATTCTTCGCCACCAGCAAGACCGCGCGCTGCGCGTGCCCGCCTTGCGCACCGCGCACGCCTCGCGCGACCTGGCCGCCGCGCTGGCGGCGCTGTCGCAGGCCGATACGCTGGTGGTGGTCGATTGCCTCACACTCTGGCTGACGCATTGGCTGATGCCGTACACCGCCGAAGATGCTGAGCCAAACAAGGCGCCAGCGCCCGACTGGCCTGCGCAGCAAGCTCACTTTTTTGAAGCGCTGGCGGGCGCCGCCGGGCCTGTGGTGCTGGTCGGCAACGAAATCGGGCTGGGCGTGATTCCGCTGGGGCGCGAGGTGCGCCAGTTCGTGGATGCGCTGGGCATGCTGAACCAAGGCGTGGCCGCCGCCTGCGACCGCGTGACGTTGATGGCGGCGGGCCTGCCGCTGTGCTTGAAAGGATCGACATGAAGCGCTGGCTGTTCGCCTGCCTGATGGCTTGCCTGGTCTGCCTACCCGCCTGGGCCTACGAGGTGACCGACGACACCGGCAAGACGGTGCATTTCGACCACCCGCCGCTGCGCGTGGTGTCGCTGCTGCCCTCGCTGACCGAAACGCTGTGCGAGCTGGGCGCGTGCGAGCGCCTGGTGGGGGTGGACCGCTATTCCAACTGGCCCGCCATGGTCAAGAAGCTGCCGCAGGTGGGCGGCGGGCTGGACCCGAATGTGGAGGCGGTCGTCGCCCTCAAGCCCGATCTGGTGCTGATTTCAGTGTCCAGCCGCGCTGCGGACCGGCTGCGCGGCCTGGGCCTGCGCGTGCTGCAGATGGAGCCGCGCACCTCCGCCCAGGTGCGCCAGGTCACCACGCGGCTGGCCACGGCGCTGCAGCTGGACACAGCCGAGCGCGTGCTGCGCAACCTGGACGCGGGCGTCGAAGCGGCGGCGCAATCGGTGCCGCCCAGCCTGCGCGGCCAGCGCGTGTACTTTGAAGCCGCCGGTGGCCCCCACGCGGCGGGGCCGCAGTCGTTCATCGGCGAGATGCTGGCCCGGCTGGGCCTGGCCAACATCATCGGGCCAGAGCTGGGGCCGTTTCCGCGCATCAACCCCGAACTGGTGGTGCGCGCCGACCCAGATCTGATCATGGTGGGCGCCCGCAGCGTGCGCGAGCTGGTCGCCCGCCCGGGCTGGAACCAGCTGCGCGCCTTGCGCGAGCAGCGCATGTGCGTCTTCTCGCCCGACGAGGTGGACATATTGGTGCGCCCCGGCCCGCGCATGGCCGAGGCCGCCCGCCTGATGGCCCGCTGCGCGGTGGAAAAGGGCTTGCGTGGCCCGCGCGAGGGGGCGCGTTGAGCGTCTTTGCGTGCGCGTTTGTGAACGGACAGGTCGCCCGATCTTCGTTGGGCCCGCTTGCGCCCCATGCCAACTGACCCCATGAGCGCCGTGCCTGGCCGCCCCAACCAAGCCGCTGCCGAAGGCCACGCGCAGCGGCTGCGCCGCCGCTGGCTGGGGCCGGCGCTGGTGGTGCTGTCGGCACTGGCCATCGCGCTGGGCGCCAGCGTGGGCAGCACCGGGCTGGATGCGCTGTGGCGCGCCGCGCAAGACCCGGTGGCGTGGCAGATCGTGATGGACATCCGCCTGCCGCGCACCTTGGGCGCCTGGCTGACGGGCGCGCTGCTGGGCCTGTCGGGCGCGGTGGCGCAGGGCGTGTTCCGCAACCCGCTGGCCGATCCGTTTCTGCTGGGCAGCGCCTCGGGCGCGGTGCTGGGCGTGGCGCTGCTGTTGGCGCTGATGGGCGCGCCGGTGTCATCGGCCAGCTGGCTGCTCAAGATGGGCATGACCGGCGCGGCTTTCCTGGGCGCGCTGGGCGGCGTGCTGCTCACGCTGCTGCTGGCGCAAGGCGTGCAGCAAACGCTGCGCCTGCTGCTGGCGGGCGTGGTGGTGGGCTATGTGCTGGGGGCGGTGAAAGACCTGGTCACCCTGGCGGTGCCGGACGTGCTCAGCAGCATGCTGGGCTTTGTGCTGGGCAACACCAGCTTGCTGGGCTGGAACGCCTGCGCCTTGCTGGCGCTGGTGCTGGTGCCCCTGCTGCTGGTGGCCGCTGCATCGGCCCGCGTGCTGGACGGCCTGAGCCTGGGCGAAGCCACCGCGCAAAGCCTGGGCCTGCCGCTGGCGCCGCTGCGCGCCGTGCTGGTGGCCGTGCTGGCCCTGGGCACCGGGGCGGCGGTGGCGCAGGCGGGGCTGATCGGCTTCGTCGGCCTGGCGGCGCCGCACCTGGTGCGCAGCCTGGTGCGCGTTACACACGGGCCGCTGCTGCTGCTGTCGGCGCTGGCCGGTGGCTTGCTGCTGTCGGTGGCCGACATCATTGCGCGCGTGGTCATCGCTCCGCAAGAGCTGCCGGTGGGCGTGCTGACCGCCGTGCTGGGCGGCACCTACCTGCTGTGGCTGATGTACCGCCGCACGCGCGCGGGGCAATCATGACCTTGCCTGCTGCGAAAAACATAGCTGTTGGCGCTCAATCAGCGGGCACCAGCATCGGAAATCACCCCGTATTGGGGCCCTTGGCGCTGGTGCTGCCCGCGGGCCGCTGGACGGCCATCGTCGGGCCCAACGGCGCGGGCAAATCCACCTTGCTTCGCGTGTTGGCCGGCCTGCTGCACACGCAGGGGCCCGTCACGCTGGCCGGGTGGCCGCTGGGGCAATGGCCGGCGCGCGAACGTGCCCGCCAGCTGGCCTGGCTGGGCCAGACCGAGGCCGGTGCCGAAGACCTGCGCGCCTACGACGTGGCGCTGCTGGGGCGGCTGCCGCACCGCGCCTGGCTGGCGCCGCCTTCCGCCGCCGACCACGCCGCCACCCGCGCCGCGCTGGAGGCCACGCAGGTCTGGCCCTTGCGCGATCGGCGCCTGGGCGCCTTGTCGGGCGGCGAACGCCAGCGCGTGCTGCTGGCGCGCCTGCTGGCCGTGCAGGCGCCCATCTGGCTGATGGACGAACCCCTGGCGCACCTCGATCCGCCCCACCAGGCCGACTGGCTGGGCGTGGTGCGCGCCCACGTGGCTGCGGGCGGCACCGTGGTCAGCGTGCTGCATGAGCTGGGCATGGCCCTGCAGGCCGACGACTTGCTGATCGTGAAAGACGGCGCCATCGCGCACCACGGCGCCTGCGCCAGCGCAGACACCCACCGCGCGCTGCAGGCGGCGTTTGACGAGCGCGTCAGCGTGCACCAGGTGGGCGACCAATGGGTCGCGCTGCCCGAGGCGACGCCGCGGCCGCCCGCCCGGGCACGCTGACTGTCATGACGCCGCACCCTCATCCGGCTGCAGAGGCCGTTGGCTATGCCGACTGAATCCGCGGACCAAGCGGTGGCGGGGCAAGCCCGGCCGCGCGGTTTGGCGGCGCCGCACTACCTGTATTCCAACGACCAGCCGCACCTGTTCTACCGCAGCGCCTGGAGCGGCTTTGACACCTGGTCGTATGACTTTTCCACCGGCCATTGGGTCTTTCAACCCGACTGAGGCACACACCCATGCAGATCGAAAACGCCCCCACTGAACGCACCACACCCAAGCCCGAGGGCGAGCGGCGCGGCCTCGTCATCGTGCACACCGGCGATGGCAAGGGCAAGAGCACCGCCGCCTTCGGGCTGGCCCTGCGCGCGCACGGGCGCGGCAAGTCGGTGAAGATCTACCAATTCATGAAGGTGCCCAGCGCGCGCTTTGGTGAACACCGCATGTTCGAGCAGCTGGGCATTCCCATCGAAGGCTTGGGCGATGGCTTCAGCTGGAAGAGCAAAGACCTGGACCACTCCGCGCAGCTGGCGCGCGACGGCTGGGAAAAGGCCAAGGCCAGCATTCTGTCGGGCGAGCATTTCATGGTGACGCTGGACGAAATCACCTACCCGCTGATCTACGGCTGGCTGCCGCTGGACGACGTGCTGAACACCTTGCGCACGCGCCCGAAGGACGTGCACGTGGTGCTGACCGGCCGCCGCTGCCCGCCGGAATTGATCGAGCTGGCCGACACCGTGACCGAGATGACGCTGATCAAGCACGCCTTCAAGGCCGGTGTGCCCGCGCAGCGCGGCATCGAAGACTGACCCAGGCACACTGGCGCCCTGGCCCGATTCCTGCCAACCAGTCCGCCATGCCCTTGATTGAACACCGCTACGCCAGCCCCTTGGGCGAAATGCTGGCCATTGCCTCGCCCGCCGGCTTGTGTCTGCTGGAATTCGTGGGGCAGGGCGGCGTGGCGCGCGAGCAGGCGCAGGTGCAAGCCGCGCGCGGCGGGGCGCCTGCCCGCCCCGGTGCCAACGCGTTGACCGAGCAGCTGGGGCGCGAGCTGGCCGAGTATTTCGCCGGCCAGCGCCAGCGCTTCGACGTGCCGCTGGACCTGGTTGGCACGCCGTTTCAGCTGCGTGTGTGGCAGGCGCTGCTGGCCATTCCCTACGGCCACACCTGCAGCTACGGCCAGCAGGCGCAGCGCATCGGCCAGCCCACGGCCACGCGGGCGGTGGCGGCCGCCAATGGGCAGAACAAGGTGTCGGTCATCGTGCCTTGCCACCGCGTGATCGGCAGCAACGGCACACTGACGGGCTACGGCGGCGGACTGCCGCGCAAGCAATGGCTGCTGTCGCTGGAAAGCGGCGAGCGCCCTCTGATCTGAACGCTTTTCTCTAGGAGCATCTACCCATGATTTCCACCGCCGACTCGCTGGAGCACCCCATCACCCTTCATCCGCGCCGCCCCGTAGCGCCTTCAGCCGCGCCTGCGGCGGCGGGCGCCGAGCGCTGGAGCGTGGATGCGATCGAGGCGCTGCTCAACCTGCCCTTCAACGACTTGATGTGGCAGGCGCAGCAGGTGCATCGCCAGCACTTCGACCCCAACGAGGTGGAATTGGCCACGCTGCTGTCGGTCAAGACCGGCGGCTGCCCGGAAGACTGCGGCTACTGCCCGCAATCGGTGCATTACGACACCGGCGTGAAGGCTGAGAAGCTGATGGCCAGCGGTGAAGTGCGCGCCGCGGCCGAGGCGGCGCGCCATGCGGGCGCCACGCGCTTTTGCATGGGCGCCGCCTGGCGCGCACCGAAAGACCGCGACATCGACGCCGTGGCCGAGCTGGTGCGCACGGTGAAAGACGTGGGCCTGGAAGCCTGCGTCACCCTGGGCATGCTGGCCGACGGCCAGGTAGAGCGCCTGCGCGACGCGGGGCTGGACTACTACAACCACAACCTCGACTGCGCACCGGATTTCTACGGCGAGGTGATCAGCACGCGCGACTACCAAGACCGGCTGGACACGCTGGAGCGCGTGCGCGGCGCGGGGGTCAAGGTGTGCTCGGGCGGCATCGTCGGCATGGGCGAAAGCCGCCGCCACCGCGCAGGGCTGATCGCCCAGCTGGCCAACCTGCCGGAATACCCCGAAAGCGTGCCCATCAACCACCTCGTCAAGGTGGAGGGCACGCCGCTGGCCCAGCAGCCCGATCTGGATCCCTTTGAATGGGTGCGCGTGATTGCTGCCGCCCGCATCACCATGCCCACCGCCCGCGTTCGCCTGTCGGCCGGCCGCCAGCAGCAGGGCGACGCAGTGCAGGCGCTGGCGTTCCTGGCGGGCGCCAACTCGGTCTTTTACGGTGACAAGCTGTTGGTCACCGGCAACCCCGACGTGGCCGCCGACCGCGCGCTGTTTGACCGCCTGGGCATGAGCAGCCGCGCGGGTGTTCCGGGCATGGGCGTTTGATGAGCGGGCGCCTGCGGCGCGGGGCATTCCGCTGGCGCGCAGCAGCGCCCGTTCGGGCAGTGAGGGGATAGGGCGCGCCAGCTTGCCTGGCGCCGGGGCGCAGTCGGCGGATTTCCCCATGATTTATGCCTCTGGCGCTTGCTGAACGGGCGCTGGGTGCTATGGATAGTGAAGCAACTCGCAGCATCTCCGGTCGAGTGCGCAATGCGCTCCACCGGTTCATGACAGTGTGATGACGAATAGGCTGGTAACGATCCCAATGGGAACGGCACCAGCTTACGAACCACGGCCGTTCTTCCTAGACTGAAAGCCTCGACATCCGCCGCTGCCTTGCCAGTGCGACGGACGAGGCGCACCGCGCAGCTGGCGCAGTACGTGTCTTAACCTGGGAAGCCGCCATGGGCCCGACCGTCACGCAAGTTCCTGTCAAGCAAACCCCTGCGCCACCATCGCCGCCCCCGCCACCGCGCAAGGACGTGGACCCAGCCGTGCGGCAACCTGATCTGCACCAGGGCAAGACGGAAGTCCCGCCGCCAGAGCGGTACGTCGTGCACGAGGTGGAACAAGGCGAAACGCTGACTGAGGTTTCGCGCCGCTACCAGACCACGGTGCCCCTGCTGCAGGCGGCGAATCCGCAGCTCAGCGGGCCGGACCAGCTGGAGATTGGCCAGAAGATCAACGTGCCGCTGGGCGCCGACTATGGGCGCGAGCCGACGCCCGACGTGGTCGAGCCGGGTCAGACGCTGGCCGAGCTGGCGCGCGAGCACCCGGGCGTCAATGTGCAGGACATCGCCGGCGCCAACCGCCACCGCATTCCCAACCCCGATCGCATCCGCGTGGGGCAGCAACTATGGGTGCCTGCCGAACGGCCCGCGACGCCGCTGGAGCAGAAGGTGCAAGGCACCGACGACGCGGCGGCCGAGCTTGAGCGCGCGCAAAAGGCCTACGACGCATTGCCCTCCGGCACAAACGGCGGCGTGCGCACCGAGGTGTACCAGGGTGTTCAGCACGCCACCGACAAGCTCAAGACGGCGGTGCAGGGCGAGTTGGACGAACGCGTGAAAGGCGCGCTGCCGAGTGGCACCAAGCCGACCGAGGACGACTATCAAAGGGCTGGCCAGCAGATCAAGGAGCGCTACCAGTCCGACCCGCTGGCCACGCAGCGCCTTGAGGGCGCCTTGACCAGCCTCGCGGGCGACCGCTTTCGCGCCAGCCCCGCCGGCCAGGCGCAGACCTTGATCCAGCAGGCGCGCGGTGCAGGCGATGTGCCCAAGCAGGTGGCCGAGCTGAATCAGCGCCTCAAGGGCGCGCCGCCAGAAGTGCGCGATGCCGTGCTGAACGGCGAAGGCGGCAAGAAGTTCTTCCAGGACGCGGCGGCGTGGGCCACCGAGCCGCTGGCTGGTGGCAGCGCAAGCCAAGCCGACGAAAAGGCGCGAGAGGAATTCAACGCCGCAGGCCAGCAGGCGCCCGGCGCCGTGACGATGGAGCGGCTGGAGCAGCTGACCCAGGGGGTGGACCCGGCGCTGGCTGCCCAGCTGACCGGCGAAGCCATTCCAACGCTTGAGAAGTACGTCAACGACTACCGCGCCGAAGTCAGCGGCCAGCCCTTGGGGCAGGCAGGCATGGCCAACCTGCTCAAGGTGCTGGACCGCGGCGCCGACACGCCCGCAGGCCAGGCCAACCTGGACAAGGTCGCCCAGCTGGGGCTGTATACCCGCGATGCGATTCGCCTGCATGTGTCGGGCGGCGGCAGCCCCGCGTATGCGGTGGCGCTGGCTAAACACGCCAAGGTGGATGCGGCCACCGTGCTGCAAGAGGCTTACGACGGCGCGGCCGGGTACTGCGCCCAGATCGCCGATACGGCCAAGGCATACAGCGCGCACGTCGATGAGCTGGGCTGGCTGGTGCAGAACCACGGCGGCGCGATGACGCCGGAGCAATTGCAGCAAGCGATTGCCGACTACACGAAGGAAAAAGGCCCAGACTGGGACGCCAAGGGCAAGGAGTTCCAGAACACGCTGGCGGCGCAGGGCGAGACATTGCAAAAGCAACTGTTGGCCTTGCAGCAGTTGCCCGCGGGTACGCCGGGGCGAGAAGAAGCGCTGACCGCCGCACTGAACGACCCGGCCAGCAGCCTGGCCCTCAACACGGCGTGGGAGAAAAACCCCGAGCTGCTCAAAGGCGTGCAGGGCGATCGCCTACTGGCCTTCTTTGCCGACCCCACGGTGAAGGGCTCGGCCAAACTGCTGGACACCGGCCGCAAGCTGTTGACAGACCTGACCACGCAGTTCGTGAAGCGCAATGTGCTGAGCGAACTGGAGACCTTCAACCCGAACGACCCGGCCAGCGTGCAAAAGACGCGCGACGCCGTCAGCAAGCTGCGCAACTCGAACCTCGCGCAACTTTTGGGTGTGTCGACCAAGGAGATGGACCAGGCCACAGATGCCCTGACCAAGTCGATGCCCAGCGCCGGCGACAGCGCCGACGATATCGCGCGCAAGATGCGCACGCTCAATACCGAGCTGGAAGCCATCGGAGACCAAGTCGAAGGCCGGTTGGGGTTTGACCCGGCAGATTCGAAGCGAGGCCTGAAGGCGTTCGACAAGAGCACCGTCTCGGGGCAGGTGCTGCGCGGAGTTGGCATGTTGCTTGGCGGCGTGGGCATGATGGCGTCTGCCACCGCTGTGGTGAACGACCCGTCGCTGAAAAGCTGGCAAGCTGACGGGCGACGGCCTTGGCATGACGCAAAAGGGCCTGGAGCTGGCCGTGGGCATGGGCAAGCTGGACGAGGCTTCGGTGCTGGGCAAGGCGGGGTCCTCGCTGGTGGGCCGCCTGCTGGGCGCGGGCATGGCCGTGTTCGATCTGTGGTCTGCCGCCGAGTCCGCGCAGAGCGGCGACTACACCAGCGCGGGGCTCTACGGCGCAGGCGCCGCCGGGGGTGTGATGGCCGCGCTGTTCACCGGGCCGGTCGGTTGGGCGGGCCTGGCTTTGGTGGGCATCTCGGCTGCCGGGCTGGCGATCTGGGGCGGGGTGAAAGAGTCGCGCAAACACGAGCCAGACAGCGACGGCGGCACCTCCATGCGCTTTCTGCAGCACGCCGGCCTGACCGAGCAAGGTGCCCGCGCACTGACCGACCAGAGCGGGGAAGGCTACAGCGTGGTGCCACTGCTCAGCCGCTACGCGCAGCTCAAGGGCATGAAGCTGGAAGACCCACAGCAACAGCAGAAGCTGGTCAACTGGATCAACGGCATGTCGGCAGACCAACTGGCTGCACTGCGCAACAACCTGCACCACACGGCGGACGATTTCGATGGCGATCCTTCCCGCCTCCCGCTGACCGCAGACAGCGACCGATTGGAAGTGCCGGACATTGCCAGCCGCCCATGGTTCACGCGCTTTGGGGACCGGGGGCCGAAGTCCATCGCGCAACTGGAAGCACAGCTTGCGGTGCTGCAGATCCCGACGCTGGCGCCCTGAAAGCCGCCCCGCGCCTTGGCCGTGGAACAATGGTTGGATGAGTCAGATCGCCACCCCGATGCCAGCCGCCGAGGCGCTTGCTGACGCGGCGCAGTGCCCATGACCGCCGGCGGACCGGCCACCTTGTTGGCCAATGCGTTTCGGCTTCGCTGCCCGCATTGCGGCTTGCAGGCCATGTCGGCTGGGCGCAAATGGCGGCTGACCATGGCGGGTTGGGACCAGCCCGTGGCCTGCCAAGCGTGCGGGCAGCAGGTGCAGGTGCAGAGTTTTTCCGTCATGGCCTGGACGGCGCCCTTCATCTTCCTGTGCGTGTGCGCGGCGGTGGCACTGGCTTTCCGGTGGATGTCGGTGGACTGGGCGGTCGCGCTGCTGGTTTTGTCCGGCTTGGTCGCGCTGGCAGGTTTATTGTTTGGCATTCCGCTGGGTCGCAAGGGCCGCACTGACGAGCAACTTGTTCAGCGCGCCCGGGCGGCCGCGTCTGCCAACGGCCCACGAGCTTAGGGTGCGCGTGGGCCAGCGCCCGTGTGGCCCGACGGTAAGGCGCGCGGGCATCGCGACCGCCTTGGTGAGGCATCGCTGAGGCCGCAGCCAGCACTGCGCAGGCGCTAAGAGACAATCCGCCCATGCCCGTGCTTGCCCCCATCCACCTCCGCTTGCCTAATCTCGCCGCCCAGCCATGGCGTTGAGCTGGGGCGGCGGGATGCCAGGCGATTCCGCCCAGGCGGTGCTGCTGGCTTGCGCCCCGGCGCTGGCGATCGCGGTAGACCGTTTGCTGGGCGAGCCCGGCCTGCGCTGGCACCCGGTGGTATGGATGGGGCGCTACCTGGCGTGGGCGGGCGAGCGCTTGGCGCCCCGCGTGGGGGCGCCTCAGGTGCGGTCCGATTCACAGGTGTTTTGGGCTGCAGCGCTGGCCTGGTGTGCGGCGGCAGCTATCATTGTTGTAGTAACCTGGCTTTTTCAGGCTTGGGTGCTGACTGAGCCTGAGTGGCTGGCCGCCCTGGCGCTGGGCCTCTTTCTCAAGCCGCTGTTGTCGTGGGCAATGCTGCACGACGAGGTGCTGGGCGTTGAGCGTGCCTTGGCCGATTCTCTGCCCGCGGGCCGCGCCCAGCTCTCGCGCCTGGTCAGCCGCGATACGGCGGCGCTGTCGCCCACCCAGGTGCGCGAAAGCGCCATCGAGAGCCTGGCCGAGAACCTGAACGATTCGGTGGTGGCGCCGCTGTTCTGGTTTGCGCTGCTGGGCCTGCCCGGCGCGGCGCTGTTTCGCTTTGCCAACACCGCAGACGCGATGTGGGGCTATCCGGGCGAGCGCGGCGGGCGCGTTTGGGCGTACGCAGGCAAGTGGGCGGCGCGCGCCGACGATGTGTTGGCGTGGATACCTGCGCGCATCACGGCCGCGTTGATCTGGCTGGTGGGCGGCCTGCGCGGGGGCGCGCGCCTGCGCAGCGAAGCAGCGCGCACGCCGTCGCCCAACAGCGGCTGGCCGATGGCCGCCATGGCGCTGGCGCTGGGCGTGCAATTGCGCAAGCCGGACGTCTACACGCTGAACGCTGGCGCGCGAGCGCCCGAAGCCAGCGACCCGCTGCGCACCTGCGCGATCGGCTCGCGCGTGGTGCTGGTGGGTACCTTGGCTACTTGCGCGGCCATGCTCTGCGCGCTGATCTGAAGCCGCCAGGCGGCAGGGCCGCACCTGGATTTTGCTGAGCCAGTCACTCGAGCAGGGGGGCAGCGATGCCCTTCCGCGCCCCGCCGGCTGGGCACAATAGCCCTTTCTTTGCTTGAACCCGTCGCGGCCCTGGCGCGCGATCACCCATGAGAAAGTCTTCCGTTCTAACGCCTGGTAGCGTCGATGCGTGGCTGCATCAGGCATTCGCCCTGCATCAACAGGGCCAGCTCGGCCAAGCGCGTGCTTTGTATGAGCAGGTGCTGGCGCGCCAGCCCGCACACGCCCAGGCGCTGTATCTGCTGGGTACGCTGGCGCTGCAGGCCCGCGACATGCGCCTGGCGGAAACGATGCTGAGCAAGGCTGCGCGGGCCAATCCGCGCCATGTGCCGACCCTCATCAACCTGGCGATGGCGCTGTCGCAGCTGGACAAGCACGCAGCGGCCTTGGAGGCTGTCGAGCGCGCGCTGGCGTTGGAGCCCACCTCCGTGCCTGCCCGCGGCGCCAGGGTGGGCATGCTGGTGCGTGCGTCGCGGGCAGCCGATGCCCTGCGTGAGGTCGACGCGCTGTTGGCGGCCGGCGTTCAAAGCGCCGAGCTGTGGGTCAACAAAGGGATTGCGCACAACGAATTGGGCCAGGCGGCAGAGGCCGAGCGGTGTTTTGACCATGTCCTGTCGCTCGCGCCCAACCACCCCGATGCGCAATCGCAGAAGGTCAAACTGCTGATCGCACGCGAGCGCTATGACGATGCGCTTGAACTGGTCGACCGCGTCCTGGCCACGGCGCCCAACGATGCGCAAGCGCACGCCAACCGGGGTCACGTTCTGGTGGAGCTAAGGCGCTACGCAGACGCAGTCGAAGCGTGTAGCCGTGCCTGTGCGATTGAAGTCAGTGTCGATCGCCTAACCAGATTGTCCACGGCTTTGTGCCTGGCGGGCCGGATGGACAAGGCAGAAGCGGCCATCCGGCAAGCCAGGGCGTTGGATGCGGACTACCCGCCGCTTTGGGTTGCCGCAGGGGTCGTGTTGGCCTCACTGGGCGATTACGCTACCGCGGCGCTCAACTTCGACCGGTTTCTTCGGGTGCGAGGGAATGAGGACAAGGTACTTTTGCTGAAGGCTGATGCGTTGATTCAGGCCAAGTCCTACGCTGCAGCGATAGAGTCCCTTGCGCTTTGCTCCATTGAAACACCTGCCGCCTTGTCGCAAAGCGTGTATGCCAAGCTGATGATCGCGGATTGGCAAGACATCGAGCGTCCGATAGCGCAGCTGCTGGGCAATGTGCGCGAAGGCGAGGGGGTTTACGTACCCTTCTTCCTTCTGCCGATTGCCGATGATGCCGCCCTCATGCATTCGGTCGCTCGGGCCTATGCGCGTGGCACCGAGTGCGATACCGCGGGCCAGCGCAGCGTTGCACCAACGCGCGGCAAGAAGCTGCGCATCGGCTACTTCTCGGCCGACTTTCACA